>NZ_RQFW01000010.1:130000-494954 GCF_004770145.1 Leptospira bourretii | reverse complement strand
CATAAAGGCAGTTGGGATGGATAGATTAGTGACAGCTCAGAGGGAAGGAGTTGTGCCGAATGTATCTAGGATATAAAAACTATCGCATAATTTCGAATAGGCGACCGAGCAAACTGTCTTGGGTTTGCATGGTTTTGGAGTTTGCTTCGTAAGCGCGGTTCACTTCAATCATGTCGACCATCTCTGTCACAACAGATACATTCGAAGCCTCTAAGTAACCTTGTAAGACTTGTGGGGCAAGAAGTTCTGGAAAGGCAGTGGGTTCGCCGGATTCAGGAGTGTCGGAATAAAACGAGTCCCCTTCTTTGTCTAGGTGGCGTGGGTTTTCGACCGTGCGGATTTTTAATTTATCGAGTAGGACTGGGTCTTCGAATCTGTTTTCACTAAAATTGGTTCCGTCTTTGGGAGCGGTTCCGAGTTTGGCATTGATATAAATTTCCCCATTTTCTTTCACAAGGAAATTTCCTTGGTTCACTTGGATGGGACCTTTTTCGCCGAGAAGAGGAAACCCTTGGGGAGTCACCACAAACCCGTTTTTATCCAAAACAAAACTCCCGCTCCGCGTGAGGCGTTCTCCCCGGTTGGTAAGGACGGAAAAGAAGGCAGGTTTTTCCATTCCGGGTTGGTCTTGTACCATAAGGTCAAAAATATTATCAGTTTTTTTCACAGCCCCTTGTTCGAAGCGAGTGTACACTTCGTTGACCTCGGCACCAAACCCCAGTTTACCGACAACTGGCGAAGTATCAAAGGAACCCATAGGAGTTTTTCCAATCCCATCTTCGGAATAACGATGGAGTAACATTTCGGGAAAGGTTTTGAAGACTGTGGTATCTTTTTTAAATGCAGTTTTATCCACATTGGCCAAATTGTTGGCGACCACATCCATTCTCACTTGTTGGGAAATCATCCCATTGGCACCAGTATAGAGTCCTCGTAACATAACGTTCCTACCTATATTTTCTTTCGACAAGATCCGCCAATTCCCCAAGAGAAAATGCGACATAGTCAAAAAAGAGTTGAAGTTTTCACGAAAATTCATAGAAAAGAAGGACATGAAGTTATCCATTGGAAACCTCCCCCAGTCGCTCACCGAAGAAGCCTTAGAAAAACTTCTTTCTGCTCATGGAAAAGTGGAACACCTCCAAATCAAACGAGACAAAATCACCAAGGTATCCTTGGGTTATGGAACGGCTGATATGGCGGATGCTGATGCAACCAAAGCAATTTCTGCTCTCAACGGAAAAGAAATCGAAGGTAAGGCCATTGTCCTCGTCAACCAGGAAGAACTGACCAAATCGCAAAATGAAGCCGCGAAAAAGAAAGGAAGTCCTGCCGTTTCCAAACCTACTTTTGGCAGAAACCAAACTTCAGGTGGTGGGAATACAGGAGTCCAAAGAAGAGGCGGGTCGCGCGGTTCATAGATGAGACAGCTGACCGGCAGTTATCTCTCTATTGGAGCCGGAGAGAACCAAATCCCACTCATCCGAGCGGCAAAAGCCAGGGGACTCAAAGTGATCTCTGTTGATACAAATCCAGAGGCCCCGGGTCTTGTGGAATCAGACATTCGCATATTAGAATCTACTCATGAGTATAGAAAAATCCTTCATGCCATGAGTCGTGTCCCTCTTCCTTTCAAACTGATGGGAGTGGGTTCCAGATCCTTTGGAAAAGCCGTTTATACAGTTTCTTATTTAGCAGAAAAATTAAAACTCCGAGGGAACCCTCGTGATACAGTGAATTTGTTTTTGGACAAAGAAAGGTTCAAAACTGCCGTTTCGAAATTTGGAATCCCTCTTCCCGCTTCTCTCCAATCCAGTTTACAAACGAAAGCCAAAGAAAAAAAAATAGAGCTCAAGTTTCCCCTCATCGCCAAACCCAAAGAAGGTTCTGGGAAAAAAGGAATTACTGTATTCGAATCGGAAGCAGAGTTTAAAAAATTCACTCGTTTGAAAACAAGTGAAGGTTATCTTTTGGAACCTCTGATTTCTGGGGATGAAGTTACCGTCCTTGGTTTTGTCATTGCCAGACGATTTTATTTGATCTCCCTCACAGACAAAATTACCACAGGGAAACCTAACTTTATTGAGGTGGCCCATGTGGCCCCCTCCCAACATATCGATTTGGCAGGGGAAATCAAAATGATCTGCCAAGCAGTTGTCACAGCAACAAAACTAAAAACGGGACCTTTCGTTGCTGAATTTAAAATCACAAAAAATAAAGAATGCCTTCTAATCGAATCGGCTCCTGAAGTGGGTGGAGAATTTTTGGCAGATGTTCTTATCCCCGAACACTACGGATATAAATACTTTAATGATTTACTTTCCGTGACCATTGGCGAAAAAACAAGGCCTGGTTTTTTAAAAAAAGCAAAAGATGGGTTCACCAAATCGGCATTAGTTTTTACCCTCCCCCCGGAACGCCAAAAAAAGATGGGAGAACCTTTGACCTTAGAACCAAACCCAGGTGAAACCATCTTTTTCCAAAAACAATTGGTCCCAACCGCTGCGACTCTCGATAAATTAGAAGGAAATCACAAACGAACCCAGGTGTTTGGAATCTCAACTAAACTACCTATTTCCACCAAAGATTGGTTAGATTCCATTTTCCAAAGAATCAATTCATGAAAAATGTCTGGGATGAACACTATGAAAGACCAAAGTCAAAATTGGCCTTTCCAGATGAAAATTTGGTCCGCCTTTTATCTAGGATCCAACCAAAAAATAGAAATGCACTGGACTTTGGCTGTGGATCCGGAAGGCATTCTTATCTTTTACAAAATGAATGTTATTTTGTCACTGGTTGCGACAATTCAAAAACCACCATTGATCTGTTAAATGAAGGGAATTCACCGATTCGTTTCCTCCACACTCCAGGCACAGACCTCCCATTTTCTCCAAAAGAATTTGGGCTCATCTTAAGTTGGGGAGTTTTCCATTACAACCAAAGAGAAGAGGCAAAAAAGCTTCTCTCCTCTTTATATGAATCCTTGGACACTGGGGGGTATCTATTGGGTTCGATCCGCGCGGATGGGGATACCCATCTGGGTCTAACACAAGGAAAAATGAATTTAACTGATTTAAGCGGCGGTTATGCGGAAACCTATTCCCTTGAAGATTTAAAATCATTTTTATCCATTTTTTCCAAAGTTTCAATTGGTTATTCGGAAAGAACGCCACTGGGAAAACTAGAAGAACGAATTTGTCACTGGTTTTTTCTCGCTGAAAAATAATGAATCCTCTCCCTTCTTTGACCGAAATATGCCCTCTTGACCAAACAAATGATTGGGAACCACTTTATACAACAACCGGTAAATATGCAGGTTTATCCATTGTAGAATGTAAACATTGCAAACTCCAAGCCCTTTACCCAAGACCCAACCAAAAAGAACTTTATACCAAAGACTACTACCAAGGCAAAGCAGAGTATACATACATCGATGAAAGGGATCATAAAAAATTCTTTCAGTATGTATGGAAAGCTAGGATTCGCAATATCAAAAGGTTCGTAAAGTCAGGAAACTTTTTAGACATTGGATCCTCATTTGGGGGATTTTTAGAATCGGCGAAGAAGGAAGGTTTTTCTGTGCAAGGTGTAGAAATTTCTGAGTATGCTTCCCGTTATGCGAATGAAAATGGAATCCCGACTTTCCAAGGGGATTTACTGGATGCACAATTTCCAAACGAATATTTCCATGTGATCACGATGGTAGAAGTGATCGAACATATAGAAAATCCAAATTTGTTTTTTAAAGAAATCACTCGGATTCTAAAACCGGGAGGACTTCTCCTCCTGCAAACTGCCAATTTTGATGGATGGCAAGCCAAAACAGAGGGCCCAAACTATCACTACTATATGCCTGGCCATGTTTTTTATTACTCCGATACCATCTTAAAAAAAATATTGACGAACCTTGGATTTAGTCGTTTTGTATCGTACTTCGGAGTGGATTTTCCCTTATATGCCAAACTACAAAAATCAAGAGGATCTTTTCAAAAATGGGAAGATTACTTCCAATGGTTTCGCATTACGTTCTACCATTTTAAGTCAAAATGGAAACGAAATGGATTTCCCATCACTTCCAGTTACGTTTTGTACGCTTTTAAAAAATAGGTAACCCCAATGAATGACACCACCCAACCATCTTTGTTTGTACGACTCACTACGATTCCAGAAGAAAAAGGTTGGAAAACAAAACTCATTTTAGGGATTCGAGTTCTCCTTGTCTCCATCCACCGGTTTATGAAAGATGATTGCCTCATCATTGGATCAAGTCTTGCTTATACAACCATAGTCACTCTGATCCCAACACTCACAGTAGCCCTTGCCCTCATCACTGTTGCTTCGGGAATTCAAACAAGACAAGGGGAAATGGTAGATGAAATCAATGCCTACCTACTCCGAAATAATATTCAGTTTGATATCACACCATATCTCGAAACTTTAACAGATATCATTTCCACCGCTTCTCAAATTGGAGCCGTTGGATTTGTTGTTTTTATTTTTTCCGCTACAGCAGTGTTGCGGTCTTTAGAAAAAGCCTTCCATATCATTTGGAAAATTGACCTTCACAGAAATTTTATTAATAAGTTTGTATTTTATTTCTTTTTAATTTCTTTTGGGCCTCTTCTATTTGTTGTCGGAAAAAATATCACAGATAAAATTTCTGATTCAGTTCGCCCTCCCCACCTCAAATCCATTGTTTCCACCAAACATGGAGTCCTATGGGTGGCAGGAGAAAAAGGAAATATTGGAAGTATCACAGAACTAAATAAATCCGTATCCTTTATTCCAAATTCCAGTATTGATTTTGAAAACATGCTATGTATTGATTTTGATACTGTGGAAACAGGAACCTGTAAAAGGCCAGAGATCTCAAAAGAAAATTTTTTCCGGATTCGCAGTGTGGGGAATGCCCTATTTTCCATATCGGAAGAAGGAAGTTTCCTTTATTCCAATGATTTAGGAAAAACATGGAAACTTCACTCACTCAAAGGAATCGCCGTCTCAGATTTTGGAGCCATTGATTATGATACTTTGTTTATCCTAACAAAGGATACACGAACCCTTCGTTATGAAATTGGAAAAACGTTAAAAGAAATCAAAAGATTCACAGATCCTGCCATCACTCCCATTCGGATTCGTTTTTTTTCTGACAAAGATGGATTCATTTTGGATCGAGAAGGAAGGCTTTGGAAAACCAGTGACGGAGGGATCACTTTTTTCCCACAGGAAATCTCGCCTAAACCTTTAAATGACATTGCCTTTCTCAATCGCAATGTTGGGTTTTTAGTGGGCGATAGTGGTGCTGTATTCAAAACCGTGGACGGAGGGTATACTTGGACAGACCTCAGTCATAGAAAGTATTCTTACGAACGCATTTGGGTATTTGCCTCTCCTAAAAAACAAGATTATGATGTTTATATCCTCACTTCCATTGGTGACATTCTTTTGTCGGAAGATGAGGGTGAAAACTGGTCCACGGCTTATAGAGGAAAAGCCGGGATGATTTTGGATATGGTCCTCCTTTCCAAAAAAACAAAAGAGGCGACAGAAACTGTAACAGAGGGATCAGAACCTCTGCTAGAAGAAACAGTGGAAATTGAAACCGAACCGGAAGTTAACTCCCAAAGCGAAAGTATGTTAGGTTTAGTCGGTGTTGGTGAATTCAATAAAATCATTCGAGTGGAAGAAGATTCGAAAGGCCAAACCATTTGGAAAAAATACCAAGGGGGAAAAAGATTCTTCTCTCTTTATTCCATTTTTCAAATTCTCCTACCTCTCCTTGCTCTTTGGCTTTTCTTTTTGTTAATTTTTAATATTATCCCCAACACAAAAGTTCCGATCAAAGCATCTTCCATTGGAGCGGCGGTGACAGGAATCATTCTCATCATTTTCTTTTGGGGGTTTATCAATATCTATCTAACCTCTTTCACGGAAAAAACGATGATTGTGTATAAGGCTCTAGCGGCAATCCCCATTGCCCTTCTTGCCATTTATTCCATCTCACTGATCATCCTGTATGGTGCAGAAGTTACTGCTACTTTACAATTCCCTGACAGGTACATCCTTCCCAAACATCCGTTCGATGACATAGATAGCAATTTGTCTTATGAATTTTACAAAACCATCCAGGTGTTGGCTCTTACCTATGACCACCAATCCAAACAGGGAGAACTCATCAAACTTTCTGGGATACGGAAAGCGCTTCTTATGCCAGAAAAAGATTTAACTACCATTTTAGAAAAGTTAAACGAGGCAAAACTAATAGAGACAACGGAAGACAAACGAGTTGCCCCAGTCAAACTAAAAGAACAGATTGATCTGGTTGCCTTATACGAACAAACTTCCAGTTTTAAAATTGGGGCACCGAAAGAACTCAATCAGATTTCACCGAAACTAAATGAAAGCCTAAATGTGTTGGAAGAGAAACTAAAAGAAGAACTTAAAAAAATCTCATTTAAAGATTTGGTTTAAATAAAACCAAATCAAACGAATGAATTTATTTTATTTAGTTATTTTCTGAGTTTTTGAGAAAGACTGACTTTAGAAATTCGCTTTAAAAATAAGGATTTTTTTTCACCGGTGGAAGAGATGCAGACATCTGTTTGTAGATCTCTTCTGCAAGTCCCATGGATTCGTTTTGGGAAATGTTTTTTGCATACTCATCGTATAACATGTCCTCAAAAATTTCTTCCGCATAACCACCATCAATGAGTTTTTCTTTGTGAATGGTGTTTTTCATTTCCTTTAACATCATCTTCACAAATACAGACTCAAATTCTACGGACGCATCATATAGTTTTTTTCTGTAAGGATCTTCTTTGATTTCCTCACGAATGTTTTGTGGGACTTTGAGCGAAGAAGAACTTACCTTACCCATAATTTCTTCGTGGTTTTCTAGTAGATTCTGAAAATCAGACACCCCATCCTTCTTAGATGGTTTCATCTCGTCCGCATAGGATTTCATCCGGGTGAGAATGGATTCATCTTGGGAGCGGCTCAAACGATTCGAATAGTCTTGGATTTTATGAATGTCCATATTATGTCTTCTAAACTTATCGGCAGATTTCCCAATTACTGAATCACAAGTTCTGCTTTTAAGGCCCCTTGTTTCTTTAAAGCTTCTAGAATCGAAATAATGTCCCGGGTGGAGGCTCCCACCTTGTTCAGAGCTCCCACCACATCCGAAACTTGGGTGGTTTCTTTGAGAACAAAAACAGACTCGCCTTTTCCTTCTTCTTGGATGGGAAAAAAATACCGAGCCTTGTCTCTACTGGCAATTTGAATGGTCAGGCCTTGTTGGGAAATGGCCACCTCATCAATGGCGATATTAGCTCCCATCACGATCGTCCCTGTTCTTTCGTTGATCACCACACGGGCCACAGGCGAAGAATTGATCGTTAGATTTTCTAACTTAGCAAGAAAGGCCAAATCCAGTTTGGGTTCCCCAGTTGCCATTTCTCCGGTGGAAGTTTGGCCAGATGTTTTTAGAGGAAGGGGAACAAGGACCTCAGTAGGAGAAACCACTTCCGGAACCACAGCAAGTTCGGCGGTAATGGCATCCACTATGGCACCCATCGTTGTATAATCTTTTTCGAGAAGTGTGAGTTTGACTGATTTTGTCACAGGGGCATTGGGAACCGATTTTTCCAAAATCGCACCCATAGGGACAAGAGCGGTATTGGATCCTGATTTTTTATCTGCCCCACCTCGTTTTTTCTCTTTTCCACCAAATGCGAGTACGCCGGATGCAACGGCAATGGTTTCTCCATTCCCTGCTTTCAATGGAGATTGCAGAAGCACTCCCCCTTCCAAAGAACGTGCATCCCCCAAAGAAGAAACTAAAACATCAATTTTATCCCCTTCTTTCAAGTTGACCGGAACATTGGCTGTAATGAGAACAGAAGCTGTATTTTTGGCATCTCTTAGGTTCTTTTTGGTATTCACACCAAGACCTGCCAGGTAATTTTGTAAGGCCTCTTCTGTGAGAGGATTTTTTGTATCTCCAGTTCCATTAAGACCAACCACAAGCCCAAACCCTGTGAGTTGGTTTTCGCGAACCGCATCAATTCGCACCAAATCTTTGAGTCTTGTTTCAACTGCAAAACTTGGAAGAGTTCCCAAAAGAAAAACGACAACTGCCACCAGTGGTTTTGAGAAAAATCGGAAAGTTTCTTTTTTAAACTCTAGGTAAGTTTGATTTTGATTCATGGATAACATTCTATTTACTCACTTTCACCTAAGAGTCGTTTGATATTTTTCAAAATGATTTCTTGTTTTTCTGGCTCCGATAGTTCTGCTTTTTCAGTGACAGTTCCATCGGGGTTTGTGATCCGTTTCATTTGGATGTTCGGATTTGTGAGTTCTTTAGGATTTAAGGTTCCTTGGTATTCCACTCTTAGGTTGGCAATCAGATCACTGGAAATAAACCGATTTTTGTCTAAATCTTCTGGAGAAATGGTTCCCGACAAACGAAGGTTAATTCTTTCTTCCGATAAATTAAATACCTTACTTCCCTCTAGTTCCAAATTTCCCGTTCCTGGATCAATCCCTGTGACAAGGACTGCCATCACACCCACCACTTTGCCTTGGGATTTGG
This sequence comes from Leptospira bourretii, assembly GCF_004770145.1. Lineage (NCBI taxonomy): Bacteria > Pseudomonadati > Spirochaetota > Leptospiria > Leptospirales > Leptospiraceae > Leptospira > Leptospira bourretii. The sequence continues at coordinate 486,355 of NZ_RQFW01000010.1, read as the reverse complement.
ACTTACCAACTTTGGAACGCATGTATGTGGAATTCGAGTTATAAGCAGGAAGGTCAGGAACTAACTTTTTATCGGGAACCGTTTTGATATCGTTATCAAAAGTCGCTTTGTATTCGGACTCATATTCGACTCGAAGCCCATTTTTCAAAACTACCTTTACCACTGTTCCTGGTTGGATGGTTTTGGGATAAGAATACGGATCTTTGTCTTTCCATAAGGAATCCGCGGCAAAAAGAGTGAGGCTCGTAAAAGTCAATATGCTAAGAATTGTGAACTCACTAGAGAAGATCAGGATTTTTTTACCAATTGATGACGTAATTAAGGAATTCACTTTAGCATCTCTCTTCCCAGTTAATTTTGAATTGGGATTTATCTTTACATTCATACAATCTTATATCTCTTCCAGAAGGCAGATCCCTTCATTTTGGACTCTAGCTTTAATGATTTTTTGGGAAGCTAGATTGAGAACAGGGATTTCATCTCCCTTATTTCCTGATGCCAATGCCCTTGTTTTGATTTTTAAGAATAAATTCCCAGTGGTATAAACAAGTTGTACTTCTTGTCCCCTTTCAATGGTATGTAAGGTTCTCACTTGTTTTTTTTCAATGGTAGTGTCACTGGCGAGTGCTCCAAGGGCGGTTTTTCCAACAGGACTTTCTTCCACATACTCGCGGTTATGATCAGCGGTAAAAAAAGAGCGAAGTTCTACATCTTCTTCTGTGAGCACAGTTTTTGCTGGGATTTCTTTTGTTGTAAAGTAAGCCTTTTTCTTTTCTTCAATCAAAAAAGGAACCGATTCCGAATGGATCAGCTTTCCCTCAAAATAATAATCCAATGGAAAAAGCCGTTTCCCCCCGTGGAGGGTGCGACCTGTATTTCGCCAAACGAGTTTCGTTCCTGAAATCGTAAGGATAGATTCTTTTTCGGAACTCAACCGAAACAAATCTCCTTCTTCACCAATTGTCTGTTCTACGGATTCTTTCAAATCCTTCCAAAGAGAACGTTCCAATTCTTTCTTTGGAACTGTAGCGGTTTTCGGAAGTAATATCCCCTCTTTTCCCATCACTTCAAAGGAAACAGATTCACCTGTTTCTTTTGTTTCTGAACGATAACGAGAATTCAAAACATCTACTAATTGTTCTGGTGTCAGAACTTTGGGTGATTGTAAATTTTGGAAGAGTACTGGGTTCCAATTTCCTTTCCAGTTGGTAAAATCAGAAAGACGAATCTCCCCTGCACCCACAATGGTTTTGGGTTTTAAGTAGAGTCGAAAGTCTTTCCCACTTGCCGAGGTGGGCAAAGTGAAACCTAAACTAAAAAGAAAAAGTACCCAAACTTTCATTAACGTTTTAATCCAATCGCCGTAGAAAGCATGTTATCCGAGGTTTGGATGGTTTTGGAATTGGATTCGTAAGCCCTTTGTGCCACAATCATATTCACCATCTCTTCTACGATCTTTACGTTACTCATCTCCAAAAACCCTTGTAAAACACTTCCGTATCCCTCTTGCGAAGGCATCCCTGGAATTTCTGGGCCGGATGCCACAGTTTCACGAAACAAGTTTTTCCCCACGGCTTGGAGACCTGCCGGGTTTACAAACCGGTAAAGTTCCAATTGGCCAATGGTGGTTGGTCGAATGTCGTTACCGATTTTTACTGTCACTTCTCCCTCTTCAGAAACCATTAGGGTATTGAGGATGGCATTTTCAGGTAAGATGATCGGTGGTTCGAGTAAGTAACCGTTAGAGGTGACCACTTGTTGGTTCGAATCAATTTTGAAAGATCCGTCTCTTGAGTAAGAGAAAGTGCCATCGGGCATTTGGATTTTGAAAAAAGCCATCTCTCCGGTTAGAGCAAGGTCTAGTTTATTTCCAGTGGCTTGGAAAGATCCAATTTCGAATAACTTCTGTGTGGCGGCGACTTTCACCCCGTGGCCCACATTCACACCAGTAGGAATTTCGGAAACAGAGGTGGCTGGAGTTCCCGCAAGCACTTGATGTTGGTACACTAAATCTTCGAAGTCCACACGATTCTTTTTAAAACCAGTGGTGTTTACGTTGGCAAGGTTATTGGCCACCGTATCAATATGGAATTGTTGGGCAATCATCCCGGTAGCACCGGTCCAAAGGGATCGCATCATAAAAAGGCACCTCTACAGCTTCCTATCGGTAGAGTTTAAAAAAAGCTAAGTGTCTTTTTTTCTAATTATGTCTTATTTTCCCGTGCTTCCAAACCCGCCGGCTCCCCTTTCTGTGGCTGAAAGTTCTGCCACAACCTGGATGGGAAGTTGGGCAACTGAGTGAAGGACCATTTGGGCCACCCGAGTACCCGGCTCCAAAACAAAGTCGGCACCACTTAAGTTTAAAAGTGGGATGAGAATTTCGCCCCGGTAGTCCGAGTCGATGGTTCCGGGACTATTCGGCATCACAATTCGGTTCTTGGTAGAAAATCCACTCCTTGGTCGAATCTGGCCTTCATATCCTTCGGGAATGGCCATCGCAAGACCTGTCGGAACAAAGACCACCTCGCCTTTGGGAAGGATGAGGTTATCTTTTAGACAAGCAGATAAATCCATCCCTGCGGCCCCTTGGGTTTTGTATTCAGGGATGACTGCTCCCTCTTTTAAAATCTGAATGTGGATTTCAGGTAATTTCATTTTGTCCTTTGTATGCGTCGTTTTCTTTCTATTGGTTCCAGGCCAGAAGGTTCCTTACGCAAGATCCTATCTGCTTCGCATCTTCTTTGCGAAGTTTGTTTTTTTCAAGTCTTCATTCTGGCTTCTTTCCGGCCTTTTTCACCTAACCGCCAAACTGGACGGGGATTTTGGCAAACTGAGATTCTGACATATCGCCTACACAAGACAGATGGACTTTTTTCAAATCAAACAACTGCTTGGCGGTTTCATTAATTTCCTCTAAGGTTACCGACTTGATGGATTTCATTCGGTCTTCCAAAGAAAAATACTTACCATAATAAATTTCTTGGAGACCAATATTATTCATTCGGTTCTCGGGAAGTTCGTATCCTATGGCAATCGAACCCATTTGGTTCGATTTTGCATCGGCAAGTTCCGATTTTGAAAAACCATTTTTTCTGATACTTTCGAGTTCCTTTAGAATGAGTTCCACACAACGTGCTGCCTTTTCTTTGGAAGTGGCAGAAGAGATGGAAAATAATCCCGTTGTTTTGTAATAGGAAGGAAAACTATAAATGCTATAACAAAGCCCTTCTTTTTCTCTGATGTTTTGGAAAAGACGAGATGCCATTCCCCCACCAAGAATGGTAGAGATGAGTTGGGTGACAGTCACGGTTCGGTAATCCCGTTTGTTTCCATTCACACCAAGCATGATATGGAACTGTTCGATTTTACGACGTTCCAAATGCTTCGAATAACTTTTTTTAGGTGCTGGAATGATAAGTTCTGTCGGATTTTTTCCCTTAGGGTTTTCAAAAGAAAAATATTTGTTGGTTAAGTCCAAAATTTTTTCCCAAGTGAAATTTCCAGAAACGGAAATCACCATATTTTTTGGAAAATAATGTTTTTCAAAAAAAGTGCGGATGGATTTTTCACTCACTCCAGTGACTGATTTTTTGGTTCCAATGATATCACGGCCGTAAGGTGACTTTCCAAAGATATTACGAAAATAATAATCATAAACAAAGTCATCGGGAGCGTCTTCGTAAGAACGCATTTCTTCCATAATGACACCCTTTTCCGTATGGATGTCTTCTTTGCGAAAGAGAGGACGAAATAACATGTCGGAAAGAATATCAAAAGCAAGTTCTGCTTGGTCTTTGATCGCGACCACGTAGTACTGTGTGTATTCACGACCAGTCGATCCATTTAGAATTCCACCGACTCGTTCAATTGACTCAGCAATTACTTTACTCGTTCTACGTTCAGTATCCTTAAAGAGCATATGCTCTAAAAAGTGAAAGTATCCATGTTCGGAATTGGTTTCGGCAAGACTGCCTTGTTTCAAAAAAACACCCACCCCCATAGAGGATGCGTGTTTCATAGGTTGAAAGAGAACCGTTAACCCATTGGGTAAAACGGTCCGTTTGCATTCGATGACGGATGCCATTGGTTTTACTCCCCCCAAACAGTCGTTTGGGGACTGTTTAGTTGTCTAAAAGGACATCCTTACGAGAAAGGTCGATTTTTCCCATTTTATCAACGGAAATCACCTTTACTTGAATTTTGTCCCCTTCGGAAACAATATCACGAACCGATTGCACTCGTTTCACATCTAGTTTAGAGATATGGCAGAGTCCTTCCTTGCCTGGAAGGATTTCCACAAAAGCACCAAAGTCTGCAATTCGTTTGATGACACCATCGTAGATTTTTCCTACTTCGATTTCTTCAAAGATACCATCGATCATGGCGATGGCTTTTGCTTTAGACTCTTCACTTGGTGAAGCAATGGTCACTTTACCCGTGTCATCCACAGAAATTTCTGATCCAGATTGTTCGATGATCGCACGGATCATTTTACCACCTGGGCCAATGAGTTCTCCAATTCGATCTTTTGGAATTTGTTTTTGAGTGATGCGCGGTGCATTTTGGCTCAAATTACCTTTCACAGAAGAAATGGATTTATTCATCTCACCAAGGATATGATCACGGCCTACTTCTGCTTGTTCGATGGCTTTTTGTAAAACTTCGAGTCCAAGTCCGTTGACTTTTAGATCCATTTGGAAAGCAGTGATCCCTTTTTTGGTTCCTGCGAGTTTGAAATCCATATCCCCAAAATGATCTTCGATACCAGCGATATCAGAAAGAACCGCAAAGCGACCTTTTTCATCACTGAAAAGACCCATCGCAATTCCTGATACGGGACCAGAAATCGGAACTCCCCCAGCCATAAGGGCTAAGGTTCCCGAACAAACGGAAGCCATTGAGGAAGATCCATTGGATTCTAAAATTTCAGAAACAAGTCGAATCACATAAGGAAAGTCAGTTTGCGTAGGAAGGACTTTTTTAATCGCACGTTCTGCTAGGTTTCCATGACCAATTTCACGTCGGCCAGGACCTGAATTACGTCGCACCTCTCCCACAGAGAAAGCTGGGAAATTGTAGTGCAACATAAAGTTCTTCTCTTTCGAACCTTCCAAAGTTTCGTATCTTTGGTTGTCGGAAGTGGTTCCAAGAGTCATGACCCCAAGAGATTGGGTTTGTCCTCTGGTAAACACTGCCGAACCATGAGGTCCAGGAAGCACATCAATCTCACATGAAATTTGACGAATTTCATCGGTTTTACGACCGTCAAAACGAATTCCTTCGCCTAGCACAAGTTCGCGGACCACTTCGTATTCTAATTCATGTAAAAAATGTTTGATGTCTTTTGATTTGTCTTCTGGAGCGAGTAGAGTTTTAAAATGTTCTACTGTTTCTTTGTTAATGGCTTTGATGTCATCGTTACGTTTTGCTTTGTCGGCATTTTTGTTAGCAGCAGTCAAACGGTCGAATGCGAACTCACGGATTTTTGCATGGAGTTCTTTATCAGGAGCTTTTAAAACAACTTCCTTTTTGACAGTTCCATTTTTCTTAGCCAACTCTTCTTGCATTGCCACAGCCACTTTCAACTGTTCTTGGGCAAAACGAAGGGCTGCCATCATATCTTCTTTGGAGATTTCGTTTGCTTCCCCTTCGATCATGACGATGGCATCTTTGGTTCCAGCAACTACCAAATCCAAATCGGATTTTGTGATTTCTTCGTTGGTTGGATTTAAGATAAACTCACCACCAATTCGACCAATACGAGCACCAGCAATGGGACCCGCAAAAGGAATCGAAGAAACAGAAAGTGCCGCCGAAGCTGCGTTAATCGCATGGCCTTGGACAGAAACTTGTTTGTCTGCTGATAATACTTGTACGAGAAGTTGTACTTCCGAGAAGTAACCTTCAGGGAACATTGGGCGAATCGGACGATCTAAAATTCGAGAAAGGAGAACTTCATGTTCTGCCGGTTTTGCTTCTCTTTTGAAGTAACCGCCTGGAAAACGACCTACTGAGTAAGCTTTCTCCGTGTATTCGCAAGTGAGAGGGAAAAAATCTTGTCCTTCTTTTGGTTCGTCAGCTGCACAAACAGTCGCAAGCAAGACCAAATTTCCGGTTTTGTATACAACCGACCCGTGAGCTTGTTTCGCCCACTTGCCGGTCTCAATGGTGATAGAGTCTCTACCCCAAGAACCAGTGAACTCTGTAGCCATAGGAATTACTTCCTAAGGCCGAGTTTTTCAATCAGCTTTTTATAACTTTCAACGTTGGATTTTTTCAAATATTCCAACAAACTCTTCCTCTGGTTCACCATTGCGATTAGACCGCGGCGAGAGTGAAAGTCCTTCTTATTCGCTTTGAAATGCTCAGTAAGGTCTTTGATTCGAGAGTCGAGAAGAGCGATTTGTACTTCTGCAGAACCTGTGTCGTTTGGTTTGCTACCGAATGTAGCAATGATCTGCTGTTTTTGTTCTTTTGTGATCATACTGGTGTCCAGATTTTAATACGGACTCATTTAGAAAACATAATTTTTGCAGCAGGGTCAAAAAATACTTTTCTGTACCGGTAAGGAATGTGGTCCGGTTTCCCTTCGTAATCACACCAAGCAAGGATGGTATCCTCGTCTGCGTCGAGAATGTAAAACCCGTTTTCGACGGGCTTCGGGAGTTTGTCCCAGATGTATCCCCCGTGGATGACTGCTTTTTTCTCTGCATCGTCCACAATGCGGGTGGGAAGTGGGAACACTTCTTTCCAATTTCTGAGGTCATGGGGGGAAATTTGGTCAAGAGTTTTCACATCTTTCAAATCGTAATCCCCGATGGATTCACGGACAAGTCTTTGGAGGGACAGTGGGATTCCCCACTTCTCTGAAAGGTCGAGGATGATTTTCCGAATGTAGGTTCCAGAACTCACATGGATTCGAAACGAAAATCCCAATTTGGTCTTTTGGACAGCTGCCACTTGGTGGATCGAGATTGGCCTTTCCTTTTCTTCTACCACCGAACCTTCCCGGACTAAATCCGACTGGCGTTTTCCTCCCACTTTCAGGGCGGAAATTTTCGGTGCTTTTTGCGAAGTGAGAGCGGTGAGTCGATTCAGTTCCTCTTCTAGACGACTAATCGGAAATTCGGATTCAAAACGAGGTAGGATCGTCTCCCTTTCATCCACTTCCACCACCCCATCCGGATCTCCCGAATCGGTTTTAAGGCCGACGATCACTTCAGCAAAATAAGATTTGTCTTTTCCTAAAAACACTTGGGAAAAGGCGGTGTAATCCCCACAAGGTAAAATGAGTAAACCTTCGGCAAACCGGTCCAAGGTTCCTGTATGGCCCACGGATCTTTGATTTAACAATCGTTTGGTTTTTAATACTAAATCAGAACTTGTGATCCCTGGTGGTTTGTAGACAAATAAAAATCCAGAACGATAGGGTTTCGACATAGGAATATCCACCTATACAATGTTACTTGCTATCTGGATTTGATTCAGAATCGTCCTCAGAACCAGTATCTTCTGCAGATTCTTCTGGATGGAGTTCTTCGAATAAAGTTTTGGGTTTGGATTCATCAATCAAACGATTCACTTCCAAACTTTTGATGTAGTTATTATCCCAGACAAATGTAAATCTTGGATTGGTATGAAGACGAAGATTTTTTCCCACAAAAGAGGAAAGAAAACCAGCACAAGAAACAAGTCCTTGTGTGAGTTTTTTTCTTTCATTGTTATTACAAAGAGCCGTGAAATACACTTTTGCGTATTGAAGGTCTTCACTGATCTCAATCCGATGGAAACTTGGTAAAAAGACCCGAGGGTCTTTTACCTTGCCTTCCAAAATCGCAGTGGAGATTTGGCGAATGATCTCCGATTCGAGTTTTTTCATTCGAATGGGATTCATTTAAGCCGCCTTACAGTTTACGAGCAATCTCTCGGATCTCGTATGCTTCGATTTCATCACCCACAGAAAAGTCGTTGAAACCATCGAGTAAGATACCGCACTCAAATCCAGTAAGAACATCAGCCACATCGTCTTTCATACGTTTGAGGTTTTTGATCTTACCTTCCCAAGTGATTTCACCAGACTCGCTCGAGATGACCCGAACATAAGCTTGTTTTGTGACCTTACCGGATTTCACCATACAACCTGCGATGTTACCCACTTTAGAAATTTTGAATACGTCTCGGATTTCAACTTTACCGATTACGTTTTCTACTTTTTCAGGTTCGAGCATTCCTTCCATGGAAGCTTTCACTTCGTTTACCACATCATAGATGATGCTGTAGTATTTGATTTCTACTTTCTCTTTCTCTGCAAGTGAAACTGTTTTTGGATTCGCACGAGTATGGAAACCAATCACAATTGCGTTCGATGCCGATGCCAAAATGATATCGGAATCTACAATGGCTCCCGTTCCCGCATGGATTACATTCAAACGAACATCAGCAGTCGAAAGTTTTTCGAGGGCTTCTTTGACCGCTTCTGTCGATCCACGAACGTCCGCTTTGATGATGACTTTGAGTTCTTTGAGAGCACCTTGTTTGATGATCTCACTCATGTTATCAAGAGTCACTCGCGTGGCCGCATTTTTCGATTGGCCAAGTCTCTCATAATCTTGACGGCTATGAGAAATAGTTCGTGCTTCTTTGTCGTCAATCACCACATCAAATGGCGCTCCTGCATCTGGAACCCCATCGAGACCTGTCACAAGGGCTGGAAAAGATGGACCCGCTTCACGGATGGAATGACCAAGATCGTCATACATAGCTCGGACACGACCGGCATGAACTCCAGCAACAAAAGCATCTCCTACACGAAGTGTTCCGTTTTGGATGAGAACCGTTGCGACAGCACCACGACCTGGATCGAGTTTTGCTTCGACAATGGTTCCTTTTGCTTTTCGTTTTGGATTGGCTTTATGATCCAAAAGTTCAGCTTGGATGATGAGCATCTCAAGTAATTTATCAATTCCAATATTACCCTTAGCAGAAATATCACAGAAGATAGTAGTTCCACCCCATTCTTCCGGTTGTAATCCGTAGTTGGAAAGTTCTTGTCTCACCTTTTCTGGGTTAGCCGCAGGTAAATCAATTTTGTTTACCGCAACAATGATAGGAACTTCCGCTTCTTTGGCGTGGTTGATGGCTTCAATCGTTTGAGGCATCACCCCATCGTCTGCAGCAACCACTAACACAACAATGTCGGTTACGGAAGCACCACGTGCTCTCATGGAAGTGAAGGCTTCGTGACCAGGAGTATCAAGGAAGGCAATTTTTCCGCGTTCCGTTTCTACTTGGTAAGCACCAATGTGCTGAGTGATTCCACCCGATTCTCCTTCTGCCACTCGAGAAGATCGAATGGTATCAAGAAGTTTTGTTTTACCGTGGTCAACGTGACCCATGATAGTCACCACTGGAGGACGAGTGATATAGTCTTCCGGTGCATCCTTTTCTTCTTCGATGACAGTTTCATCGTAAAGGGAAACAATCTTCACCTTACAACCGTAATCATCTGCAAGGATGGATGCCGTTTCTGCATCGATCACATTATTGATGGTCACCATCATCCCCATTTTCATGAGTTTACTGATGACTTCACCAGGTTTTAAATTCAGTTTTTTGGCAATTTCCCCAACTTGGATATTTTCCAAGATGGAGATTTCTTTAGGAACAGCAGCAAGGGCTGCAGCTTGCGCCTTTTGTTTGCGGAAGGATTGTTTGAAAAACTTAGTGTTTTCGTTTTCTACCCTACCGCCCTTTTCTTTATCGAATACTTTCTTTTTGGCGCCACCAGGACCGCCGGCTCCTGGAAGTCCACCCGGTGCACCAAAAGGAGCATCTCCAGGGGGTCTTCCCGCACCTGGGCCACCTTGACCAATGGGTCTTGCACCACGATTTCCTTGGTATCCACCACCTGAACCACCTTGGCCGGGACCACGATTTCCCTGATAACCGCCACCCTGTCCTGGGCCGCGATTTCCTTGGTATCCACCACCTGGGCCGCCTTGGCCGGGACCACGATTTCCCTGATAACCGCCACCCTGTCCTGGGCCGCGATTTCCTTGGTATCCACCACCTTGACCTTCGGGTCTTTGGGGGCGTGGTGTTGTCGGTCTGGAGACAATCGGGTTACGATCTTCTTTTCTAAAATAACCTTGGTTTCCTCCCCCTTGGCCAGAACCGCCGCCTTGACGATCTTGGCGGTAGTTAGGAGAAGAAGTATCCCCTGAGAGAATGGATTCCGGTTTGCGATCCATAGGAGGTCTCTCTCTTTCTGGTTGTGGCTCCGGTTTACGATCCGGACGAGACACAATGGGAGATGCTTGGGAAGGAGCTTGTGGACCGGAACCGAGTCCCTGTCTTTTGGCTTCCTCACGAATGAGTTCATTCAAATCCTTTTTTTTGTCCGAAGTTGATGCAGAAGGTTTTACTTCCTGTGCACCAGCTTGTGGGCCAGTAGTGGATTCTTTTTTCTCATCTGCAGGTGCCGCTTTTTTCTTGATGACAAGCTTTTTCTTGGTTTTGTCACCACTGGCTCCCTGCTGGAGGGTTTCTTTAATCGATTTTTGCTCTTCCATATTATGCCTTAAAACTTAACCCTCTTCTACCCATTCGATAGATTCACGAAGCAGACGCAAAATTTGTTCTGCTGTCGTTTTCCCGATTCCGGAAATTTTCGAAAGTTCCTCTTGGCTGAACTCGAGAAGGGTTTCCACGTTTTTGATCCCGCCGGCTTCGAGAAGGCCAACGATCCTTGGGGTGAGACCAGGAACTTCGGAAAGCGGAGTGTATCCGGAATCTTCTTCTTCCTCGTCCCCGGCTTCGCTGTATTGGTCGTCTGATTCTTCCATTGCTTCTTGTTGGGCGTTGAAAAGTCGATCCAGTTTTTCGCGAGCTTCCGGTGATGCTAGTTCTTGGTTGTATTGGGATACAGTTTTGATGTCGATTTTGAAACCGGAAAGTTGGGATACAAGTTTTACGTTGGATCCGTTGATTCCGATGGCTAGAGAAAGAGATTCATCGGGAACGATGACAAGAGCATCCCCTCTTTTTCTATCCACATGCACTTCTACTGGTTTTGCAGGAGAGATGGCATTGGCAATAAATACGCTTGGTTCATCCGAGTGAAGGACGATATCGATTCTTTCGTTTCCAAGTTCGCGAACGATGGCTTGGATCCGAACACCCTTCATCCCCACACAAGCTCCCACAGGGTCTACGTCAGACTTACTAGTGGTGACTACCACCTTCGTTCTGTAAGATGGGATACGAGCTACATCACGAATTTCGACAATTCCGTCATACACTTCCGGAATTTCCATTTCGAAGAGTTTTTTCACAAAGTCACCCGAAGCACGAGAGAGTGTGATGACAGGCATTGGTTCGCGAGGTCTAAGTTCCACACGAGAGATAATGGCTTTGAGACGATCCCCTTGGCGGTATTTTTCCCCAGGGTTTTGGTCCTTTTTCAACATGATCCCTTCTACCTTACCTAGGTCGATGGACATGATGTCTTTTTTCCAACGTTGGAAATACCCGTGAGTGAGTTCGCCTTCTTTGGATTTATACTCTTGGTAGAGTAATTCCTTTTCCATATCGCGAAGACGTTGGAACACCATTTGTTTGGCTTGGCTGGAAAGTACCCGAGAAAGGTCTTGTGGTTTTTCAAACACACGCATTTGGGTTCCCACTTGTGCAGCAGGATCCAATTTGAGAGCCTCTTCTAAAGAGATCTCTAGAGGGTTTGTTGTTTTCTCTTCTACCACGTCCCGTAAGACGGAGATGATGATTTCGTTTTTGTTGTCCGACCCAAAGTCTACTTGGCAACGGTCGTCAGTTTCAGCTTCTAAACCGACTTTTTTGCGATAGGCTGCGAGAAGGGAGTCTCGGATGACACCGAGTACGAGTTCTCTATCAAGAGATTTATCCTGACAGAATTGTTGGATGGCTTCGAATAGCCCAGTTTCTTTCGTTGCTTGTTTTGTCGCCATAGTCTTAAATTTCTAAATACAAATTTCCCTTTCGTATTTCTGCGATGGGCATAGATACCGATTTTTGGTTCTTTTTGTGTCGAGTTTTACGATCGTAAAGCGTAAGCTCAACTGAATCCCCCGAAACCGGTCCCAAACGATACAATCGTTTGTCCCATTTTCCTGCTTCCAGCGGCACTTCTAATTTGACTAGAAGTCCTTGGAAACGAATTAAATCCTCCGGCAGACGCAAAACACGTTCTGCTCCCGCTGAGGAGACTTGGAGAGTGAAATCAAATTCCTCTCCCCATAAATCCAGCTCCTCTTTGAGTCTCCTAGACACAGTCTCACAGTCTTCCAAACTAGCCGAGCCAGTTTTATCTGTGAGATGATCCAGTTCAATCTCAATGAGGGCGTGGTTCTTCCGATTCTGTACTTGGAGCGAAAAAAGCGCTAGAGGTGGAGCGAGAACACGTAAAGTAAGTTCTCTGATGTTTTCCTCGGTATATACCAAACCATTTCCAAAAGATCCCAAAAGGGATCTGTATAAGAGACCCAGCCCATGTTAAAATTTAACATGTCTACTGTCAAGTTAGGAAAAGCGAGTTGTCCTGTAAATAAAAAATTAGGGAATGGATGTTGCACCATGCGAATCCTTTATCTCATCCTCACCCTAGTCCTTTCTGTTTCCTGCCTTCGTTTCCGCGTGGAAAACTTAAAAGAGGAAATCCTCTTCCGCATCCCTCTTGGGCAAACCAACGAGAGTTTTGAAGGCGTTGTGGTGAACCAAGTACTCACCAACGTTCCCCTCACCATCCCTAACTCCTCCAATATTAGCGCAATGGCGGACAATAAACAAGCCGTAATCAAACTTTTTGACAGGAATGGAAGGCTTGATGCCACTCTTGGAAACCCTGATTTCAAACCCAATTCAGGAATCCCTCACTATCCGTTCCGATTTGGTGGGATTGGGATTGTTGCCATGAACGAAGATGGGGATCTGATTGTGCAAAATAGAATTTCGACAAAGGGAATGGAACTTCCCCAAGGCGGGGAAAATCTATACAAAACGTACAGTGGTGCCTTCTCCACACAAGGAGCAACGGTTCTACCCTCTTTTCTCGTACAAATCTCTCAAAAAGGTGTCGTGAAATTTATGTTAGGGGCATCGGGTAAAAATACAGAACCCTTCCGTTACATTGAATTCATCCTCCCCGGCGAAGGCGAAAAATTATTCGTTTACCACCGTATAGCAGAAGAAATGCGACTTTCTTATTTTGAAGAGGGAGAACTCAAAGGGAATTTAAAAGAATCAGGGCTTGATGTATTTGCAAGTAATGATGCAAAAGATTATGATATCACCCTCGACAAACTCCTCCCTCACCCAGAAGGAGAGTATGTTCTAGGATCATTTAGTTATTATTCCAAAAAAGACAAACGGTTTAAGTTCCGAAGGATCTTTCGGTTTGTATTTGATTCGAAAAGTTCTGAATTTTTAAAAGAAATCCAAGACCCTTCTGAGATTTTATTTTCCATCCGAAACAATGGAGAATTTTATATTTGGGAAACAGAAGACGGTGGGAATGCGGCAAGGCTTCAAGTCCATGACAAAGAAGGAAACCATATCAATAACAAACGAATTCCTTTTTCTAGCCCACGCGGACAGTGGAGAGAAACCTATACAGATGCTTTTGATAATATTTATTCGGTTCGGATTCGTGCAGGGGCCTTGGAAGTCTATCGTTGGATCTAAATGAAACACCAACCCTTATTCACAAATAAAGAATCCAAATCCTTAGATTCTCTTGCCATAAAAGAATTAGGGTTTCACGAAGAGACTCTAATGGGAATGGCTGCCCTTTCTGTTTTTCATGCCAATGAAGATTTATGGAAAACAGCAGAATCCATTTGGATCCTTTGTGGAACGGGAGGAAATGGAGGAGATGGGTATGCCCTCGCCCATATCCTTTACCAAGAAGGTTTTCCCGTTCGCTGTTTTTCCACAGCACCAAACAAATCAGAGGCGGGAAAGTTCTATGAAGCATTGGTTTCCAAATCACTCGGCGTCACCAGTAACTTAGAAGATTTTTATAAAGAATGGGAAGAGGCAAAAGAAGATTCCGTCCTTATTGTGGATGCCCTTCTAGGAACAGGATTTCAAGGGAAACTTTCCAAAGAACTAGTGGAACTCATTGAAACCATCAATGACTCCGAGGTATTTTTTTACAGGTTGTCGCTTGATACAGCGAGCGGGTGGGATCCAAATTCTCTTGGAAAACCAGGGGAGACGAATGTATTTGTTTATGCGGATTCCATTGAAGAACTAGGAACAAGGAAATGGGAGAACGTAGGTTTTATTTATGAAAAAGATTCGATTATTCCTAGATATTACGAATCCATTGGATTCCCCATCAAAACCCACCTAAACAAAGCTATATTTTCCAATCGTTATTATTTAGAACCGAACCCAGAATCGGCAATCCAAGCCCTAAAAAGAAAAAACAAGGACCATAAATACAGTGCTGGTTCTGCCATTTTTTATGGTGGAGAAACTGGAATGGAAGGCGCCATTTTACTTTCTGAAAATGCCTTTTTAAGGCTCGGTGGAGGGATTAGTAAAATATTTTCCCCGTCTCCGCAAATTTGCTCCCTTGTTTTAAAAGAAGATCTTTCCAAAATGACAAAAACTTCTTCCTTTTCGGATACCACCAGCGATCCCTTTTTTATCAAAACAAAAACTCTGGTTGTAGGCCCCGGACTCACAAAGTTTCCGAAAGATTTGGAAGGATGGACTCTCCCCGAAGATAAAAAACTGATTTTGGATGCCGGTGCCATTCCTAGTTTTGGAACCAAACTTCCCAAAGGGAATCAAATCTTACTCACTCCTCATGTAGGAGAACTGAATCGAATGACTGGTAAAACTCACAATTCTGTCCAGGCAGCCTACGATACGTTAGTCGATTATTGTCCACAAAACAATGTGTATGTGTTACTGAAATCCTTTGTGAGCCTTCTTGTTTGCCCCGATGGTTCCTCTTATATTTGGGAGTCACCCAATCCCAAACTTGCTACGATGGGAACGGGAGATTTATTATCCGGAATTTTGGCTAGATATCTCAGTTTGGATTTTGACATTCCCAACTCCGTTCACCTGGCTCTTTCCTTTTTGGATCACTCCAAACAATTGGAAGAACCTTATCCTTCTGCCCACCAAATTCTAAAGTCTCTTGTGGAGTTAGTATAAATGGGAAAAGGATACCATTCTCGTTCCCCGGAAGAATTCAGAGAATACCTCAAACAAATCGGGGATAAAAATAAAAAAACTAGATGGAGGCAGATTGTTCTCCTGATTGATTTAGTCCTTGTTGTTTTGATATTTTATATTGGGTTTCGGGCTTTAAATCCAGGCAGTTTCCAAAATCGCACCCAGTCCGACAAACAGGTTGTAGACGGATACCCAACGTATTTAAGTCTTTCCCGTGAAGAAGATGAAAAGTTCCAAGGTTATTTTTTATTCATCGAAAATAATACAAAAAACCAAATCCAGTTTCCAAACCCCAAGTGGAAATCAGAATTTCGAATCAAAACAAAACAAGGGGTTTTGTGTTTCCAAGAGGAAATCTTTTGGGAGAATCGAACCATTCCTCCCAATGCCAATGGTTTTTTATACCATTCTGTTTCCAAAGAAAAATGGAAGTCCCTTGTATCCGATTGTCGCAAAGAAATTTTTGATGAAGATGCTTCTATCTTTCGTTCCAAGTTTCGCTCTTTGGACTTAGGTTTTTATTCACAAGTGCTTCTCCATTCAGAGGACAGAACTTATACGTTTCAAATCAAACAGAAACCGTATCGGTGAAAATGAAATATATGAATTTCAAGATATTCTTAAGGAACTAGAAACGACAACTCCCCGCAGACAAGTATTGTTCGAAGCTCCATATCTTTTTAAATCATTATCTCTCGACTGTCACCGCAGGATATTCTTCCAGATAACTTTCACCGTTCACACCATAATAAACTACCTTACGACTTGCGAAATCAACATCGTAACCAATCACCCCTGCTTCCCAAGCTGATTTTAGAAATTCAGGGAAACTGCTTCGACCTTCCTGGTCAGTGCGAAGAGCGGTGATGAGTGCGTCCCGATCAAATTTTGCAATCTCAAAAACGCCACTAACAAGAGGAGTTCCTTGTTGGACCACAGAACCTTCTTTCATTTGGTAGACAGCTTGGCAAGCCGGTAGTGACCAACGGTTACTTTGAACACCTGCACTGCGAAGTACTTCTGCAAGTACAGGAAAGCCGCCGACTTTCGGACGAATGGACATGGCAAATTTTTGCGCTTCTGTTAATTTTGTTGTTAGGTTGGTCATTGAAATCTCCTCATTCGATTGGGTTTAAGTTTAGTTTATGTAATGCGGCAAGTTTCAAAAGAGACTTTCGAAGTTGGTCTTTCTCTGCCGCAGATAATAAAGAGAAAAAACTGGAATCGTTTTCATCTGCGATTTCTGAGAGTTTTGGAACTAGTCTTTTAGCCTTTGGGGTGAGTTTGATTTCTTGGTAACGCCTGTCTTCACTTGCTTCTTCGCGGATCACAAGGTCTTTGTTTAAAAGTCTATCGATGAGTTTGGAAACAGCACCCCGACTGAGGCCTGTGATTTCTGCGATGGTACTAGGCGAAGTGGTGGTTTTGTAAGAATACATTTCCCGAAGGATCACCCATTCGGCTACGGTCACATCCAAACTGGCAAGTTTCCTTGCAAACGAATGGGAAACCGCATTGGAAACCACACGCAAATGATATCCCAGGTGGGATTTTAAGTGGCTTGGTTCTAGATTTTGTTTTTTCAGCATAATCGCAATTTAGTTTCCTAGTAAACTATTGTCAAGGAAATTGATTTGGTTTTATTAAATTCAGAACCTTTTTTTGGTGTAAATATTGTGTTTTTTGCCGAGATATGGCAAATGGAATTTTAACTTTAATCGTTCTATAAAAATCTCCGAGTATTCATTCGAATACGAATATAACAATTGTTTTACAAATAAATTACGAAAGACTCAAGCACAACATTTCATTTAACTCATGTAAGTGGCACTTCGAACTAAAAATCCTTACCGATGAACAAATCGTTCAAACATAACAAATCAAAATCAACCAATTCTTTAAAAAAATATTGATAAGGTAACTAAAGTTATCAAATTTTGCTATAATGAAAAGGTTAACGGCCGCTTATCTCATCTTATTATTATTATTGAATTTGGTTTATTGCAATAAACCAAAAAAGGAAGACCAAACGCAGGAAAGACGAGGAGAATCCTTTCTTAATTGTTATTTAGTCAAAACGCGAGAATTTACCGATAAAACAGATGCAGATATTTTCCAAGAGTGTTTGATCTGTTATGCGAAAATTTGCAACATTCCACATCTCTTATAGTTTTTTAAAATAAGAATACAAGGATTCAATATAAAATTCAATTTCGATTACAACTACTTATATATCTATTATTCCAATTCCTCTTGCAAACGATAAGCCACCGTTTCTAAAACCATTTTCCGTGCGAAGTATTTATCATTTGCTGGAACCAAAAACCAAGGAGCTTTGGGAGCATCGGTTTTGGCAAACATTTGGTTGGCTGCTTCTTCATAGAGGGTCCATTTGTCACGATTACGCCAGTCTTCGTCTGTGAGTTTCCAACGTTTGAGTGGATCGTTTTTTCTGGTTTCGAATCGAAGTAATTGTTCTTCCGAATCAATGTGTAACCAAAATTTGATGACGATGGTTCCGAAACTCACCAGTTGTTCTTCGAAGAGTAAAATTTCTTCATAAGCCCTAGACCACTCCGATTCAGTTGCAAACCCTTCCACTCGTTCCACAAGAACTCGACCATAATAGGACCGGTCAAAAATTCCAACATGGCCCTTTTTTGGAATTCGATTCCAAAAACGCCAAAGGTAATGGTGTTGGATCTCTTCTGCGTTAGGTGCAGAAATGTTATGCACCTCAAATAATCGTGGGTCAATTTCTTGAGTGAGCCTTCGGATCGCCCCCCCCTTTCCTGCCGCATCCCAACCTTCGAAAACAAAAAGTATGGGTCTGTCTTTTGCCTTTGAAAGAAAAGTGAGTTCCCGAATTCTATTTTTCAAAACTTTCATCTTCGTTTGGTACTCGTCAGGTGATAGATTTTGTTTCATATCTAACTGTTGCAAGTGAAGGATACGATTTTGCAATGAATTTGATTTCATGGAATGAGCTCCATACCGTGATTGATAGACTGTAAGGCACTTCTTGAATCAAATTCTAAGATCCTCTCCAAACGTTCCAAAATTGCCTCAAAAACGAGAAGTTTTGTGTCGTCTTTTTTATCACAGGAAATGATTTGCCAAGGAGAATCAATGGTTCTGGAAGAACTTAAAATAGAATCAAAAATATCGAAGTAACGGTTGTAATGTTCCCCTTGGTCTTTGTCAAACCGAGACAATTCCCATTCCTTTTTTTTCTTTCTAGAATCTTCTAATCTTTTCTTTTGATCTTTTTTAGAAATATGCAAAAAGAATTTGTGAACGATAATTTTATCTTTCGAAAGAATTCTTTCCGTATTCAAAATGGATAACAATCGGTGATCATATTCGGCTAAGTTTATTTTTTTTTCAGAACGCAAATAAGCCAGACGACTGTAGTATGTATTGAGATAAAACAAAAACTCCCCATACCTGGGAACCACTCTCCAAAAATTCCAAAGAAAAGGATAACCTCTATCTTCAGATTGGTCTACATAAGGAGAGTATACTTTAAACTTCCTTGGATCCAAACGAATGGTCAATGATTGTAAAATCGAACCTTTGCCTGTGGAAGCAAAACCTTCGATGAGAAAGATATGAGCGATTTGTTGTTTGGC
The DNA here is from genome assembly GCF_004770145.1 of Leptospira bourretii. Taxonomy (NCBI): domain Bacteria; kingdom Pseudomonadati; phylum Spirochaetota; class Leptospiria; order Leptospirales; family Leptospiraceae; genus Leptospira; species Leptospira bourretii. The sequence continues at coordinate 467,495 of NZ_RQFW01000010.1, read as the reverse complement.
ACTCTCTCTTTGTAAAAGAAAAAAACGTTCCTGTAAATCAGTCAGATCGCTAATCGAATATTTAGGAACTTGGTTGGTTGGATGTCTTTCTAAAACCACAACCAAGGATTGTAAGTAAGATTTGTAAAAAACCTATTCTTTTTTAGTAGTTTTTTACATGGGCCGAGGAAATCCAGGGCCTGTGGCTTTTGCGATATGATCGATTCCTTTCTCTTGGTTTTCATACCTAGGGATCAAATGTACGTGTAAGTGAGGAACTTTTTCCGCAATGGCCACAATGTACATTTTTTCAGGTTCCTGTTTCTTTAAGATCTCTGTGGCTTTGTAAAGAGCCCGTCCATAATTTTCAAACTCAGACAAAGACAATCCAAACCAAGATTCCAGATGTCTGCTATGTTCCATGTACAAATACCCTTCTAGGTTTTGGTCCGCTTTTCTTAGGATCCAATCTTCATTTTGAAAAAGGATTTGGCTTTCATTTTTATGGGCTTCACAGATAGGACAGGTCATCATTCTTCCCAAATTGGCCGATAGGTAAAGGGATGAGAATCTATTTTTTAATCTTCCTTGTCTTCGTCACAATGGGTGCCAGGTCCATTTTTGCCCAAACGAAGGGAGATTCGCAAGAGCCTTTCACTGACTTGGTATATTCTCTCTCTGAAGTTGTTTTTTCAAACCCATTCCGCAAAGAGGAAACAGAAATTCGCAAACGAATATTGGAAGCCAATGCTTCTGAGGTGAGAGAACTTCGCATCCAATTAAAAAACCTACTTCGTTCTGAATCCATAACGAAAACCGATGCCAAAGAAAAAACCAAAAAGTTGAATTCGTTTGTGACTTCCCTAGAAAGTCTCCCCAGTTTAGGCGGTTTTCTTTGGAAAGAAGAAACAGGAACAGTATACCAATGGGGGGATTGGTCGGATTTTTATGAAGATGGATTTACGAAAGACAAACTCAGACTCGAAGGACAGATCCCTTCCTTTGTCTACGACCGTGGCACTGTTTATTTTTTTGTCAAAAACCCTCCCGGCTCTCTTCCCGCTGAATTTGGATTTTTAGGTTGGGAATCCCACTTCTATGCTTTTGGTGACGAAGGTTCTTTGCGGTATACCAATGATTTTCACTTGGATCCTTCCGAACGTCTTGGTGATTTTCGAAAAGCCTTTGATTCCATTCGCAAAAAATTCCCCGGCTCGCAAATCATTACTGCCAATGACCTAACGATCTTTATCGTTCCTGGTGAACCCAAACCTATTTACTATGTATTTTTATTCCTGCGGTTGTTTCTGATTGGCTGGACCCTTCTCCTTTCCATCTACATCATTCGGATGAGCCTTTCTCATCCAAAAAATCATTTGCCCGAACACAGGGTCCCCCTATCCTGACATTACATCCCGTCACCATGCCCTGGTAGTTCAACGGATAGAACATCGGTCTTCGGAACCGACAGTGGGGGTTCGATTCCCTCCTGGGGCACCAGTTCAATCATCACTTCAAAATCCATCTAACAAAACAAAGCTGGGAATCGAACAGTTTTGCGATCAGAAATGAGAACGACCCATAGGGAGTGAAAATTTCTGTCCCGTAGCCAGGATGGCGAAGGGAGAGCAAAACCGTGCCTCGGAGCGCAGACAACACGGGATGTGTTGGCAGTGGAGAGGGCGATTCCCTCCTGGGGCACCAGTTCAATCATCACTTCAAAATCCATCTAACAGAACAAAGCTGGGAATCGAACAGAACGTGGGGGCGAGTCCCGAAGGCTAAAACTAGGAATTCTCGCTTCTCTTCCGGTTGGCGACCAATGTATCAGCGTTTGTCGGGACCAGGCTACTTCGGGGTCCGCTTACGCTCCCGTCCTTCCGACCAAGCCCGCCGTATCCTTCTCGCTTTGGGGAAGAGTAGCAGAAAAACTATTCCAAAGTCTTTACACATTTCATAAATTCAAATTTTGTTTTTATGAAACGATTCAAGAACTAATATCAATTTTCCATTGTCGGTAATTTAGAGAGGGAAACACCAATCGGATCTAAAAGTTCTGGAAGAGTATATTTAGTTCTATTCAAAACAAAATTGTATGCAGTCCAGGGAAAGAGCAAAATAAATGAGGCATGTTCAACTGGCAATAAGTATTCTTCTTTAGAAAAAAGCTGAGCATTTACAGAAACGCTAATTTCAGAAACAATCCCTGACTCATAAGATACTTATCATTTCCAATGGTTTTGAAAAACACCACTATAGTTGACCATTCAAATAAACAAAGGAACCATTTGTCTTTCCTTCACAACTTCGGATCTGCCCCGATTGATTTTCACCACCGCAAGCGATGATGGAATTTCCCAATGGCTCAAAAACAAATAAAACCCTTGGAATTTGTAGCTGGTAAGTTTCTTTGGTTACAACCCCTGAGTTTGAAACCTTATAACAATCCATTGGTTCTATGTAAGAACTGTTTTCAAATCTGCCACCACCGCAAATGATTACATTTGCATTTATCTTTACAGAACCATGCCCTCCGCGAGTTTCACCCATATTTCCAATGACAGTAAAGTTCCCTGTTCCAAAATCATAAATTTCCAGAGAATTGGAATAGGAATAAACTCCGTTTGCATCAAAGGAATATCCTCCCGTAAACAAAACCCGATTGTTCTCCAATAAATTTGCAGTATGATTGGAACGTCCAATAGACATTGATTGGCCCACAAGTGAAAAGGTGTTGGTGGTAGGATCGAAAAGTTCTGCAGATGACAAAGTTGTGTTTAGCCCATCGCCACCCACAATTAATACTTTTCCATTTTGCAACAAGGTAGCCGAATGCCTTCTCCGAGCTACATTCATATCACCAATTGATTCAAAAGAATTTGTATTTGGATGAAAAATTTCTACCGACTTCAACTTTTCAGATTGTTTTCCGAAACCACCTGTAACTAAAACTCTACCATCATTTAAAACTGTAGCAGTATGGTATGTTCTCGGTACATTCATTGGTGAAATCATCTGGAACGAAAGGTTCGAAGGATCAAATATTTCTGAGTCAGAAAGAATGAACCGACCGTCATAACCACCAACAATTAAAACCTTTCCATTTTGCAAAAGGACAACTTCATGTTGGACTCTCGGATGATTCATAACTCCCAGATAGGAAACTTGGTATTCTGTTAATCTGTAAACATTGGATGTTGCATACGATCTTTGACTGTTCCCACCAAATAAGAATGCTTCAGTTTCAGAATACTTTATGGATTGTTGTTGTTTTAAACCAAATGGAGAAAAGTAATCAAAAAGAAAAAATATCCCTAATAATTCTTTTCCAACCTCTCCTTCTTTTTCCTTTTCCAGAAACAAAACACATTGGTCCAAAAATACGAAACAAATGAAAAACAAAAAAACCAGTCTAAATCGCTTCATATTTTTTATCTAAAATCTTTTGAATCATAAAAAACAATTCTTCTATTCAAAAAAAATCTCAGGTATACTCCAAACACAAATCAAATATCATCACATAACTCTCGATTGGCGATCTTTTTTTTATAAAATCGAAAAGATATTTTCATCAAATTCAATCAGAAAGAAATTAGGACGGACCTATCCTTAGGCAAAATCAAAAAAATCAAATTTTCAGAAAACTGAATCATGAACGATTCATTTTAGAACCATATCCACTCACTTGCAGATGATACGATTAGCCATTTTCTGATTTACGTTCCCGACAGAACTGAAACTTTGTAATAAAAATGATTCCCAATCATCCAGTCAATTATGCGCAAATGGTATTAGATAATTCCACAGACGCCATATTACTAATGGGAACCAATTATTCTGTACTAGCCTTCAATCAAAATCTAGAAGAGACCATCCAAGCATACTCTGGAAAGATTCTAAAAACTGGAGATGACTATCGAAACTTTGTCACGAGATCCGACAAAGAAGTATTTTTTGATCTCTTCCAAACTGCTGTTCGTGGAGAAAGTGTTACCATTGAAAGACTTGCCAGTCTGAACCAAATTTCCATTTGGTATGAATACAAAATGACTCCCACTTATGATAAGGACAAAAATCTTTTAGGAGTCTGTTTACGTGCAAAGAACATTGATGCAAAAAAGAAAATGGAAATTGCACTTTCCGAAAGTGAACAGAAGTTTCGCAATCTAATAGAATCAGCACCAAATGCCATACTCATCGTCGACTCAAAAGGAAAAATCATTCACTGCAATCTAGAAACAGAAAATACCTTTGGTTATCCAAAAGAAGAACTCATCAACCAAACGGTAGAACTCCTCGTACCCTTTCAGCACAGAGGCGGTCATGACCGTATGATCGAAGGATATTTCCAATCGCCTAAACCGATGCGAATCGGTAAAGATCAGGTGACAACGGCACTGAAAAAAGATAGAACCGAAATTTTAGTGGAAGTGAGTTTAAATAGTTTTGTTGTCAACCAAACAAGTTACGTGTCCGCAATCATTGTGGACATCACAGAAAAAGTATTGGCAGAGAGAAAAATCAAAAAACAAATTCACGAATTAAAAGAAATTGCAAGAATCCAATCACATGAAATCAGAAGCCCTCTTTCGAATATCCTTGGTCTTGTGAATCTTTTGGAATCGGGAATGCCTGAGGAAACAACAAAAGAAATTTATTCACACTTAAAAAAGTCAGCAACAGATTTAGATACTTTCATTTGCGATATTGTCAAAAGAACTGCCATAAGCCTTTCCCAATAGACAAATTTCATAGTATTCAAAGAACAAATCGACAACTGTATACTTTCAAATTATGTAACTGTATACTTTTTTAATTTTGGCTTTCTGATAGAATCGATTCATGAACCAAAGCCTATTGATTGTAGATGCATTTACGAATTCTTTATTTTCAGGTAATCCTGCGGCAGTGTTAGTGCTTTCTGAGTGGCCCGAAGACAAGTGGATGCAAAATATCGCAAAGGAAAATAATCTTTCAGAAACCTCCTTTCTTGTTAAGGAAGGAAGTGATTATCGAATCCGTTGGTTCACACCTCTTGTCGAAGTTGATCTTTGTGGGCATGCAACTTTAGCAGCTGCTTATGTTTTGAAAAATCATTATGAAGAAAGACGAAATCAATTTCAGTTTTTATCAAAATCGGGGCCACTCCCCATAGTGATCAAAGAAAATTTGATTTATCTCAATTTTCCAACCTACCCAATATTCCATAAAAGCATAACGATCGATCCCAAAGAAATAAACTCCATCCTCGGAAAAGAACCCGATGAAATTTGGGAAGGAAAGGATACCATCTTTGTTTATCAATCAAAATCAGATTTGGAAAGTTTAGTTCCCGATTTTTCGAAATTAACCAAAATACAAACAAACAGAGGTTATATTGCAGTTTGGATCAATGATTCTGGTTTAGAAAACACAGATTATGAATTTCGATTTTTTGGGCCAGGCCTTGGAATACCGGAAGACCCTGCTACGGGTTCAGCCCATTGTAGCCTAGCTCCCTTTGTGGCCGAGAGGTTAAAAAAGAAAAATTTTAAGTCCTTACAAAAATCAAGCAGAGGAGCAGAATTTTTTATCGAACTCCAAAAGGAACGAGTTTTCATTGGTGGGTCTGCCGTTTTGTATCTTCAAGGTAAAATCAAAAGCCCATTTGACAAATAGAATGCGCAAGCGATTGCAGCGGAAATCCTTTTGCAGAGCAAAAGATTGGAGCGTAAAGCGCAGTCGCCGTTAGGCGATGCGCCCCCATTCGAAAATTTAAATTTGGAAAAAACCAATATCTCGTTTTAGATTGTTTGCTTGGTCCGAAAGGGTAGAACAAAGTTTGTCAATCTCACCCACAAATTGGTTCAGATACTCTGTTCCTTCCGATATGGATGCAATGCTATGGGACAACTCAAATGAAGTACGTGCCTGTTCTTCTGTATTTTGTTCTATCTCCAGTGCAGAGCGCGTTAAATTTCCAAAACCTTCCTTTACATCTTTTGCAATAAACATCTGTTTTTTGGTCATTTCAGAAGATACCTTGATGAGTTGGACTGTTGTTTCCACTGCCGTGCCGATTTGGGAAAATGTTTTTTCTGTATTGGAGACAGCGGACCTTCCCGACTTGGAGGCTTCGTATGCTTTTTCTACTGCTTCTAAAATGCGTTTTGTATTCTGAAGTGTTTGTTCACCAAGTTTTGAAATTTCGCTGGCCACTACAGCAAAGCCACGCCCAGCTTCACCTGCTCGGGCCGCTTCGATGGAAGCATTGAGAGATAAAAGTCCAATTTTATCGGAAATATCACTGATGACTTGGATCACATCTGCTGTATGTTCAACACTAGTTTCAATATCTTCCATAGCGGATAAAGTTGAGTGTAAGGCATTTTGACCAGAACGAATTTCTTCTTCCATTTTTTTAGTTTCCGCTTCTGTTCGTTCCATTGAAGAATGAACATCGACTAATACAGATTCCATTTCAATTAACGATTGGAGTGAAGCATGAGTGATTTCATTTTGTGTTTTTGCACTAGTTGCCGTGGAGCGAATGCTTGCCGACATTTCTTCGACTCCGGCTGACATCTGTTCTGTTGAGGATGCCTGTTCCATCATTGCCTGTGCCAACCCTTGTGTTTGAGATGCAATCACTTTTGAATCCTTACTCACTCGTTCTGCTTCACTGATAACACCTGCCGTGATCTTTCGAATACTTTCTATAAAAGAATTAAGGGACAAACTTCCTAATCCCAGTTCATCAGTAGAAATCATAGCGACAGTATTACGAAGGTCTCCTGTGGCAAGACCCTCATAACGTTTTACCATTTGGTCAGTATTAAACTTTAATGCCCGAACAAACAAAGATGTCAAAATATATATTGCGGTACAAATGAACAAAGCAAGTAAACCAATTGTAATACCTGTATTTTGTAATCGAATGATTCCAGTGACTTGGGTACCAAGTAAGTATCCAAGGGTAGTCACACTCATACTAAAAACAGCAAACATTGTGAAAAATACTCTCGGAAAAATTCCAATTTGAGGAATTTCTTTTAACGACAGAGGTAAATCTTTTAAAACAGGTTGTGATAAAACAGGGGCAAGCCTTAACTCAGTTAGAAAAAAATGAGAAACACCTAATACTGGATAAATGATAACAGGCAAAACTGCATAAGGAATTAGTTCAACAAGAGTTGGAGTAAAAAAAAGAAAAGTGATAAGGGCTGCAAAAGGAATTCCAAGAGACCACTGCACAAGAAAATAACCGGAATTATTTCTCGGAAATTTTAGGAGTCGAATTTTTATTTCCTGTTTTTCTTCGGTTGTCTTTTTTAAAAAATTTTCCGGAATGGTTTCGGTAATTAAATTTCGCAGACGAAAAAAACGAATGGTCGGAACAATATAGGAAATTGTAAGGGAAATCGAGGCACCGAGGACAACATACACCGCCTTCTCAAAGTTATACTCTCCGCCAGAAACAATAAACAAAACAGCAATTGGCACGGCTAAAATTGAAGTTAACAATTCTAAACCCAATGTCAATTTCCAACAAATCGATGTGATTTCCCTTTTCCCCATTTTGTTTTTTCCTTTTCATAACTAGTTCTATTCTTTGTATTTTTTTATTTATAGAATTTAAGTAAAAATAAATATTTATTTTGAAGTTCGAGTATACACACCATTCCAGTCGACAGGTGGCGGGTTTTTAAACAAAGACTGACAACGCTCAATCAGAAGTTGGCTTGGAACATCTTTTTTACCATAAATTTCGGAAACTTTTTCAAAAGAACGAATCGCATTTTCCCAATTTCGATTTAGGTAAAACTGAAAACCCTCTTCATATTTTTTTTCGGCTTCAAGAACTTGGGACGAAAGATCTGAAAGAAAACAAACTAAACTATAAATTTTTACAGGCGTTTCTTTTCCTTTGACACGAATCCAGTCCAAAAACCGAAAGTGGAATTCTTGATTGCAAACGGCTTCGATACTTTCTGAAACCAAAATGGAAACTCCGTAATCTTTTGCAGCTGCTTCTAAACGAGCACTAAGGTTTACCGTATCTCCCATCATAGTATAAGAAGCAAGGCTATCCGTTCCCATAAAACCAACCTTAGCTGGTCCACAGTTCAGTCCGATACGAAAGCTCATATTTCTGGCTGTTTCCGTATAATCCATTTTTTGTTTCCAAGTGGACCTGAGAATTTCTAATTCAGAAACCATTTCAAGAGCCGTTTTGCAAGCAAGCCTTGGGTGTTCTTTATTTTGAATGGGTGCACCGAATATTCCAACGATTGCATCTCCAATGTATTTATCCAGGGTTCCCGAATTGGATTTTAAGATTTTTGTCATTGCGGAAAGATATTCATTCAGTAATCTTGCGAGGTCACTGGCGCTTAACTCCTCACTGATTGAAGAAAACCCAGCAACATCAGAAAAAAAGGCAGTGATCTCCCACTCCCCTCCTTTTTTTAAAGAATCCATGTTTTCCAATGCTTCACTGACAACACCTGGATCGACTAAATTACGAAGGATACTGTTAAACTTTCTTTTTTCTTTTCCTTCTGTGTAAGTGAGATAAGCAAAACCTAACAAGTACGATACAGGAAATCCAATGACAAAAGAAGAAATTGGTAAAACCAAATCAATTCTATACAAAAAGTAAAATAAACCAAAAAAAACAGATATTGCAAGAATTGGATAAATATTTTTCAGCAAATGCCATTGGTTGATAAAAAGAACAAGAACTCCAATCATCAGTATAAACAAAGTAAAACCAATTCCAAAAACTTCCGGGAGTTCACCTAACATATGTCCTTCGATTAGATTGGAGGCAAAAACAGCCTGACCGATTACACCGGGGAAAAGTCCGTAGGGGGTGACAACATCATCATGAGTGGAAGCCGCAGAGGTTCCAATTAAAACTATTTTATTTTCGAATACGGAGGGAGGGACAAGGAGTTGGTTCGGATCTTCGACTTCACTTGTATTGAGTTGGTTTAAAGATTCAATGATCCCTGCTGCAGAATAACGCGGGATATTTCGAAGTTCCTCCTCAGTATAAAAATAAGCTCTGACCAAACCATCTTTTCCCAATGGAATTTTTCGTATTGTATCGGCTTTTTGGATCAAAAACCTGCCATTTTTCCATTCCGTATGATACGGTTCAAGTGAGGCAAATGCTTGTAAGGCGAGAGTTGGGAAAAAATAATTTTTCCAACGAATGAATGGAGTAAACCGGCGAAGGATTCCATCGCTATCGGGAATTACATTCACTACATGGATCATAGGCGAAGTTTCGCCGACTTGGCCAATGGGAAAAGATGCATTTTCATAACGGGGAAAAGGGGAATCATCTGGCAAAGGAACATTAAATTTTTGCACCAAAGTCTCTTCACCTAACCTTGGAATGACGATTCCGCCATCACGGAAATTGGCAGCATGCGAAATTTCTCCCAAGTTTATGTTAGCAGCAACCAAAGCTTCATCATAGTCAGACCTTTCCGTAAACAAAATATCGATGATGGTAACTTTTGGTGGAGTGATGAGTTTGGTATAACCAATGAGTGTGGGATAAATATTTCGTTTCCATGGCCACTGCCCTAACTCTGGGTGGTCTGCATACTTGGCGATACTTTGTTCATCAATGTCAATGATAACAATATCTTTGGAAAAACGATGATGCGAAGGAAGTAAATGAAATAATAAATCAGATAACTTTCTGTCTAAAATTTGCGAAATACCAATTAACGACAATAAGGCGATGATGATTGTAGGAACAATGACCATCAAAAAAAACGGCAACAGAATTTTTTTTTGTTTCATGGTTTTAGTTTGGACTTAAATTCACTCCAACGGTCTTTTGGAATCGATCCATTTTCAATCCCAATAGTGGATTCATAAAATACTAGTTTTGCAATTCGAATCGTGGTATCAGGGTGAGTTTTTTTGAAAGATTCGGTTCCTTCTGACTTGGACAAAGTGTTCAGATAATTGGATAACCCAACTGGTGAGTAACCAGACTGGCTTGTTAAACCAACGGCTGCTTCATCTGCTTCCAATTCCAATTTCATATCTCGCCCGGTTTCAAAAAATTGTTTTTCTAATTCATCCAAAACCTGGCTAGTGGTTGCATTCACAACCTCACCACCGGGCGGAGACAAAAGCCCAGAAAGAATATCCAAAAATACATTTGATTGTTTGAATTCTCCATTGTGAAAGAGTACAATGTGTCCCATTTCATGTGCGATGATTCCTGCAAGTTCCGATTCTGATTGGATTTTTTTTAAACTAGCAGTGGTGATAAAAATAAAACCCCCAGGACAGGCATAGGCATTGATTTGTGAGGATTCAATGACACCAACCCGAAAACTCAAATCTTTTCGAGAAGAAACTACTGCCAGTCTTTGGACCACTCCATTTAAGTATCCTGTTAATTCCGTATCCCGCACTAAGGGATATTTTTTGAGTAATCTAGCCGCAAGAGAACGTCCAAGTTTGACCTCAGCCTTTGTTTCTTTTGCCACTTCTAATTCAGAAGAAAAGAATAGATTCCCGAGCCCAGTGGAATTTTCAACTTTTGGATCAATTGGTAAAGAATGGAGTGTGGGAGATTCAGACGGAACCGATTCAAGCCAACGCAATGATTCAAAGTCATATAGATCCCCTTCTCCCCGCAGTCTCATCTTTTGTGTTTCAGAAAGTCCCCTGGCTGCCGCCGTCTTCGTAAAGTCAGACGCTCTTTGCCTTGCAACTACGGCCTCCGATGAATTGGATGTAATGCCCAATTTGATTTGGTTTCCTGGAGGGAGTGGAGAAACAAATAACTTTGATACCCAACCCAATTGGTCACGGGCCCGCACCTGAACAAAAAGTCCTTGTTCGCTGATAGGAGATAGTACTTCTCCCATCACCAACGCAGAACCCTCTGCACTTAGTTTGGGTTGAGAAAGAAGTTTCGCCTTTGTGCTTTGTACGTATACATTGCCCTTCGCGACAAGCGATTGTGCTAAAAAAAGAAACAAAACGGTTTGAGATAGTGCTCTCATTCAAGAAATTATCAATTTGGTTGAATCCTTTGGAAACTCTTTTTTTACTTGAAGACTTTAGAATTGACATTTCCTTTCCCACTCATGAAATGAATGCGTAATGAATCATCTATTTCTAATATTCTTTCTTCTTTTTTTTACTTTCGTTGGTTGTAAAAAAGAAAAAGATGAAAGTAATTCCTTGGAAGCTTTGGTGTCTCGCTTTCTTGTTAGAAACTTACTAAACTCCAATATCAATTCCGAGTTACCTTCCAATTTAAGTGTCGCAGTTCCAAGATCCATTCGCAAACCTTCCTCAGGTCTAGGAGCTTCCCTTCGAAAAGTACCAAAATCAATTCGTTCTATTTCAGCATCCAAAGGAATTGCCCAAGATACTTTTGATTATGGATTTACAGGCCAAGCCTTTCTGACAGAAGGCACGTCGATAGTTTCAGAAATTTTAAGAGATTCCAAAAGAGATTTAGTCCTTATCAGTGGTGCATACTCCATTGCAAAAGCAAGTCCAGGTGTTTGTTTACCTGGTGGTGCCTCTACCATCAGAATCACTCAATCAATGGAAGATGATTTTTTATCTGGAATCGAACGACTCGGACTAAGCCCTGACGAAGCACGAGGAGAACTTGTTAGTTTACAAAATGAAGGGATCCTCCCCTTTATTGGGCAAGCAGTTCCTAGCCCTGCCATGGTCTATCGAAACCTGTCGAATAACGAGTATGATATGGAGATTGAATATTCTTTTGCCGATTCCATTGGAACTCCCCAACCCTGCCCGGCAAACAATCAGTTTCAAAAAAGCATTAAATTTAAATCGGACAAATCAAAAATCTTTAGTTCGATCACCCGGTCTTTGAAAATTTTTGGAATATCACTGAGTGTGGAAGCATCCATCACATACATCACATTGGCAGGAAAAAAAGACAAAGCCATCCTCAATATCAAACAAGTGACAAGCGGCTCTGGTAGCACAGATAAATCTACCACAAGATTCACTTTCGAAGAATGTGACAATGATACAAATGCCAACGCAAACAATTGTGTAACCTTAAGTTATAGCAATGTTTATGATACAAGTTCCGGCGATAAAATTACAACTTCTGTCAAAGGGAAATCAAATGATTATGGGGGTTATGTAACCACCGAATACATAGACAATGCCAACCAAGAAGAATATTACCTAGAAGAAACCTACGATGCCAACGGAGATACTGCGTATTTTGCCGTTGATTATTACGATATTGGAAACGCCACCAATGATTACGAAGAGTTAGGTTACTTTGATTATGATCTTTATGGACAGTTTTATGAGATAGGGGCAAATGCTTATCAATTTGAATGGGATGCCTATGTCGATTTTTTCATTGCATTACCGGGTGGCAATATCGGAGTGGATGCTGGTTTTGTCGAATATGATGCTTACGTAATCATGCCTAATGGAATCAATCCGAATGTTTATCCTGACGAATACATTGGATGGGGAGAGTTCTTCAACAATGTCAATAGTGGCGGCCCAGTTTATTATATAGATTTTTATGGCACAGCAGACCAAATACCATCTGCGGATGTTTGGCGCTACTATATTGATGCTAGTGGCAATGAACAATACACTTTAGTGGCAAATACAGTAGTACAAATTTAAAAATAAATTAAAATCAAATATGTTAAAATTCAAACTCTTTAGAAATTCTATTCTCCCAATTTGTTTTTTGATTCTTTTCCCAAGTTTAGTTTTTGGGTCCGAACCATTTCATAATATCCAAGGATTTTATGGAGAAAGGGCAGCGGGACTTGGAGGAGCGTTTACAGCCATCGCCGATGATCCTTCCGGTGCCTATTATAATCCGGCTGGACTTGGATTTACTTATAATGATGGAATTTCCATCTCTGCCAGTAATTTTAAAGATGTAAAAAGAAGTTATATCAATATCGATACACCGGGACAAGTTTACAACCAAACCCACCAAGGATTTGATCCAAACTTCATAGGTTTATTAAAAAACTTTGATCGATGGAAATTTGCATTTTCCATTGTGAATACTTATAACTACTCATATAACCGAGTGGACCAAGTGAACTATCCTCTTGTTTCTCCATCTATCAACTCAACAAGAAACTATACAAAGGAAAAATACAACCAACTCCTAGTGGGCCCTAGTGCTGCTTATTTACTTTCCGACAAACTCTCGATTGGTGCCACTCTCTATTATATGAATGATACAAAAGAAGTATCAAGAACCCAATTCCAACAGTTTTCAGATTTAAGTTATGTAATGCGATCTTACGTAGATAACCGAAGGACTTCAGGAATTATGCCGGTTCTTGGAATCCAATACCAACCCATCCAAAAACTATCTTTGGGCCTAAGTTACAGAAGAATCTTTGTGATGGGAGGAAATCGACTTTACAACGAAGTGTATGCGGATTCTACAAGAAGGCCCGGTTCTTCTGCGATTGATTTCATTGAAGGAACTGGAGATGGTGCCTCTTCCATCGAAGCCGGAGTTCTCACTCAAAAACCAAAACTCACAACGTCAATCCCCCAAACATCTGAGTTACGATTTGGAATCGCCTTCTTCCCTACTTCTCGTTTTTTGGCTTCTTTTGATATGATTTATACAACTGGATACAAATCAAAACGAAACCAAGATGAAATCAGTGCCTTTGGTAGACGAGTCACATATACAATCAACGATACAGAAGTTAGAGAATTAACGAGAGCGTCCACCACCAACTTCGCTGCGGGAATGGAATACTACCTAGCTGACACATTTTCTGTGTTAGCCGGAATTTATACCAACGAACCAAACACCAAACCAATTTCTTGGACAGAATCAGCGGTTGACCTTTACCTTCAAAATACATACGGAAACCAATTACAAATGAATTCCGGAGATGCAAGTGTCATTTATAAAGTCGCAAGATCGGGAACGAACCCAAGAAACGAGTATTCCAGAAACAAAGGTTTAAGTTTAGGGTTTTCATGGGTTACTTCAAAATCATCAGTATCCGTCACATATATCAGAGAAGTTGGATATGGAAATTCTCGTATTGATCCAAATTCCCTATCACAATCTTTTGAATACAGTGCTCACTCTGTTTACATTATGGTTAGTTCAAGAAATTAATTTATATTTTACTTGTCCTTATCGATCCACATCCTATATTTCTGTAGATGGGATTGGAACTGACAGACCAAAGACTGATCAATACCATTTTAGAGCAGTCGGTAAATGCAATTGTCATTTCCGATTTAGAAGGAAACCTTCAATTTGTAAACCAGGCATTTCTTTCTCTATGGGGATATGACAATATAGACGAAATCCTCGGAAAAAATGCCCTCACATTCACCGATGACAAAGAAAAATCAGAACTCATTTTATCTGAAATCCTTACCAAATCCCAATGGACAGGAGAATTACGAGCCAAAAGAAAAGATGGATCAACTTTTGAAATCGCTGTCTCTGCTTATAGCTCCAAAGACAAACAGGGAAAAATTACTCATTTACTCGCTAGTTTTTCGGACCAAACCAAAACAAAAGAATTAGAACGTTATGCAAAAGAGAGAGAAATCTATTTTTCGCAAATTTTAGATTCAATTTCTGACTTAGTTTTTTGTAAGGACAAAAATTATACTGTCACTTATGTAAACAAAGCCTGTGCCGATTTTTATGGGGTCACAAAACAAACATTAATTGGGATCAAAGATGTTACCTATAACGATGAAGAATTTACAAAGGCATATCACCAAGAAGACAAAAAAGTATTTGAAACTGGAACCACTAGTTATGTAAGAAGAGAACCGAATGTTGGACCAGATGGTATCACTAGAATTCTGGAAACTGTTAAAAACCCTATCCTCGATGCAAAAGGAAACATAAATGAAATTGTTGGTGTATCCAGAGACATTACAGAAACTCAAGTTTTAGAAGATCGTTTGCAATTGGTAACAGAACTTACCTCAGATTATATTTATACAGCAAAAATTGAAAATGGCGAAGTGGTTGCGGAGTGGAGTTCAAAAGAACTACGGACAACTTCAGGTTATTCCATTGAAGAAATAACCAAATTAGGTGGTTGGTTCAATCTCATCTTAAAAGAAGACCTAACAAATATTGCAGAGAGAATGACAAAAATTTTGAAAGGAGAAACGGGTGTGGTGGAATACCGTATCCGTACAAAATCCGGAAAAATCAAATGGTTACGCGATTACACTCGCCCTATCAAAGATGAAACGGGGAAAGTCACTTCGATCATCGGTGCAGCAAAAGACATCACTTCAGAAAAAGAAACAGAATTAAAATATTTGGTCAGTAGCCAAAGATATCACGCGGCAATGGAATCCGCTTTAGAAGCCATTTACTTTTTAGAAACATCAAAAGACAAAGAAGGAGAAATCATTGATTTTATCATTTCTGATGTAAATCAGAAAGCAGAAGAACAACTGGGAAAAAAAAAAGAGGAATTGATTGGAAAGGGAATTTGCCAACTATTTCCGGTAAACAGAGAGAATGGATTCTTTGAAGATTATAAAAAAGTAGTTAAAACAAAAATTCCGATGGAACAAGAATTCCAAATTCCAGGAAACTATGCTGCCCCAGGTTATTACTTTCACCAGGTAATACCAACTAACGATGGAATTGTGATACAAACGAGAGATATTTCTGATAGAAAGAGAATGGAAGAGTTACTTCTTCGAACAAACCGTCTAGCCAAAGTAGGTAGTTTTGATTATGATTTAACCAATGGGCAGATTACCCTCTCAAAAGTTGCCACCGAAATTTTAGTCCAAACTTCAAACCATTTGTATTCTGTAGATTTAAGTTTTTTTGGAACCAAAGAATTTATAAAAATATTAAAAGAAAAAGAAATTCACTGCATCAAAACAAAAGAAACCTTTGATTTGGAATGTTTAGTCGAAGCAGGTTCTGGAAATGAATTCTGGATTCGAATCATTGCTACACCCAAATTCATAGAGGATCATTGTATTGGATTTTATGGAGCCATCCAAAACATCCAAGACCAAAAATTAGTCCAAAACTCTCTATTTGAAAAAGAAAACCTCCTTCTTACCAAAAACAGAGAACTTGAATCTTTAGTCCAGATTACAAAAAAACAAAATGAAAGATTGAAGGAATACACGTATATTACATCGCATAACTTGCGTGCACCGATCACCAATCTCATCAGTTTGACAGAAATGTTAAAGGAAAATCCTTCCAACCCAGAATTACTTGGGTTTATCGAATCCTCATCTTATCAATTGGATCAAATCATACGAAATCTTAATGAACTTTTGAATATTGAAAGGGATACTAAAGAACTTCCGAGATCAAAAATTTTAATAAAAGAAAGTATCGATGCACAAATTTTACTCTTAAAGAATGGAGCCAACCGAGAAATCGAATTTACCAACCAAGTTCCAGAGGGAATCCAACTTCTAGGATTCCAAGCTTATTTTGATAGTATTGTGAATAATATCCTCACCAACGCAATCAAATATGCCAATCCAAACCAAGTTTGTAAAATTAGAATTTCTTTTCAGGATACAAAAGAATTTTTAAGAATTGGAATTAGTGATAATGGTCCAGGAATTGACACCAAAAGACATGGCCAAAAATTATTCAATATGAACTTTCGATTGCGCCAAGACATAGAAGGAAAAGGAATGGGCCTATTTCTCTCTAAACACCAAATTGAAGCCATGAATGGGTCCATTGAATTAGAAAGTGAACTTGGGAATGGATCCACCTTCTATCTCAAATTTCCGAAACCACAAATTTGAATTAAGATTTTTTTGTAAAAAAATCTTTCGCATCTTCGTAACCTTGTTTTAACAAAAGTTCTGCCTGATCTTTTTTAAAATTCAAAATACTTACTAAACCTAACATTTGTTTTGGTGCGATTACAGAAATTTTTGCATTTTTAAATTCGGTTCGTAAACCTAATAAAAAATTTTCAATGGGAGTAAGTCCCTTCATGACTGCTTTTCTATACTCTAAACCTTGTTCGACACTTCTATATGAGCCAAGAAGATACAATTCAAATAATCTTTCCAAAGCTTCATCTTTTGTTTTGGGTGCATCCATCACTCGCATGCCACCAACTGGTGAAAGTAAAACCACGACAATTTCTGAAGCTTCATGTGTGAGGGCGGGTAGGATGGGAGTGTTCGCCATCACTCCTCCGTCCCAATAAGGTTCTCCATCAATGATCTGCCATGGAAATATCATCGGAATGGCAGAGGAGGCAAGTATATGTTCAATTTGTAAGTTAGGATTTTCAAAAAACTTAAGTTCGGAACTAAGAATATTGACCGCAGAAATAATCACTTTCGTTTTGGATTCATTGAGTTTTGTGAAATCTAAATTTTCATGAATGAATTTTTTTAAGGGATAGGTTTCCACGAGTGGATAGTATTTTTTTCGAAAAAAACCTTTTAACATATTCCAAATCGAATAACGCATGATATTTTTTTGGTTTAGCCGAAGCCATAATTCAGACAATCGACTAGAATTCATTCCGGATCCAATGGCACAGGCATTGATGGCACCAACGGAGGTTCCACAAATGATATCTGGTTTCCAGTGAATTTCTTCTAAATACCGCAAAACCCCTGCCTGGTAGGCTCCTCTTGCTCCTCCCCCAGACAATACGAGTGCTCTTTTTTTTCCCATCCTATTTCCCTACCGTAAAAATATCTCGACCTGTCACATACCTCTCCTTCCACCATTTTTCATTTAAGGATTGGATCACCACACCTCTGCTAGTTGATGCATGAATAAAATGATCATTGTCCAAAACCATTCCCACATGAGTAATTTTACTTGTGTTTGGTGATGCGGAGAAAAATACTAAATTTCCAATTTGTTGCCGATCCCTGGAAACAGACTTTCCAATCTGTGCTTGGTCTCTGGCAGACCTTGGGATCATCCTCTCATTCATTCCAATTTTTGGATCGGTAAGAATCGACTTGGTCAAACCAGAACAGTCAACACCTCTTTTCGAATACCCACCGTAAAGATAGGGTGTTCCAATCCACTGGCGACCCACTGGATCCACTAACTTACGTTTCTCCTTATCACCGCTGCCTACTTGTGGCAAAGTGACTGTTTGTTCTTCTAAAAAAATAAGATTGGGATCGAGTTTAGGACGTTCTTTTGTGACCCATTCTCCTTGTTCATTCCAAATGATTTCTGTTCGTCTTTCAGATGTTTGAAAGTTTTCTTTTGCCATTTGTTTGGAACTCAACTGAATGGAATCTGTTTTGACTGTCTCCCAATATGTTTCCTCAATCTTTCCTAAAGAAAGTGAATGCCAGTCTTTAAAAAACTTTGATTTTTTCTCTTCACTTAAATTTTCAAATTGTTTCGGAAGAATTGGTTCCAAACGTTTGAGAGTGAGAAAAGAATTAGATTCTTTTTTTTGTGATAAAACCACCAATCTTCCTGCTACAAGAACGGAGGCACCACTCCATTGTTTGGATTTAGCAAGTCTTAAGATTTCGAAAACTGTTTCTTCAGAAACTTTGGAAAGGGCCATCTCTTTAAAAAACTTACCCAAGTAAGGAATGTCTTTTTTGTTTGGTTTGGCTGTGATAAAGTAAGGAATCAATTCCTCTGTTTCTTCCCAATTCAAACCATAATCTTTTAAAATGACAAACCTTTCGACCTCGACTGCAAATTCAGAAGCGGGCATTGACTCAAATGCTGCCCAAACTCGTAAGGATTTTACTATTTCTTTGATGGAAGCTTCGTTGGCACGGTCTCCCAAACGTTTGCGTATTTCATTACGAATCAGAAGGGATTCTTGTTTATTATAAACGGATTCCACTAAGGAATCTAAGTTTTGAGCCCAAAGGGAAGGTCTTTGTCCAAAAATAAAAAAACAAAGAAGAAAAACCGTAAGAAAGTAACGATGCAAAGACATACTTTCTATGATAACCTAAAGAATTGATTGTAAAGTAGGATTTAAAAATTTCTCCCGACTCCTAATGATTTTATCAACGGAGGATACATATCCCAGTTCAATGAGACGTTCATAAGCAAACCAATCTAAAAGTCCAAAGTTATTCGTTGGAATTTGCAAAAACAAATCTGATATCTTTTCTGTTTGTCGGATCCGGTCCCTACTCGAAGCCAAGATTGATCGAATGATAATGTCCCCAATGGGTGGAAACTTGGGTCTTAAAATTTCATTAAAGTTGATTAAGTTTGTCATTTGGGTCAAAGGATTTGTCATCACACCAGGATTTGTTTTATCAAAATAAGCAGATAATTCCTTGTCTTGGTCAGGATAAATATCACCAAAAACATCTACAGAAATGATCTTTCCTACACCTCGTTCTTTCAGGGCAATTCCTGGAACATTGTCAAGCACTCCTCCATCGACATACACAACTCCCTCATCAATAAAAGGAGGGACCACTCCGGGAATGGATGTACTTGCTCGAATTGCCTTCCATAAATCACCTTTGTCAAAGACATGAATTTCTGAATGTGATAAATCAGTTGCGATGGCAAAATACGGAATCCATAAATCTTCTATTTGGATGGATCCAAAAAATTGCCGAATGGCTTCCGTATATTTTTTACCTGTGGTCAGTGATAAAACAGGAATTGTATATTCATTTAACAAGTCTTTGGAGATCCAAAAGGCCTTTGCTTTTTCTTCACTACCTTTACTTGTTTCACCCATCGCAATGAGAGCAGAAAAAATAGCTCCAGCGCTCGTACCGGAAACCATATCAATAGGAATTTTGTTTTCTTCTAAGGCCCGCAAAACACCTAAGTGGGCAAATCCTTTGGCACCCCCACCTCCCAATGCCAGACCAATGGATTTTCCAAGTAAACCCCTTCCCAATCTTTCCCAGGTATCCAAGCGGTCAAAATGCACATGGTAATGCCGTTGGAACTTTCTTTTTTGTAAATGTTTGATGGTCCCTGGAACCACATCCACTGCATTCGGTTGGAGAAGGACGAGAATTTGGTTTCTTTCTTTGATTTGTTTTTTATCGAGAAGAGATTCTAACTGAATGCAGTTTGGGTCAGCCGTTGCCTCTTTGATGAATAAAATGGAATCAGACTGACGAAGAGCCCTCTCCGACCAAGTCGTGAATTCTTTTTTGTCTTCTAAGAGGTAAAAAACAAAATCATATTCTGCTTCCATTTGAGAAAAAAAACGGATGATCCAAGGTTCTCTGTCTTTTTCATCTAACGACTGCAATTCGCTTGTTCGATCGAAAAAAACCTTTTCATCAATAACACAAAAAGATCCGTACCTTAGGAATACGAGACCAATTTTATGAATGATTTCATCTAAGTAATTTTTTGGAAGAGCTGTTAAAATAGAAAAGGTTCGAGAAAGCGGAACAAATTCCTGGTTTTCTTTTTTTGCATTCGCCAAACGTTCCGCGATGATTTTTGTGATTTGTAAAAGACTCTCTGGGTATTTGAGTAAAATGGACAAAGCCACATCTCTTGGAACTCGAAGGAGTTCAGAATCGCGAATTGCTTTCACTGTAGCGGATCGTCTTTCTCCAGTGAACAAACTCAGTTCTCCAATGATATCAAGTCGTTTGAATTCACCTACGTCGCGAATGGACCCGTCGACACCTCGTTTTTCATAACGAAGTTTGCCTGCAGCTAAAATATATAAATCATTCCCTTCTGAATTTTCTTCGAATAAGATCTCTCCCCCTACTAAAAATTCCCGAACTGTTTGGTCCTTCATTTCCCGAAGAACCGTATGCGGTAAATTTTTAAATAAATCTGCCAAAGTGAGATACTGTGCCAGACTAGGATTTTTTGATAACCGAATTCGTTTCACCTCATTGGTTTTACAAGATGGATGCAAAAATTCAACCTCCTTTTCTTTGTAAAACCAGGCAAAAGAGAATCTCTATAACCCGGATGTCCCTTGTATCTGGGATGGAAAACAAAAGAGTTGTCGCCAGAGAGATGGATTCCTAGAATTTGGAAGCGGAACCGATACGATGATTGCAAGTTTACGTGGGAAATTAATTCAATTAGAAATGGATCACCTGGTCCTTGATGTAGCAGGTGTCGGATATGAAATTCATATTCCCTTTCCCTTACATTTAGAATGTAAGGAAAAAATGAAAGAGGAGATTTTTTTACATATCTTTCATTCCATCACAGACAGAGGAGAACGTTTGTTTGGATTTTCCACAAGAAAAGACAGGGAACTTTTCCAACTCATCAAATCTTTGCATGGAATTGGAGAACTCACTGCCTTAAAAATTTTATCTTTTTTTCAAGCGGACGATTTGTACAAAATTGCCAAAGAAGATGACAGAAAAACTTTGGAAAAAATTCCGAAAGTGAAGGGAAAAACTTCTGAAAAAATTCTTTTCGAAATCAAACAGAACTTAAAAAAACTAGAAACTTTCCTGAGTGATGAATCAACAAAAACAGATCCAGAAGACAGAGAAACGGATCTGGCAACTCTTGCCCTCATTCAACTTGGATTTGATGAAAAAACGGCCACAAAACAAGTGTCCGATGTCAAAAAAGTAAATCCACTCGCAACCGCATCAGAGATAGTCAAACAAGTAATTACTGGAACCAGATAATTCAAAACATTCGGAGGAGATACCAATGTCCCTCCACTTTGATAAAACTTGGATTAATTAAATACCGTTCTAGTTTTGGATTTTCCTCAAACCGAAATTTAACCTCTACCTCTTCAATAGAACTTACATAAATATCAACTGTTACTTGTTTGGCGAAAGAAAATACATCACGGACAGTCAAATTTCCGAAACTTCCTTTTTTTTGATCCAACTTCTCTTGGTCAAAATAATAAACCTGAAAGTATCCGTATGGATCGTTTAGGTCATTTTTCACTTCCTCGACAGACCAATACCCTTTGGCATCAACATACAAACCTTTGGTCGGATGAATGAGAGAGATGAGGTGGTGGAATTTCCTTTCACAAAGATCAGAAAGTAAAATTCTTAATTCGGAAAAAACAACAGTTTGGTCAAATTTGGAAAACGAAGATCCATAAATTTTACCTAACACCATAGGTATGGGACAAATGAGTTCTTTCTTTTCTGGATTTGTAGAAACATTGAGATCTTTGGTTTCTTTTTGCGGATTGGATTTTCCATTACTTGGTTCGGATCCACTTGTTTGGATTTGGCAATGATTGAAAACAAATAAGAATAAAACAAAAAAAGAAATACGTAGGTTTTGAAATTTCATCACATTGTTTTGTTGAGAAGGTCCTCGAACAGATCCCCACTGTACATCTCAAGGGCACCGTTACTTGCTGCGATGATTTTTTTCCCACCTTCTGTGACATCAAAATTACCAATCACATAACCTTTGGTGGCACCCAACTCTTCCATTTGGTTTGTCATCTCTCGCAAAAAAACATCCGAAACTTTTGCATCTTTCCATTTGCGGACACGGAAAAGTGCTCTTTTGTTTACGTCTTCTTTGGAAGAGGCAAGTAAATTCACACCATCGGCTTCAGGGTTCGACATTTCTTTTGTGACTCGATACCCCATACTCATGACCATACGAGTGGCTTGGTTTTTAAAATTGGTCCCAGGAAGGCTAATGAACTTTTCAAATTTATCGAGACCGAGCATATCCAATTTGGATGTTAGTTTTTTTCCCGCATCATCCACCATCCCTTTGATATTGAAAGGTTTAGAAGAACGCATTCCACTTAGTTCAAAGTATCTAGAGTTAGGAAATAAGTTTACAGATAATAAATTGAGTTCCCGCGAAAGATCATATTCATGAGTTAATGATTCAACAGTTCCTGTTCCCCGCTCCAATCTATATTTTAAATTGGCAAGAGCCACAACGTCGGGATCATCCAACCGTTCTGCCTCCGCTTCAATCAAATATTCGGATGCATCATCAAGTCTTCCCATATACACAGTAATCATTGCAAAGTGAATGCTTGTTTCTATGATTTCACTTGGCCAAGCATTGAGCCTTGCCATTTCCAAACACAAACGACCATACTTCAATGCCTCTGGAAAGTTTTGCATGAGGATGGCTTCTGTCATTAAAAACTGAAAGAGGGTAAAACGCACAAACTCATCTTCGATCTGTTCGCTGATGGCCACAGCCGTTTTCACGGCATCTTTATGTTTGTTCTCCCGAGAAAGAGATAAGGCATATAAAAATCCCGAAACAGGAGACTTCTCTAGTTTGTATGCCTTTTCAAAGTATTCCCTTTCCTTTCCCCCACCTGTCACACCGGAGATCACACCACGTGCAATGAAGTAAGAGGAGAGATTGATTTTTTCTTCCGGGATTCTTGAGAAAAAATGGTCTGCAATTTTAAATTCTTTTTGTCCTAGGGCCATAAACCCCAACCGAAGGCAGGCAATGGGATTCGAACGGTCTGCCTGGAGGGTATCTAAATAATGAAAAAAAGCCTCTTCAAAAAAATCCTTGGTATAATAGATTTCAGCGATTCGGTTTGAAACCGTTACGGAATCGATTTCTTTTGTATACCGGTTGTTTTTTTTAATGATTTCGAGGTGTTTGGCTTCGTTTAAGGGGTCATTCTCCATGGCATAGATTTTTGCCATAACATAGTGGCCATAGGGGTTTTGGTGGTCCTCTTCCAGCTTTTCTCGAACGAGGGCCCGAGCATCCAAGAAATTCCCGAGAGTGGCAAGACTTAAGGCCTTGGCATAACTATCCCTTCTTTGCCCTACAATGAAGGTCAAAAGAAACCCGAGCATAATCACAGCTGCTCCCACAAAGATAAAAAATGCCAAATTCGCTTACTTCCTATTTTCCTATTTTAGTTGGTAAAAAAGAGTCTTACGTCAATTCTGTCCTGGAAGTGATACAACTCACCTACATTTCGTTTGCTCTTCGACTTCTCTTCCGGGATCGACTCTACTCGGCGGCCTATGGCCTCGTCGGTGCCCTCGTTTTTACATTCTTTTTACTCACTATCCGGATTCACTTCCATCTGTATGGAGGTGTGTCCCTTACTAGTATCGTTTCCTTTGACCAATCTCCGCAGATTCTTTTTTATTCCACGAGTTTTGCGCTGATGGCTCTCTTTTTCTTTCATTGCCTTCACGGTCTTGGTGACATTGGAGTGATGATGGCCATAGGAGGAAACCGATTGGGTTGTATCTGGCTCCACTCTTTGTCCTTATTTTTCCTATTTTTACCAAGTTTCCTAATGGCGATCCTGATAAATCTTGCTTACTTAAATCCACCAGCAGACTTCGGGTTCATTAACGAAATCAAATCCGTTTTTTCTTGTTTGGTTCTCTTTATCACATTAGGACTTCTTGTTTCTGTTCCCGCCATCGGGATCAGCTCTTTCATTGATCCTTACAAATCCATCCGGAGACAAAAATAATGTTACTCCGTGTTCACAATTTGACCAAACGATTTGGCAAAGAAGAAGCTGTCAGTTCCGTGAGTTTTGATGTGAACCAAGGAGACTATGTTGCCATCATTGGACCATCCGGTTCCGGCAAAACCACCTTACTCTCGATGCTCACTGGAATGCTCTCACCGACAGAAGGTGACATCCTGTATGACCAAATCAAACTTTCGCAAATATCAAAACAAGAACTGGCGGAAATCCGAGCTCGTGACCTAGGACTCGTTTTTCAATTTTCCGAACTTGTCGGAAACCTGACAATCAGGGAAAACATCCTTTTGCCAGCTCTCTTTACTCGTAAATTTTCGAATGATGACTATATTCGTAAATGCGATTATTTGATCGAACATTTAAAGTTAGGTGACATACAAAATTCCCTTCCTCGTACTTTGTCGGGAGGACAAATCCAAAAAGCGGCAATTGCTCGGTCACTCATCAACGATCCAGCCATCCTATTTGCGGACGAACCTTCTGGAGATTTGGATCCAGAAAATAGTTATTTGGTCCAACTCCTATTAAATGAATACAACAAACGAAATCATTCCATTATCCTTGTTACACATGATATGAAACTTGCCTTCGATGCCCAAACTGTTTATGAAATGAAACAAGGGAAATTCGACCAAGTCATTAAGGGAGAATGAGTTTGCGAAATGCCATCGGGGTGGATATCGGTGGAGGGAGTATCAAAGTAAGCCTCTTTGAAGAAACGGGAAAAGAACTAAAGTCCCTTGTTTCCCCCACACCAGAACATTTAGACAACCAAAGTTTTTTAGAAATTTTAAAAGATACCATTCGTCCGCTAATACCCGATGCAATTGGAATTGGTGTTGGATCTCCTGGCCCCATAAACAATGAACAAGGGATTATGATATCCAGTGCCAATCTGCAAGGCCTAAAAAACTTACCGATAGGAGAAGAACTCAAAAAAGAATTTTCCCTTCCTGTTTGGTATGAAAATGATGCGAACTGCGCAGCACTTGGTGAGGCCTACTTCGGTGTTTATAAAGATACAGAATCACAACTCATCATTACTCTTGGAACTGGCGTAGGTGGTGGTTTTGTAGATAAAGGAGTTCTTTATTCCGGTTATTTAGGCAACGGAATTGAAATTGGCCATACAACATCTGTCATCGGTGGTGCTCTTTGCGGTTGCGGGGTTCATGGATGTGTTGAAAGTTATTTTTCTACACGTGGTTTTTTAAACCGTTATGTAGAAAAGTCCAAGCAAACCTTGGAAAATGCAGAAACATTTTTCCGACTGGTTCGGGAGAAAAATCCAATTGCCCATGAAATTTTACATTTTGGAACCTTGGCACTAGCTCATGCGGTTCGTGGAGCGATTCATTTGCTTAACCCAGAAGCAGTGGTCTTTGTGGGTGGAATCACAAAATCCTATGATTTATTTGGTAAAGTGTTGGAATCCGAAATTAGATCCAATATCTTTCCCGTGTTAAACGATCGACTCAAAATTGGTGCCGGAGGAAGTTTATCCGGAGCTTTAGGCGCTGCATCGCTCGTGTTTTCAAAGGAGAAAGTATAATATGGAAAATTGTCTTTTCTGTAAAATTGCAAGTGGGGAAATCCCAACCAAAAAGGAATATGAATCAGAAAACATTTTAGTGTTTCATGATATTACTCCGCAAGCCCCCTTCCATGTACTCATCATCCCGAAAGTTCATATTTCTAGTATGAACCAAATTGGAGATTTGAATCCAGATATCATAAAAGAAATTTTTCTAACCATCCCCAAACTGGCCCACCAAAATGGAATTTCAGAAAAGGGATATCGTTTAGTAAACAACTGTGGAGATTTTGGCGGACAAACCGTCCAACATATCCACTTCCACATGTTAGGTGGTCGTCATATGCAGTGGCCACCGGGTTAATTAGGAGAATATGAGAAAATTATTATTTGGAATTTTAGTTTCAGGCATTGCGGTCTATTTTCTTTCTAAGAATTTTGACCTTGCTGAATTTGAACGTTTAGAAGGGAAAATCAACTGGTGGATTTTTCCATTGTTATTTTTATCCAATCTTTTGGCTTTTGTTCCCTTTTCGATTCGCTGGTATTATCTTTTAGAAAAAAAGATTAGTTTTGCGAAAGCATTTACCACTGCCATCATCGGTGTTGGCCTAAATATGGTTCTTCCTGCAAGAGGTGGAGATCTTGTTCGTCTCATTATGAACAAACGAGATACAGAACTTCCACTTACCCATCTATTCAGTCGTATCTTTTTAGAGAAGGTGATGGATTTGGGTTCTGTCGTTGTGATTGGTGCTGCTGCCCTCTTTTACATGGGACTTGGCCAATCCAAAAACTTAAGCCTTCTTTTGATTTCCGCACTTGTCATTTTTGGAATGATTGTTGGGCTCATCGTTGTTCGTTACTTTTTAGATCCCTTACGCAGTTTTATCAAAAAACTATTTGGCTTTGTCGGCAAACACGAGCTATACGAAGACAAACTAGACCATCATTTAGTCGAATTTTCATCATTTCTAAAAGGCGATAAATTACTGAAACCAGTCCTCTATTCAATTCCTACTTGGATATTTGGTTATGCTGTCTCCTATTTACTTGCCGGATTACTAATTGGTATGCCTCTAAGTTTTCCAGAAGCTCTACTCTTTATGTTTTTAGGAGGGATGGGTGTTGCCATTCCTTCGGCTCCATCAGGGATCGGAGTATTTCATGCCGCCATCATATCGGGATTTATTATTTTAGGAAGAGATCCGGGAGAAGGACTTGTGTATGCGACAGTGGTCCACCTAACACAATTTATCATCACAACTAGTCTTGCTCTTTTTGCATACTTGTATTGGAGATGGACTCACAAAAAAATCCAAAACTAAATTGGATTCCTTTTTTTGCTCTGGCAACCATTGAAGTTTGCACTTCACAATTGCCAGAGTGATATGAATTAACCTAATGCTTTGATCACATCTTCTGGAGCTTGGACGAGTTCAACAAGTACCCCTTCACTACAGAGTGGAAATTCTTCATTTCCCTTCGGGTGGATGAAACAAACATTGTATCCAGCTGCCCCTTTACGAATCCCACCGGGAGTGAATCGAACTCCTTGTTTTGTCAAATAATCAACACATTCTTCCAATTTATCAATCCAAAGACCGATATGATTGAGTTTTGGGTCGTGCACTTTTGGACTTTTGTTTGGGTCAATGGGTTGCATCAAATCAATCTCAACTTTGAAAGGACCATTTCCCATGGACAAAATATCCTCATCCACATTTTCTTTTTCACTTTTATAATCAGACACTTTTGTGAGTCCCATCACATCGACCCAAAACTTGGATAATTTTTCTTTTGACTCACCGCCAATGGCGACTTGTTGGATTCCTAATACTTTGAAAGGGCGGGACATACTTTACCTCAATTGTCTTAATTTATAAAAAATTCGTATTACCTTTCCATATTCTCTCAAAGACCATTCAGTGAAAATTATTTTTCTAGATAGTTTAGGTGATTTCTTTTACTTAAAAATCTTCCAATTTCCAATGATTTATCGGATCATGAATTATATGCAATCCAACAATTCATTCCGCAAGAATGAGCGAGGTGGTAAATTGCGAGTTAAGAATCTGAAATTTCTGCAAAAATTCACGAATTGCTTCTTCGCTAACTCCACCACTATAATCAAAATCACTTTCGATAATAAGTCTCACATCAGTATCTAGGTAACTACGGGAGTATCTCATTTTCTGATTCCAACGATTTGCTAAATTAATTTTGTTTGGTTTATCAGAATTGAATGATGAATCAATTTGCATTGAAGTATCATTAGAAAACATAAGACCAACCTTTTTTCAAGAAATCACTATGGTTTTTCTGCTTTGGATTATGCAATTTTAAGTAGAAACAAAAAAAAATCATAGATATTCTAAAAGAAAAAATGGGAAAATCAGTGGAATAATGTCGCTATGAAAGAAAACGAAAGAATAGAATTTATCAAAACCAATTTCTGGAAAAAAATAAAAGAAACAGGAAAAAAAATACCTTTTGTGAAAGATGTCATCGCAATGTATTACTGTTTATTGGATGACAATACTTCACTAACAGCCAAAGCTTCCATCGCTTTTGCTTTGTTATATTTTATTTCTCCAATTGATGCGATTCCAGATGTGATTTTGGCCTTAGGATATACCGATGATGCCGGAGTGATCGCAAGCACTCTTCTTCTCATCAAATCCCAACTAAAACCGGAGCATTATACAAAGGCAAATGAATCTTTATCAGACTAAATGCCTTTGTTTCATAACAAACTAACGTTTTCCCAAAAGCCGAGCAAATGATATCTTTGAAAAGATATGTTTAAAATCTTCTTTGATTCGGTATAAAACAGGAACAAATACCAATGTCACTCCAGTTGCAAAAAACAATCCCCATCCAAACGCAAGTGAAAGTGGTTGCACAAATGGATCCAAAGTAGGAATCCCGTAAGCACTTGGCACAAGCCCAATCACAGTACTGATTGTTGTTAAAAAGATAGGTCGCAAACGGATGGCACCACCGTTGATAATGGCATCCTCGATCGACATCCCTTGCAAACGGAGTTCCTCAATAAAGGTAATGAGGATTAATGTATTTGCAACAATCGATCCGCTGAGAGCCACTATTGCTAAAGTACTCATAAAACTTAATGGCATTCCATGTGTCATCAGTGCAAAAAGTACACCTACGATTCCGAAAGGAATGGACCCAATGATAACCGTTGTTGTTCCAATGGAATTAAAATATACAATAAAGATTCCAAAGATGACAGCAACAGCAAGTAACATCGATATACCTAAATCTCGAAAAGACTTTCCTGCATCTTCCTGTTCACCACCAAAGATAACTGAGTAACTATCTTTTGTATATTTATCAACATTTACTAAATTCTTAAGTTGTCTGTTCACAAATAAAGAAGTTGTTTTATCCGTATCAACCGAAGCTTCGAGTCGTACCACTCGTTGTAAGTCTTGCCTATTGATCATGGAGTAATCACGATCCTTTGCAAAATAGGCAACCTGGTTCAATGGGATCAGTCTCCGGTTCCTATTTTCAACCTTTACCAAATTCAAACTTGAAACTGACTGTCTTTCTGCTTCAGGAAAACGAACAAGGATATTAATTTTATCTTCTCCTTTGCTAATCGTAGAAGCAACCTCACCGTTAAATGCAGTACGAACGGATCTTGCGATGTCCCTAGCACTGACATCAGTTCGTCCAGCAATTTCATCTTTCACAAAAAAACGATATTCTTCCTTTCCTAATTCTAAATCGATTCGAATGTCAGAAACACCGTCCATTTGTTTCAATTCTTTAATATATAAATCTGCAATCTCTTGAATGACAGCAAAGTCAGCACCACGGATTTCCAAACTCACAGGTTTTCCAACAGGAGGGCCTTTAATCTTTGCATTTACATCATAAATCATTTCTTTTGGAAAATTGCCAGATACCTTATTTTCCTGAATGTATTCACGAATCTTTTTAACAAGGACCCTCGCATCTTCCCATTCGTTTCTATCCGCTGCAGTCACAAGTTTCATTGTTAGGTGTGATCTATGAACTTCCTGACCAGGTTTTGGATCGGTAATTGGATTTTCATGAATTCCAATTCGACTTCGTAAATGTACAAAATCTTTTCCAGCCATTTTCGTAACCACAGGTTCTATCTTTTCAATGGTTTCTAAGTTCTTTTGAAGAGTTGTTCCAATTGGCATCCAAATCTTAATTTCAATGTCCTCTTCACTTCCAGAAGGAAACATCACAAAAGGTAAAAATCTTCCAGCAAGAAACAATGTGAAGAAGAAGATAAAGGTAAATATGGATAGAACAAAAACCCTATGTTTTAATGCAAAAGTCATCGTTCGTTTGTATCCAGAAATCACATACCCAAAGATACCTTCTTTTTCTTCAATGGATTCATCCTTTTTAATTTGGTCCTTAAAGTTTTTTGGCAAAAATTTGTTCAACCAGTTCGGCAAAAATACAAGAGCAAAAAGAAGTGAACTTGCCAGTGTCACAAGGACCACCGCAGGAATTCCTAAAATAAATTTTCCAATGACCCCACTCATAAAGAGTAATGGAAAAAATGCGGCTGAAATCACAAGAAAGGATACTAGAAGTGGAACCAATACATCTTTAAAGGTTTGTAAGATGGCATCCCTTCTATCCAATCCTTCTTGCATCAATCGATATGTATTTTCCGCTACAACGATAGAGTTATCTACCATCATACCAAGAACCATTACCATTCCAAAAATGGTGATTGTATTGATCGTAAACCCAAATTGTTTTAAAAAGATAAAGGCAATAAGAAAGATAAAGATAATTGCCACACTAATCATAATACTTAAGCGCATACCTAAGATAAAGATAAGTGACAACAATACTAGGACAAGGCCCGTCTCAAAATTTAAAATCAAATCACCAAGTTGACGGCGAACGTCCCTGCTTTTATCATCATAGATTTTTGTTTCAATCTCAGGAAAGTCACCTTCCATGGAAGAAACTACTGTTTTTACAGTGTCAGCAGTAGTAATGATATCTGCTTGGTCAGTTTTCCAAACACGTAGGATGATACTGTTTTTACCGTTTAACTTTTCGTAGGTTTTTTCTTCTTCAAATCCATCAAAGACTTTTGCCACATCTTTTAAAACAGTCGCAAACCCAAATTCGTTTCCTAACATCGGAACAGAAAGCATATCCTTTGCTTCTTCAAAATCTCCACGAGTTCGAAGAAGGTATTCGGTTCCGTTCACTTTCAACCGACCAGATGGAATATTGATATTTCGTGAACCCAAAGCATTGAGAACGGTATTTAGCCCAACCTCTTTTGCATTGAGAGCTTTGGGATTTACTTCCACGAGAAATTCACGATTTCTATATCCAATTTTTTCGATCTCAGCAATTTCCTTAATTTGAAAAAAACGATCTTCAAAGGCTTTTGCAGTGTCACGTAACTTACGATAGTCGGAAGTCGAATCCTTGGATTCTTCTTTTACTGAAAGTGCTAAACTGATAACTTCTTGTTTTTCAGTTGTGATTTCTCGCACCTTGGGTTTTTGTGCGTTATCCGGCAATCGAACGGAATCAACGGCATCCTTGACATCATCTAAAACTTTTTTAGTATTCTTTGTCCCCTCTACGATGAAGATCATGATCACACTTACGTTTTCCAAGTTATAACTTCGAATTTTATCTATCTTGGCAACGGCTCGTAATTTTTTTTCGATCGGAATGGCTACTAAACGTTCAATTTCTTCCGGGGTGGCACCTGGAAGAGGAGCCTCGACAACGATTTTATCAAGTGCCACATTCGGAAAAGCTTCCCTGTGCATTGAGAGTAAACGTGAAAGTCCTATTAAAACGAAAAGGACTAATATAAACTGAATGATAAGTGTTTTATCGGTAATGAATTTAGCAATGTTTTGCATTCGTTACTTCCCAAAAATTAAAATACTGACAAAAAAGTTGACTAACTGGTCAGTTTTTTATCTGGCACGGGAAAAACAACAGATTTTGATTGGGGAAATGGAATTTCGAAACTTTCGTTTTAAACCTAAGGGATTAAATTCCGTCTAACCCTTGCCATTTGGCTGATGGAAAAAAATACTAAATCATAAAATATGTTTAAAAATTTTGCAGTTTTTTTCAAGATTTGGATTGGTTTAACGGTCTAACCACCTGAGTACTGTCTGTTTTAAATTTTCCTTTTGGACAGGTTTACTGATATAGTCATTCATCCCAACCTCAAGGCATTTGTCTTTTTCACCGGCAATGATCCCGGCAGTCACAGCAATGATCGGTAAAGTTTTTCCCTTCGGGAGTTTTCTGATTTCTTTTGTTGCGTCATATCCATTCATCACCGGCATTTGGATGTCCATCAAAATGAGGGATGGCATTTCTTCTTGGAACACTCGGACTGCTTCTTCCCCATTTTGCGCTTCCAAAATTTTTACTTCGGGGAGGATTCGTTTGATAAAGTTTTTCATCAAACCTAGGTTGACTGGATTGTCTTCCACAACAAGAATCTTGTTGGTCCCTGAAACCGAAGAAGGTCTGGTTCCCTGTCTCACGTTCAACTCTTTCGATTCTGTTTCGAGTGCACTTAGCTTCGGATCAAATTGCGGAATTCTTAACGCAATATCAAAATAAAATTCGCTGCCTTGGTTGAGTTTGCTTTTTAATTTTAGATCCGACTGCATCAGAGCTAACAATTGTTTGCAGATTGCAAGCCCAAGTCCTGTTCCACCAAATTTTCTCGTTGTAGAAAAATCTTCCTGCGTAAAGGAATCAAATATTTTTTCTTGGCTATCGTCAGCAATTCCAATCCCAGTATCCTTTACTGAAATTCTTAGTTTCACCAAATCGGAACTGGATTCTTCCAATCTTCTTACATTACATTCAACGACTCCAGTTTCGGTAAACTTAATTGCATTCCCAAGTAAGTTCAAAATCACTTGGCGCAAACGATTGGAATCAAACATCAAAACTTGCGGAATTTTTTCATCTATATGAAACTGAATGTCTAAACCTTTCATCATGGCTTGAATATTCACAATTTTGATTGCTTCCAAGACCATTTTTTTTAAGTTATTCGGTTCTTCTGCCAGTTGTAACTTCCCCGCTTCTGCTTTGGAAAAATCCAAAATATCATTTACAATATTAAGCAAAGCATTTGCGGACTGTTTCACTATTTGTGCATATTCATTATAAGATGAATTTTCCAATGTTTCCGCAAGTAAATCGGAATAACCAATAATCCCATTGAGAGGAGTTCTGATTTCGTGACTCATGTTTGCCAAAAATTCGGATTTGGCACTATAGGCTTTTTCAGCAAACTCTTTTGCGGCCTTTAACTCTAGTTTGGTTTCGTAAGCTTCTGTGATATCTCGAGTGAACATCAAAATTCCACCGATGCCACCACCCAATTGTTTCCAAGGCCGAATCTCCCATTGGATCACCTGGTCTTTTCCCCAACCTGGTGGCCTCCAAACATCTTCATCGCGTTTTAAAATTTCTCCACGTAGGCCGCGTGAGTGGATGTCTTTCCATTCCTGGCTAATATTTGGAAAAATTTCATAATGGCTTTTTCCGATGATTTCTTCCTTTGTCAGTGGGATTTTATAATCCTCTATCCACCTTTGGCTAAGAGCCACATAACGCATTTCTTGGTCTAACATGGCAACGGCGGCAGGTGCATGTTCTACAAAAGACCATAAAATTGCCGTTTGTGCCGCAAGAGCCATTTCCCATTTTTTTCGTTCATTGATGTCTTGGATGATTCCATAAATTTTGATAATTTTTCCGTTCTCATATTCGGCACGGCCAATGGTTCGAATCCAAGTATGGTTTCCTTTGGCAGTTACCATCTCAAGTTCTAAATCATATTCTTTTCCTTCTGCCAAAAGAGAAGACACTGCTTCCGAAATTTTTCGATTACTTTCTTCAGACTGGAAAAATTGAATTCCACCTTCTACACTAGGATTGTAATCATCCGGTACTTCATGAATTTTTTTAGTAACGTTTGTCCAACTCGCTTTATTGGTTTTTAAATCCAAATCCCAGCCACCGATTTTTGCAAGGCCCGCCACTTGGTCGAGTAATCGAGATACATTCTGCAAATCTGTTTCTGCCTGTAAAGACTCAGAGATATCTAAGATTTGAGAAAGATAATAAACAGGATTTCCTAAATGATCCCGAATGATGGATTTATTTAACACTGCCCAAATCAATCGTTTGTCTTTGGTAATATATCGTTTTTTAATTTGAAAACTTTGGATCGACCCACGATTGA
Source organism: Leptospira bourretii (assembly GCF_004770145.1). Lineage (NCBI taxonomy): Bacteria > Pseudomonadati > Spirochaetota > Leptospiria > Leptospirales > Leptospiraceae > Leptospira > Leptospira bourretii. The sequence continues at coordinate 433,291 of NZ_RQFW01000010.1, read as the reverse complement.
GTTTTTCTAAATAAGAAAGTTCTAATTCTAAATCTTCTGGGTGGGTAATGTCTGAGATTGACTTTGTTTTTAGTTCTTCCGCAGGATAACCAAGCCATTGGCAAAAAATTGGATTCACCTCAATGAGTTCACCATGGGGATTTTCAATCTTCATTCCAATACTTGAGTTTCGAAAGGAAGAAGAAAATAAATCTCGAGATAATTCAGCAGATTGTAAAATATACGGATTCGGATTATTTGCCCCTTCTAAGGTCGTATCTAATACAAGAAGGATGTATTTTTTCCCTGATTCGCTAAATTCCTTGGGATAAATTCGAAAAGGAAAACCAGCACTATTATTAGGATCGAAACAAATACGACCGATGACCGATTCTTTTTTCCCAAGGACTGTGTCCAAACGAAATCCGGAATGAGTCAGAATGCATTCGGCAGGAAATGAATGGCCTTCCTCTATTCCCATTGACTTGGAAGCCACTGGACTTGGATAAACAATTCCCGTGGCACTGTCCCAAACCAAAAACCCATGCAAACCAAATTCTAAAACAAGTTCACATAACTCTTGCTTGTTGGCAATAAAGGTAATTGGGTTCATTTTATCTTTTATTGAATTCGTTTACTTAGGAAATTTCACAGAAAAAAGTCCTCTTAAATCCCCCAGTCGGTATCCTTTTGCAAGATCACCGGGGTATTCTTTTTCCAAAACATCCAAGGTTTCTTTTTTGATGTCTAAGTTTGGTTCCCCATGGCATTGAAGGCAAAGACCTCCAACGAGAACGGGAATGTATACCGTCACAGAAGTATCCGACGTGATGGTTTTCTTTGGAAATACACCTGCCGTTGTTTTTAATTTTTCTATTTCTAAAAAAATATCTTTTTCTTCTTTTGAGAGTGCATTGGAAGGATTTCTAGGTTTGTTTGTGATCCTTCGTAACTCAACTCCATGTTTTTTACCTAATTGGTTTGTAAATCCGACGGCATTTATTTTACAAAACGGGATGGCTTGTTTTGTCCCTCCTTCTGCAATCGCAGTCGTGAGTTTTTGAACCAAATTAGTTTTGGCTTCATCCGTAATGGCAATTGCTAAGTTTTCATAATCGATTGTCTTGGTTTGACAACTAAAACCAAAAAAGATAGCTCCCATCAAAAATGCGGTCCGAAGATTTAAGGATTTGATTGTAATCATATAAAGCAAAATTTTAATCAGTGCGTATCATTCTGCAACTGGTAAAATCACAGAGAAAGTTGTTTTCCCAGGTAGAGATTCAAATTGGATCCTTCCGTTTTGATTTTTAATGATTTCTTTTGATACAGAAAGTCCAAGTCCAAACCCCTCTCCCTGGTCTTTTGTTGTAAAGAATGGTTGGAAAATTTGGTTTTGGAGAGAATCGGGAATTCCCGGACCATTGTCGGTAATGGCAACTTCTACTTCCGAATCGCTATCAAACTGACTCTTACTTTGACTTCTCCCGATTGGGGACTTGTAGCTTGGATGGCATTCGATACCAACAAATTAGCTTTTTCCATAGTTTTAAATTTAAGCCATAAATATACAAAGTCCCATTCTTTAATGTCTTCTTTTCTTAGTCCTTCAAAACTTCTATAGTCAACTCCGATGTCGATGCACCGATCTGCTAAAAAAATGAGATCTGCTTTTGGTAAAAAAGAAAATGGAGAAAAAAATTGCATTTTGGATAGGAGTGGCAACCAGTTCTTTCGGATGACTCAGAATGGTTAAATAAAACCCAGAAAGAATGATCAAAAAATCTAAGATCAAAAAACTAATGACTGATAGGTTTCCTAATTCTGAGACCAGTTTGTTGCGTATTTTATACTTAGCAAAAAAAGAAGAAGATAAAAAGTAAACCCCAACAAAACAAACAACCCAAAACGGAGGTTTTGCCAAATTCAGAAAAGTAGCAATCACTCCTATCCAGCCAATCACCATCCGAATGGAAATCAGGATCAAAAGTCCCTTGGACTTCATCTGATTCGAAAATTGCAAAAGAAGAGCGGCCGATGTCAGCATAACTAGGGACAAATCAATAGATCCTATGTTTTGATAAAATCAAGCCAATTCTAAAAAGAGCCATTTGACAGCACGTACCAATCCTCAAATCTTGACCTTGGTTCCCTCTATGAAACAAACAAAGATTGCAATCATTGGTGCCGGTGGTCTTACCGGGAAAGAACTTACTAAACTTTTGGCCCACCATCCAGGTTTTGAGTTGGTGCATGTCACATCAAACCAAGTAAATGGCAAACACATCCGCGAAGTTTTCCCTGACTTAAGCCATTTGCCTAATTTAGAATTTCATAAACATGAAGCACCTGTTCCTAAAGATGCGGGAATTGTGCTTGCCACTCCTAATGAAGTTTCTTTAGAGAAGGCTCCAGAGTTTTTGGGAGAAGGAAGAAAGGTAATCGACCTTTCAGGAACCTTCCGTCTCCACAACCAAAGTAAATTTGAAAAAGCTTACCAATTCCCTCATACAAAATTCTCATTGATGGACCAAGTGGTCTTTGGTTTGCCGGAACTCTTCAGAGAAAAACTAAAAAACGCAAACTTTGTTTCGAATCCTGGTTGTTATGCGACTTCTGCGATTCTACCGATTGCCCTCCTTGGAAATCTTAGAAAGGAAATCCAAGGTCCTGTGATTGTGGATGCAAAATCGGGTGTCAGCGGTGCCGGTGGTCGAACTGAAGAAATCAAATTTGCTTATACCAATGTGTATGAAAATTTTCGAGCTTATAAAATTTTAACCCACCAACATGAACCAGAAATGGAAGAATATGGATTTGTCGGATCGGATGAAAAAGAAATTCATTTTACTCCCCACCTACTTCCCATTTACAGAGGAATTCTTTCTAGCATTTACCTTACCTTTCCAAAAGGAATCAGCATAGAACAGGTAAAAGAAAAATTCCAGACCGCAACAGAGAAAGAACCTTTTGTCAGATTGTACCAAACTCCAGAAGAAGTAGAAATTAGAAAGGTGCAAAATACAAACTTTTTAGATTTAGGTTTTCGTATCAAAGGGAACACTCTCGTCATCATCTCCGCACTCGACAACTTAGTCAAAGGGGCAGCAGGCCAAGCCTTACAAAATTTAAACTTGATGTATGGTTATCCTGAAACAGAGGGACTTGTTACCCTTTAATCCTAAACAAACACTTGTTACGGGAGCTTTTGTTGGAGAAATAGATCTCTTAAAAGCTTCTGGACAGTTCCCTCATTTAGATGTGATGGGCATTGGAAATTTAGAAGCGGCAGTCCAACTTTCAGAGTATCTTTCTAAAAACGGTAATATCCGTCATATGGTTTTTTTTGGATCTTGCGGGGCTTACGAATGGAGTGGAATCAGAATCGGATCCTTTATTTCACCAAACAGAGTGTATTCGAAAGAAATTTCCCATGCCCTGAAGATATCCAAACAAATTCCAGAATCTCCCGAGTTTTACGAGCTGACTCCAGACAAATCCTTACAAACCGCAGCATGCAATGCACCTACAACCATCACTCTAATCGATTTAAAACATCCACCCGAAGAATCGTGGAAAAATCTAGAAATTGAAAATCTAGAATTGTTTGGAATTTCTAAAGTTGCCAATAAATTTTCTGTAACCGTAACAGCCTATTTAGCCGTGACCAATCTTGTAGGGCCAAATGGATCTAGTGATTGGGCCAAAAATTGGAAACCTCTCTCCCACTCTTTACAAAATAAATTTCTATTCGTTTCCTAAAACTTCCCTGACGGTTTCATTCACTAACACTCGTTTGATCCAATTTTCAACGGGAGGCGGAAGTTTAGTTTCCATCATATCTATATTTTTGATAAAAGGAGCATAAAGAATCTCTAAAAATCCAAATTTGTTTTCGTGAAGATACTCGTTTGTTTCTAAAATCCCTTCTAAAATATCCAAATGCCTTCCGATTCGTTTGGAAGAATCTTTCATCCGATTTGTATCCCATTTTTCAGGTGGAACAAATTTTTTAGAAAAATATATTACACTTCCTGGAAAACAGAACTCTGACTCACAACGATTGATGGCTTGATTCAGAAGAGCTCTGGACTTCAAGTCTTCCGAAAAAAAAGGATTCGTAAATGAATGTTTTTCTTCTAAATAACGAATGATAGCCGATGATTCTGCGAGTAAAAAATCATCATCCTTCAATACGGGAACTTTCCCATAAGGATTAATCTGCAAAAATGGTCTTTTCCTATTTTCTAGTTTGTCCAAAGCAATCGTTATGGTTTCATAAGGAAGATTTCTATATCGCAAATAGATATGTACACGCATACTATAAGTGGAACGGGGATGAGCATATAACTGATACATTCAAATTTCTCCAAAATTTAAAAATTGAGAACAGATGCGATGATTCCACTCCATTAGTAAGGAAACCAGAGAATCCCTTCTCGTTTTAACTTCTCAATGGCGTACCGGTCCGTCATTCCAGCAATGTAGTCACAAATGACTCGTGCTCTTCCTTCTTCTTCTTCTCGGTTCCGATACGATTCGGGGATGGACTCAGGATGGGATTCAAAATGTTTAAATAACAAAAATATTGTTTCCTTTCCCCTTTCGCTCATTCGGGATACTTCTGGGTGACGGTACAGTTTGCGAAACAAAAAGGATTTGAGTTCTTTAAATTCATTTTGGAACTCCGGAGAAAATTGAACCAATTTTTTTTGCGTTTGAAATGCGATGGAAACGTCTTCCCTGGAAGAGATCGAAAACTTTTGTAATCGTTCTTCAATGTTATCAATCAAATCCGATACCATCAAGTTGAGTAAAACTCTTCCTGCCGACCTTGAAAAAGAATCAATATCGAAGGAACTAATTTTAGGAAGTGCGTCTTCCATTCGTTTCCAAATCTCCAGTTCCTTTACATCGGCAAGTTCCAAAAGTCCACTTTCTAATCCATCTTCTAAATCATGTGCACTGTATGTAATTTCATCAGAACTATCCACTACCATCGCTTCCAGAGAAGGCCCTAAGTCTCTCCGAACATCGAGTAGTTCAGAGGATTCGTAATCACCTCCGTGTTTCATAATCCCAAGTAGAGTTTCACCACAAAGATTGAGTCCAGGAAATTCAGGATACCGGCGTTCTAATTTCTGAACAACACGTAACGACTGTTTGTTGTGTTCAAACCCACCTTGCCCTCGCATAAGTTCTGAAAGTGCTTCTTGGCCGGCATGACCAAAAGGTGAATGCCCTAAATCATGAGCTAAGGCAATGGTTTCACTCAAATCTTCATTTAACCCAAGAACTTTGGAAATGGTTTTAGAAATCCCTGCCACTTCTAATGTATGGGTGAGTCGATTTCGAAAATGATCCCCTTCCGAGTAGACAAAAACTTGAGTTTTGTATTCCAATCGTTTGAACGCATGGGAATGAATGATACGATCTTTATCTCTTTGAAAAGGAAGTCTGTAAGGATGTTCCGGTTCGAAGTGCTCTCTTTCTCCCGGATTTTTACTCCGAACAGCATAAGGGGCAAGGATTTTTTCTTCTTCTTCTAGGAGCCAGTTTCTCCCTTTCTTCATAAATCTCTTTCCTTTTTCAACGAAACCATAAAATCAGTATAAATCCCTCATGGACTTTCTACAAACTCTAGTTTCCATTTTTATGCAATACGGTTATTTTGCCGTTTTTGGAATTCTGATCCTTTGTGGATTTGGACTTCCGGTTCCAGAAGACATTTCCCTGACTGCTGGTGGTGTCATCTCCGGTTTGGGTTATGCCAATGTACATATCATGTTCCTTGTGGGGATGGCGGGTGTTCTCCTGGGTGACGCCTTTGTCTTTTGGCTCGGGAGTTATTACGGTGAAAAGGCACTCACCCTTCCCATTTTGAGAACCGTCCTTCACCCCGAACGATTTGACAAAGTCCGCGAACAGTTCAAAAAATATGGACGTTGGGTGGTCTTTTTTGGGCGTTTTATGCCTGGACTTAGAATGCCGATTTTCTTCACCGCGGGTACTTCCAAACAAATTAGTTTCATTCGTTTTTTCCTAACGGATGGGTTTGCAGCCCTTATCTCGGTTCCTATTTGGGTCTATTTGGGGTATTACGGGGCCCATAATTTTGATGAATTGATGGGCTGGGTTCGCAATGGACAAACCATCATTTTGGTTCTCGTCGGTGTCAGCATTGCCGGACTGGCCTTCTATTGGTGGCGGAGGAAACACCGCGAATCCAGAGGCGAAAAATAGATGAACACTGCTCTCTTTTTATTTCGTTTTTCTACCTTTATTTTCTTTGGTTTATTTGTGTTTGGTTGCACAAATTACTCCACAACGGCCTCTGTTCAGGCCCCACCCACCTTGATTTCCATCACGAACAATGGAAATTCTAATTTTACCATCAAGGTAAGAGCCCAAAACCCGGAATTTATCTTCCAAGGTTATCGCATTTACTCAGGTGCCACGGAAAATTTGGCCCAAAACCCAGCTGATCTCAATCTGGGAGAGTCTTGCATCTTAGCCCAATCGACGATTGTCCAACCTGTCGATTATATCTTCGAAATCGATCCCTCCACAAATCCCAATACGGCGGGAGTATCTTGTCGCATTTTTGCCACCCTTACACCTGGAACTTACATCGCAATGCGGACCTTGGGGCTCTCTGTAAATTTACAGAATAGCACCAGTTCGTATAAGGTTTCCATGTCTTCCAACGCTCTTATTGTCCCTTAAAATAAAACTTTCTTGCATTTAAGTCAAATGCATGTATTTTTTTCCGGAATCATGGGAAATCTTTGTGCTTTTTTTAGAATTTTTCTAAAATTATGCTCCAAAGTCCAAACATGAGGATACAAATAGAAAGGGATGTCAAAATCCCAAATATCTTTTGGAGGATGATACAAAATGTACCAAACGAAACATTGGTCAAAATTCGCAGTGGCGGCACTCGTTTTCGTTTCCGTCGTTGCTTGCGGAAAATCAAGACAAGTAAAAATCTCTGACTCGAACGTAGAGCGAGCAACCAGCCCAGCAAAACTTCCGGCTGACCTCGAAAAACTCTGGAAAAACCGCCAAAACGAACAAGACCTGAGACAAGCTCTTGTTGGTTTAGAAAAGTTTGCTTTAGAGAACCCTCAATACTCTGACGTAAAGGTGTTACTCTGCCGAGGAAACTATCTTTTAAGTGACGGACATCTTTGGCTAAAACTTACAGGTGATGCCGATGCAGACGAAAAAGTAAAAGAGGAATCCATTCAGTATTACGATGCTGCCGTGACTTGGTGTGAAGCAGCTTTAGCAGCGAATCCAAAATTCCGAGATAAAGTAGTCAAAGAAAAATTAGAAATCGAAAAGGCTTTGGATGTTCTTGGACCACAAGATATCGATGCTCTCTATTGGAGATACGCATCCCTTGCTAAATGGTCAAGAATGGTAGGGTTTACAACGCTTCTTTCTAACCGTTCAAAATTCTCCGCAATGATCAACCGTGCGAAAGAAATTGAAAAAGCTATGGGCAAAGAATACTTCTACTCTGCAACACTCAGGTATGATGCAGCAAGTAACGCTCTTTCTCCCACTGGAGATAAAAAACTAGCGGACAAATTGTTCGAAGAAGCTATTGCAAAACACCCAAACTACTTTGCAGTTCGTGTATTGTATGCAGAAAGCCGCCTCAAAGGAAATGAAGACAAATTCAAAAAACAATTAGAATTTGTGCTTAAAGGCAAAGCTGCTTCTCTTCCAGAAATTGAAGCAGATCAAATTGTAGAACAACGTAAAGCTAAGAAATTACTCGACGAACTATAATCAAGTTTACTAGGAGAACTAGATGTTTTTAAGACAATTAAAGTATTTAGTTTGTGTAAGTATCACCCTCACCATCAGTGGGGGTTTATTTGCTCAAACAACCGTTAAATTAGCAACCGTTGCACCGGAAGGATCTCCATGGGCAAACGAACTTGCGAAAATCAAAAAGAAAATTGAGTCGGAATCACAAGGCCAAATTAAATTCAAAATTTACCCTGGTGGACAAATGGGTGGAGAAAACGAAATCCTCCAACAAGTGATCCGCGGGAAACTGCAAGGTGCTGGTCTCACAGCAGGGGCTCTTGCAAACACTGTCAAAGAATTAAACGTATTAGAAATCCCATACTTATTTAACTCTTATGCACAAGCGGACTGTGTTCTTGATGACCACTTACAAGAAGACTTTCGCAAACTCTTTGAAGCAAAAGGACTCATCTTTGTGACTTGGGCAGAAAATGGATACCGTTCTATTGGAACAAAATCCGCTCCGGTCAAAACACCAGATGACCTAAAAGGTATTAAAATCAGAATCCAAGAATCTCCAGTTCATATTGCGTATTGGAAACAATTGGGTGTGAGTGGAATTCCGATTGCCATCCCAGAAGTTCTTCCTTCCCTTCAAACAGGTGTGGTAGAAGGATTTGACAACACTCCTCTTTTTACTTTGGCAGCAGAATGGCAAACAGCGATTAAATATTTCACTTTAACGCGCCATATCTACCAACCAGCAGCCATCCTTTATTCCAAAAAGTTTTGGGACACTCTCAATGATGACCAAAAGAAAACTCTTATGGGAGAAGGTAACAAACTTGCTCCAGGGGCAAGACAAGCAGTTCGTTCCATTGAAAAGAACATGATTGCCACTTTGAAAAAAGCAGATGTTCAAGTTTACGAACCTTCTAACGCTGATTTGGCGGGATTTAAAGCAGCAGCAAATGCCGTTTCTGGCCAAGTAGTAGGTAAAATTGGAGGTCAGTCCAAAATGATCTTCGACAAAATCCAAAAAGCAAAAGCAGCTTGTGGCGGATAAGTTAAGGAAGGATATAGATACATGAAATTCGTCGAACGAATTCTAAATACTTTGAGTTTCGGCGAGAAATGGGCGGGAGGAATTTGTTTCCTTCTGCTCACTCTTCTCATGATTGCTGACGTTTCCAAACGAGAGGTAATCGATAAAGTTTTCAGTTGGGTAATGGATGTCACAGAAGCCTATCCCAATACCAGTGTTGCCGGTTTTGTTGGGGACTGGAGTGTTTACATCGCAGAATCCATTCATGGTGGAACTTCAGGGTTTTTAGAGTGGTTAGGCCTTGGTGGAATCATTTGGGCACAAAAACTGTCCCTCTATTTTATGTTATGGGGTGGTCTTTTCGGATCAGCACTTGCCAGTGCGAAGGGTTCGCACCTACGTCCAGAAATTGCAGATAAAGTACTACCAAAGGCGATTCTACATTACGTAAAAATCATCGAACAGTGGGTGATTGCCTTATTCTTTTTATTTCTAGCTTACTTATCAGTCATTTATGTTCTAGAAAGTATCAGCTTAGATGAAGTAAATCCTGTAACAGAAATTCATCTATGGAAAGTCCAAATGATATTTCCTTACATATTTCTCTCTATGGGTTTTAGACATCTCTGTTATGGAATTTTTCCGGCACTCATTCCTTCTGACATCAATGAAGCCACTGAGGCTTTGGAACTTGCGGAAAAAGAACTTTCCGAATCGAATTCACGGGGGAATCACTAATGGGTTCTTGGGGAATACTCCTACTCTTACTCGCTTTAATTTTACTCAGACAACCATTGATTGTACTGATGGGTGCCATCACGGTCTATTGTTATTACTTTTTACCAGATCCACCTCTTGAATCTTTACAAGAACTCAATAGCATCATTGGAGATTTGTTCTTTGCTGGTGATAAAGAAATTCTTCTAGCAATTCCTCTTTTCATCATCGCAGGAAATTTGATGACCCATGGAAGTATTGCTAGGCGACTCATTCGGATTGCCCAAGCGATGACTGCTCCCATTCCTGCAGGACTTGCCATTGCAGGGGTATTTTCTTGTGGGATCTTTGCAGCCATTTCTGGATCTTCACCGGTGACACTCATTGCCATTGGTGGGCTCATGTACCCTTCTCTTACCAAAGCCGGATACCCAACTCAGTTTTCTATGGGTCTACTTGCCTCAGGAGGAACTCTAGGGATCATCATTCCACCAAGTATTCCAATGATCGTATATGCGATTATGGTGGGAGTTTCTGTGACGGATCTTTTCATTGCAGGGATCGGACCTGGAATTTTACTCATGTCACTCCTCATGATCTACTCCGTGTTACGTGCGGGAAATGTGGGTCGAGGAAAATGGGACTGGGCAGAAATCCGAGTCGCATGGAAAGAAGGAGTTCTTGCCCTTCTTATGCCTGTGGTCATTCTCGGAGGAATTTATTCTGGATTCTTCACAGCAACAGAATCAGCTGCCATCGCAGTGTTTTATGCCATCCTTGTGGAAGTGTTCATTCATAAAGAACTGAGTTTTCCTAAGATTCCAAAAATTATGGCAGAAAGTGCAGAGATGTTAGGGATTCTATTCCTCATCTTAATCCTTGCAGTCAGTTTGAACAAGTTCATGATCGAAAACGAAATTCCACAAAACCTTGTGGCAACAATGTCTGAACTCATTTCAAGCCCTGTGACTTTCCTCATTGGTGTGAACGTTTTGTTACTCATCGTGGGAATGTTTATGGATATTATGAGTGCAATCCTCGTTCTTGCACCTCTACTGGCACCAATGGCAGTCAACTACGGAATCAATCCAGTTCACTTCGGAATCATTATGATTGTGAACTTGGAAATTGGTTACCTAACACCACCGGTGGGTGTAAACCTATTTGTGGCATCGGGAATCTTCAAACAACCGTTAGGGAAGGTCATCCAATCAGTAGCCCCTATTGTGGGACTATTTCTCATTGGTCTGATCCTTATTAGTTGGATTCCAGACATTTCTTTAGGATTATTGGGTAGTGAAGCGGCAGCACCGACACCTTAAGATTTTAAAAAAGATACAGAGGTAATTTGATTCAGCGAAGAAATGAACGATTCGCAATCAAAGAGGCCTTATTTCGAAAACGCCGGAGAGTATTTCTCTGGCTTTTTTTTTAACTCCACCAAACGCGAAGTCGATCTAAGGAATCTTTGGCATCATTTGCCCAAAGGCTAGATGGATGTTTTTTTACTATCTCTGCATAAACAGAAAGAACTGGTTCTAAGTCCTTTCGCAACTGCACAAGTTCTTTATTCAAACTTTCTGAAAGTTCAATGGGATGGAGATTCCGTTTTTCATAATAACGTAAAATGGCCTCCGTTTCTTTTTCTTTGGCCAATTTGTATTCATGAAAGACAGGGTCTTTGGAAGGTTTTGTTATGGGTGGAACTTCCGAATCTCCACAAACCTCACCACTCACCAAGTGTGAAAAATCATCCTCTGGATGGATGAGGAGATGGTCTTTTAAGGATTCGTAATGTTTGTTTAACTCCAAAAACATCACATCACTCGTAAATTCACCGGAATCTGGATGGTATTTTTTGGCGAGTTTATGATAGGATTCTTTGAGTTCTGATTCGGTAAATCCGGCACTAAGGCCTAAAAAATTGAGGGAATCATTTAACAGTAATTTTTTGTCCATGAGAGGCCGGAGGACTGGATCAAATGCGATTTCAATCGTCGTTTGATACTGAATTCCCAATATTCTTTTTTACTCTCATTCATTTCAAAGACAAGCAATTCTTGCACTTTTTGTTGGAGGTTTCTTGCTTCATCTAACTTTGCAAAGACAGTTTCTGAAATGGCAATTTCTTCTTCCGTATAAACTTCCATCTCTTGCCTTTCCCAAAGTTCCCGGTCGACTGCTTCTAGTTTTCTAATAATGATTTCATTTTTAAATTCAATTTTCACAGCAGAATCGGCATCACGATAGGAAAGCAGTTCTTCTTCCCGTTTTAAATTGGCAATCAGTGATTCCAAATATTGGATTTTTTTTTGCAGAAGTTGTTTGGTATTATGTTTGGATGAAACCATAAATTTATCAGTATTCAATTAACCGGTGATGGAAATCCCAGTAGGACGGTTGCCCGGAGCTATGTTTGGATTGGGAGTGTCTTTTTTTTCTAACTCTTCCCAAGAGATTTTTAACTCAATTAGGATTTTGATACACTCTTCAATGATGGCCTTATCCTTACGCATATTGGCTTCTAACAATCTTTTCTTCAAATAAACATATAATGACAGAAGATTATTTGCTACTTCTTTCCCCTCTTCCATATTGAGAGAGAGCAAAAGTTCTGTAATGATGTCTTGGGTTTTGATGATATTGTTATTCACAACATCATACTTTCGGGGAGTCATATTGTCTTTGGCCACACCAAGGAATCGGATGGCTCCGTCAAAAAGCATCACGATCAGTTTGATTTGGCTAACGGTAGATATCTCATTGGCTTTGTATTCATTGTAAGCAGAGGCACCGGTTTTTCTCGCAAGCGACATTTTTTTCTCCTGAGTATTCCCATCGACCAAAAAGGATACTTGCTTAATGACCCAAGTGAATATTCTTAGAATATCACATGGGAAAAATAAAACGTGTCGTTTTTTTGGCCTCGGGAAGAGGGTCCAATTTTACCGCTTCTGTCGAGTACATTCGTAAAAAAAAGCTAAAGTCCGACCTGGTAGCCCTTGTGACAGACAACCCGGAAGCAAAGGCTCTGGGGATTGCCAAATCCTTTGGAATTCCCACAAAAGTCATTCCCTACTCCAGTTATCCCCAAAAGGCCGACTACCATAAAGATCTGCTGGGGGAAGTGGAAACCTACTCTCCAGATTTAATTGTGGCCTGCGGCTATATGCGAATTCTGAAACCAGAATTTGTGCGCCGGTTCCATAACCAAATCATCAATGTACATCCAAGTCTCCTCCCCGCCTTCCCTGGACTCGATTCCCAAAAACAAGCCCTGGACTACGGGGTCAAGGTTGCAGGTTGTACGGTTCACTTTGTGGAAGAAGGTGTGGATACGGGTCCCATCATTTTGCAAAAAGCGATTGCCATTGCCCCCGAATGGAATGAAAAAGAACTATCCCTTGCAATCCTTGCGGAAGAACATAAAATCCTTCCGCTCGCTATACAACTGTTTTGTGAAGATAAATTAAAAATCAAAGAACGAAAGGTAGAAATCCTAAAATGATCGAAATCAAACGAGCACTCGTATCCGTATCCGATAAAGCCGGAATTACAGAAATCTGTTCCTTCCTCGCCAAAAACGGAGTGGAAATTCTTTCCACAGGCGGAACTTATGATGCCCTCTCCAAAGCGGGAATTCCGGTGAAAAAAGTAGATGAGTTTACCGGTTTTCCAGAGATCCTCCACGGCCGAGTGAAAACCCTCCATCCGAAAATTCATGGTGGCCTTCTTGGTGACACAACAAACCCAGACCATGTCAAACAAATGGAAAGTAATGGAATTGTTCCCATCACCCTTGTGATTGTGAACCTTTACCCTTTTGTCAAAACAGTCATGAAACCAGACGTAACCCTTGAAGATGCAATCGAAAACATCGACATCGGTGGACCGTCTATGCTTCGTTCGGCGGCAAAAAATCATAAAAACGTAGTAGTTCTGACTGACCCTAAAGATTATGAATCCTTTCAAGCCGAGTTTACGGCAAATAAAGGAAAAGTATCCCGGGAAACCGCCTTTCAATACGCAGCCAAAGTATTTTCAGAAACTGCATCTTATGATTCTGCCATCTCCACTTTCTTTAATAAAAAGTTGGATATCAAATACCCTGATAAAATCACTTTTGCCTTTAATAAAAAACAAAAACTTAGATACGGTGAAAACCCACACCAAGACGCTGCGTTTTATGAACCGCTATTCATCAAATCACAGTTTGAAGCCTTACAAGGAAAAGAACTCTCCTTCAATAATATGTTGGATTTTGATGCGGCTTTTCATGTGGCAAGCCTGCTTCCCAAAAATGCAGTTTCGATCGTAAAACATTTAAACCCATGTGGGATTGCATTTGGCGAAAACGTTCTCGAATCCTTTGAACTTGCGAGAAAAACAGATCCTATTTCTGCCTTCGGTGGAATCATTGGAATCCATGGGCGAGTGGAAAAAGATGCGGCTGAAGAAATCACAAAGAACTTTGTGGAAGGTGTGATTGCAGAAAGTTTTTCCGATGAAGCACTCGAAATTTTTGGAAAAAAACCTAATATCCGTTTGATTCCTATTGCTAAGTTTGACGAAGCATTGGATGAACTTGATTTACGTTCCCTCCACCACGGACTTCTCATCCAAAATCGTGATTATGATTTGATTACAAAAGACAAACTAAAAGTGGTCTCTAAAAAACAACCAACCGCAGATGATTTAGAAGGATTGATGTTTGCTTGGAACTGTGTGAAGTTTATCAAATCCAATGCCATTGTTTACACCGACCAAAACTCAACTCTTGGAATTGGTGCAGGACAAATGTCTCGTGTGGACTCGGTGGAGCTTGGTGCGATGAAAGCCCAAAAAGTAGGACTTTCGGTTGTAGGATCTTATGTGGGAAGTGATGCGTTTTTTCCTTTCCGTGATGGAATTGATTCCATTGCCAAAGTGGGCGCAAAAGCCATCATCCAACCAGGTGGATCCATCCGTGATGAAGAAGTCATCCAAGCCGCTGACGAACATGGACTGATTATGGTCTTCACTGGAATGAGGCATTTTCGTCACTAATGGAATTTTTTCTTTTCCTCCTATTTCTCACCTTCTTTTGTTTGGTGACTGCGGTATTTGTTTATTATGTAAAGATTCTATTCTTTTCTAAAAAAACCAATTACCGTAGGGAAGAACTAACAGACATTCGGGGAGATGTGTTCCGCATCTGCCTGGATATTTTGGAATCAGGGGGAAATTTAATCTATGGGTCTGGGGCCTTTTTCGGAAGTGCCCTTTTTGTTTGGCTTTGGTCTCTTCTCGGGTCAGCCCTTGGAGATAAGGGGCCCGGGCCATTTGAACATATCTTTCATATGCCCATTTTCTTTTTGGCAGTTTTCTTTTCCTTTCCCTTCTTAAAAGAGGCTTACCGGGGAGAACGTTCTTTGGCACTCGCCAAACCCGCCCTTTCTGGCCTGGCATTAGGGAATTTGGCTGCGGGCGCAGTACACTACGGTCTCGACCGTGACCTTTTCTTTTTGTTTTACCTACTCCTAGTTTTTTTACAAATCCCAGTCCTTATTTTCCTTTGGAACAGGGAACCTATCTTTGGTATGAGTTTTGAGGAAAGTAGCTCTTCCTATTCCTATGAGTCAGACGATGACTGGGGTGCACCTTCCACTACCACAGGTCAGGGTGAAGAAGATGTTTGGGAAGAAGAAGAGGAAGGACCGTTTACCAATGAGGTTGACGATTTTGGATTGGGAGATGACCCCTTCCAGGATGATTTTAAGTAAGAAACAGGTTCTCTTTTTTGAAATTTTGACCGATAGGAATCATATGAAGAAATATCTGGTTTTCCTTCTTTTTCTAGTCCCTGGACTTCTTAGCGCCCAAACAGAAATTCCGAATAGTTTGGATGGATTTGCGGAAGCTTCCTGGGGGATGACCTTTGAATCCATCCGCGAAAAGTTTTTGTCTATGGCAACCAACCCGGAATCGAAGGAAAAGATCGAACTCTTAAATGAAAAAAAAGAGGAAAGCCTTCTCATCAAACGAAATGGAATCTTCTATCTCTATCGTTTTTATAAAACTCCAGAATTATTAAAGGAAGTTCGCCCTAAACGAGAAGGAGCGCCTGAATCAGATCCTTCCATCGATGGACAAACGGAATTTCGCGAAAATGGAATTCTCTTCTCCGTTGGAGTGACTTTCAATCTTGTCCCTTCTGAAAAAATAAAAGAGAAGATGGAAAAGAAATACGGGAAACCCAGAAAAGAAGCCATAGGGGATGATAAGGTTTCTGGAGCCGCCATTTGGGAACTTGTCGAAAGACGTGAGAACCCTCCTCGTGGTGGATTTGCCGTAGTATGGAGAGAAGGTTATAAAAAAGCTCCTTACACACGTCGAATTGATTACTTTTCAGCCAACTTAAAAGAGGTAATCGCTAAGGATTATGTCGATTTCTTCAGCGTTCAAGAAACAAAAACCTTGCGGGATTTAATCCCGTAGTTACCCTGTCTCGTGAGGCTTGGTTCTTCCAAGCCATCCAGACGAGGCAAAATGAATTTATTTTTAGACACAGCCAACATTGACGAAATCAAAAAAGTCCATGAACTTGGCCTCCTAGACGGGATCACCACAAACCCATCCATCATCGCAAAATCCGGCCGTAAGTTCACGGAAGTCATCAAAGAAATTTGTAGTTTTGTAAAGGGTCCTGTGAGTGCAGAAGTCCTTGCAACCGACGCTCCTACAATGATCAAAGAAGGTTTAGAGCTTTCTAAAATTGCAGAAAACGTTGTGGTCAAAGTTCCTCTCATTCCAGAAGGAATCAAAGCAGTAAAAGCGTTCTCTGACCAAGGAATCCAAACCAACGTAACCTTATGTTTCACTGCCAACCAAGCTTTACTTGCGGCCAAAGCTGGTGCCAGTTTCATCTCCCCTTTCGTGGGTCGTTTGGATGATATTGGATATGATGGATTGGAACTCATTTCTGAGATCCGAGACATTTATGACAACTATGGAATCGAAACACAAATCCTTGCAGCATCGGTTCGCCATCCCATCCACTTCAAAGAAGTAGCACTTCGTGGGGCAGATTGTGTGACCCTACCATATTCTGTATTTGAAATGCTTTTCAAACACCCACTCACTGATAGTGGTCTTGCGAAGTTTGTTGAAGATTCAAAAAAACTAAACTGGTAAAAACTTAAAACCACACCACCGGATACTTTCGGTGGTGGACCAAATTATTCACTACGAGTGCATTCACGAGTAGGATCATCACCCCAATCAAAACCGGAAACAAAATAAAGTCAATTCCCACTCCTCCAAGAACTCCAATCATTGCAGTTGCACCACCTGGCGGGTGTAAGGTGTGAGTTAAATACATCACAAAAATCGAAAGTCCTACAGAAAACCCAATGGTAAAAAAATTGGTTCCGAGAGTGGCCACAAGGATCACAGCAATGGTAGCAGAGATCAAATGCCCTCCAATCAAATTTCGGGGTTGGGAAAGAGGAGCATCCGGTACTGCAAAAAGTAACACTGCCGTAGCTCCAAACGAACCAATGAGAAGAGAATGTCCTGATAAGTTTGTAATGGCAAGGATGGACCAGATGGAAACAGTGCTACTAATCAAACTCCAAATCGCAAACCGAAGGGACCGTTTGGGACGATCCGCTCGAAGAGGGGCTTTAATTTTATAGGGTATATTCTTAAATCTACTTTTCAGCGTAACTTACCCAAATATCTTTTATTTGGTCTACAAAACAAAATGCAGATTGGTGTGAGGCATCATTAAATAAATCGCAAGTGCCTTCTTTGTTCCAATTTAAAGTATGAGCTCCATAGGAATTTGCCAAAATTTCCATCGGCTCCCACCAAACTTCTTTTATATGAAACCTTTCATAATATTTATAATAATCGCCATACACCTTTGGCCAAAGAACTAAAGTTTTGATATTATTTTTGCGAGTGAGATCTAAAAAAGCTTCTACATAAGGTTTTTGGGATTCTCCCAAAGAATAGGTGCTCATATACAAACTTCCAATACGAACTGTGTCTTTTCTGATTTTTTCAATTGGATTGGCCTGAACACCATACATTAGATACTCACCTTTACTGAGGTTGATGAGTTGGAACTCTTGGTTGTATCGTGGATTGTATTCTTTTAATTTTCCCTGTTTGAGGCGAGAACTGAATAAAGATAAATTCAATTCCATACTACGAATTACAAAGAGTTTATCCAAAAAATAAGTCCATTTTTCTTTGAGAGGGATGTCTTTCCATACGATATCCAAACATTCTTTGTTACAACCCATTCGAAGAAATGGGGAAAGAATAAAACCTTTATTATCATCGAAAGCTTCTGGACTAAGAGAAAGAATGACAAACTCAGGAGTGACACCCTTTTCCAATAATTCTTTTAATTGGATATAGGAATTCATGGGAATTCCTTGTGGGCTGCTGAAATTATAAAGAGTCCAAGTTTTCTTATAAGGATCTGGAATTCCTAATTCAGAAAAAGGATAGGATCGAGAGTCACCAAAAACAAGGGCGAGTTTTTTTTCTTGAGCCTCCTTGTCCGCGAGTAACCGATCGGCCAGTATCTTTCTTTGGTAATAAAAAACAGAATTCCCGGCCTGAAGGAAATCATGATGGAAGACAGGCAAAAGAAAAATTTTATCTACAAGAAAGATAAAAAGAAACAGAATCACAGGATAAAATAAAAACGGTTTTGATTTCAAAAAAACAAATCCCCTAACCTCACAATTTTAAGAGCGGATTGGATTCTTCAACTAAATTAAGCAGTTGGTTTTCCAAGAACCTGTTCTTCGGTCACAACTTTATATTTCCCTTCATCCAGAACAAAATCGCGTAAATCCAATTTTCCGATCCGAATCCGATAAAGATCGAGAACCACCATTTCCTTAGCCTTGCACATTCTTCGAATTTGTCGTTTTTTCCCTTCTTTTAGGATGATGCTTAGGTAACTAGTGAAACCTGGGGCTGTTTTTTCGGGGACTACATTAGCAGGTTTTACAGACAGAGCCCTAAGGGTATCACCACCTTCCCTTACACCTAACATAAACTCATCGGCAATGGCCTTCCAAGCTACGGGTTGTTTCAAACTGATGATATATTCTTTATCTATTTTGTTTCTTGGGTGTGTGACTTTTTGGATAAAATCTCCATCAATGGATAAAAGCAAAAGCCCGCGAGAATCCAAATCCAAACGACCGGCATAATTGTATTTTTGAAAACCTTCTGGAAGAAGGGAAAAAATAGTATTTTCGTGGAATTTGTCTTCGTGAGAAGTTAAGTAACCAGCAGGTTTATTGAAAGCAATGATTTTGGGTCGTTTGGTCGACTCCTCTTCCATTTGCACTGCTTTGCCATCAAAACTCACCGAATCCTCTAGAGAAACCTGAAACGAAAGGTCTGTGATGGTACTTCCATTGACTTTGATTCTTCCAGAGAGAACCAACTCTTCTACTTTCCGACGGGAACCGAGACCTAATTTGGCTAGAAATGCGTTGATCCTCATGATTTTCCATTTTACAAAGTGGCCTCATTTCAAAAAGTCTAAAGAAGGTATGAATCCACTAAAAAAGAAACCTCGCTCTAAAAATATCAGCCCCCGGGTGGACCTTCCTTCCTGGATGAAAGTGAGAGTGAGTTTTCCCACAGAAGGGGATGCCCTATCCAAAGTGCGAGAAGAGGTCGAATCCAAAAAACTACATACAGTTTGCGAATCCGCGAGTTGCCCGAACCTCAACCACTGCTGGAACCGCAGGACTGCGACCTATATGTTGTCAGGGGATATTTGTACAAGGCGATGCCAGTATTGTGATGTTGCCTTTGGAAAACCAAATCCCCTCGATTTAGAAGAACCGGAACGAGTGGCAAGATCCGTAGCAGAACTGGAATTACGACATGTGGTGCTTACCGCTGTCAACCGTGACGATCTCAAAGATGGGGGAGCAGGTCACTTTGCAGAAACCATAACCAAAATCAAAACCTATCGTCCGACTTGTTCGATCGAAGTGTTGATCCCCGATTTTAAAGCCAAAGAGGAATCCTTACAAATTCTATATGCGGCAAAACCCAATATCATCAATCATAACATTGAAACGGTGGAGCGACTTTTCCCTACCATCACACCACAGAAAAACTACAAACGTTCACTTGAGGTTCTAGCTCACATTGCAAAACACGGTTTCCTTACAAAAAGTGGACTCATTTTAGGACTTGGGGAAAGGGAAGAAGATGTAAAACAATGTTTGGAAGATCTTTTTCAACATGGAGTTCGGATGCTTACCATTGGCCAATACCTTCAACCCGGCCCCACCCACTACCCTGTGCAAGAATTTATAAAACCCGAAGCTTTTGAATTTTGGAAGGAATTTGCATACCGAACTGGATTCAAAACAGTAGCCTCCGGCCCACTCGTTCGGTCTTCCTACCATGCAGAGGAATATTTTTCAGACGAAGCAAACTGATTGGTCCGAAACATAAAGTATGGACCAGGAACAATTGGAGGCGTTTAGGGAGGAACTTGCCAAAACTTTCTTTTTCTCCATC
This sequence comes from Leptospira bourretii, assembly GCF_004770145.1. Taxonomy (NCBI): domain Bacteria; kingdom Pseudomonadati; phylum Spirochaetota; class Leptospiria; order Leptospirales; family Leptospiraceae; genus Leptospira; species Leptospira bourretii. The sequence goes on along the minus strand of NZ_RQFW01000010.1, from coordinate 413,232 downwards.
TTAAAAGACCTAAGCGAAATCGGAGAAACCTTAACTGACTTTGAAGTAAAAGTCCTCATCCAAAAAGCCTTATCTCATTTGCCTGATTTACAAGTAGAATGGGGAGAAATGGATCGATTTGGAAATAGCACCTTACTTGTGAAATACGAATCCAACTTACTATTAATTGAAGCAAGTCCACTCATCAGTGCCATCCGTATTCTTTGGAACGAATACAAATCCAAAGACAATTGATCAGCGTTTAAATAACAAAAAATAATGTACATAAAAAAAGCCTGAAGATTTTTTCTCCAGGCTTCTTTTCTACGTAAGGGTTGGTTTAATTAGAATTTAGATTTTTGTTGAAGGTCGTAAATGACTTCTTCTACATTGTCCATATCAATTCTCTTAACACCATTTTCAGTGTGAACAATCAACTGTCCGTTTTCTTGGTTGATGATCGCTCCAATCACTGTTTTTCCGTCTACTAGAACGATTTTTTCAATTCTTTCGTAGTAGTTTACGATGTCTTTTTTAGACTTAAATTCTTTAGGTTGGTTAGCCAAAGAATCTTCGAATTTTTTCTTCTCTTCTTCCTGGCGTTTTGCAACTTCACCTTCAATTGCATGTCTCTTAGCATCAATTTCTTGTTTTTTCAACTCATCTAACTTTTCAGTTTGAGCTGTTTCGCTAAGTTTTGCAATTTCTTCTGCAGTTTTTTTATCAACTGTTACGATGGTTTTGATTTCTTGCTCTTCGTTCTTAGTGAGTTTTGCATTTTCAACAACCAACTTTTCTTTTTCAGAAGTTTTGAAAGCTTTGTTCAAGTCCAAAGTTTGGATGTCAGCAGCCTTTGCAAGATCAGCAGATTTTGCAGATTGAGTGGATGCTTGGTCTTTCTCTAGGATGACTTCTGCTTTTGCAAGAGACTCTTGGAGTTTTTTCAAGTCAGCATTTCCAGAGATTTCTTCTGTAGAAAGTTTTTCTAGAGCAGGAACACGTGGAGCAAATGCAACCGCACCTTCAACTACTTTTACTTTCGCAGGTTTTCCCTCTGCAGCTTCTACGATAAAAGACGTTCCTCGCACACCCGCAATCGCAGTTGGTGTTACGACAGTAAAGTTGTCTTCTTTCTTAGCTTTGTTGACTTTCGCAAATACCTTTCCTGAAACCAGAGCAATTTGAGTGTCTGTAGTTCCAGAATTGTCTTGGGAGAGTTTCGCAAAGTCAATCGCGGACTTAGGAGAGATACGAATGCTCGATCCATCCGCAAATTGGATGTCTACTTTTCCATTGTCGCCTGTGACTACGTTATCCCCGGATTTCAGAAGGGCACCAAGCTGTGCTTTTTCTTCTGTTTGGTCTGCGTGTTGGATTTTTGAATCTCCGACCGCAAATACGACTACCGCAGATAAATCTGCTGGTTTTTTTGGTGCTTCAGACACTTCTGCATCTGGTTTCTTACAAACTGTAAGACCAGTGAAAAGAAGTGCTAGACCCATTATGGTTAGTTTCGATGCTTTCATATCGTCCTGTCCCTTAGTGAAATTCAACTTTCGTTACTCTAATCAACAAACTGAGGGTTTAGAAATTCCCAGCTTTTTTGTATTTTTTTCTAGAATGAAAAAAATTTCATTAGTTCGGAAAAAAAATAATTTAGTGACCGGATTTGTAAACGAATATTCAGTATTTTTCCCTGAATCGGGGCATTTTCAAGGGAAAAGAAGGGGTTTTCCTTTGAAAATCGCTTTGTCTAAGATACAGGAAGAAAAAAACTCCCATTATGGCTGAAACCTCTACGCTGAACCAAAGACCCGCCTCCTCCATCAAACTCCTGGAAGAAATGGAAAGGTTGTACAAAGACCTACCAATGGAAGCCATTGTCAAACAAGACATCCTAAGACAGGGCATTCACTTTTTACCCGAATCCTTTCAAGTGAAAGATCCTTATAAATCCAAAGACTACTTTATCTTTTCCTTCGACCATATCCCGCTTGCTGACTTAAAAGACGGGGCCGATACCAAAGCACCCGAAGAAATCAAAATTTCAGGTGGTCATTTTGGTCTTTTAAAAACAGTGATCTCCACTAGAAACAACCCGAACTCTCCTTATAAAATGAAATCAAAGGAAGGAATTCCCACTTTGTTTCTAGAAGAAACAGAGATTGGGAGCGCTGAGTATCCTCCTATCCCTTCTTGGTACAGACACAAAACCAAATCAGGAAAGTTACCGGGAGAGGTAGCACCTGTGATTGAATGGGGTTATCTTTTGTATCTCACCGTATTTCGAAACTGCCAATACTTTGGAAAAGATGAGGAATGCGCATACTGTGACATCAACCACAACTACCGCCAACAAAAAGGGGCAGGTCGACCTTACACGGGTGTGAAAGATGTGGAAGATATTTTAGAAGTCCTTTCTTGGGTGGATGCGGAAGATCAAATTGCTAAGGTGTATACCATTACTGGTGGATCAGTCCTCACCAACCTCAAGAAAAAATCAGAAGTTGATTTTTACCTCCAGTATCCAGAGGCAATTGAAGCAAGATTCCCCAAACGTTGGATGGGAAAACTGGTGGCCCAAGCCTTTGAAAAAGAAGACTGCCAAAAGTTTAAAGATGCAGGGATCCAAATTTATCACCCTAACTATGAAGTTTGGGACAAGGCTCTCTTTGAAAAAATCTGTCCTGGAAAGTCTAGTTGGATTGGTTATGAAAATTGGATTCGAAGGGTTGTGGATTCTGCAGAAGTCTTTGGTCCCGAGAATGTAATTCCTAACTTTGTGGGCGGAGTGGAACTTTCCGAACCATGGGGATTTAAAACTGTCGCTGAAGCCATCACTTCCACAAAACAAGGTTTAGACTTTTTTATGTCGAAAGGAATTGTTCCGAGATTCACCGCATGGTGTCCAGAACCATATACGACTCTTGGCCAACAAGCAGGCCCACCGCTTGTGTATTTTTGTGAATTATTACGGGCTTGGAAAGAAACCTTCGAACACTATGGCCTCCCCACTCCTCCAGGATACGGGGAACCTGGTCCAGGAAAGGCTGTATTTTCTGTTTCCGCTTTTATGGATGTGATAGGATATTCTGGACGAAATTAGTTCTATCCTGTACAAAGAAAAAACTAAAATCCGTTTATGCGAAAACAAATTCTACTAACGGGAGTTTTTTCTCTCCTGGTTTTGCAGTTAGCCTGTCTGAATCCGGAACAGGAAGAACCACACCGGTTCCGCCAAGGGGTTCTCGATTTAAGGGAACTTACTTTCAAAGAAGATACCATTGTAGACTTACAAGGGGAATGGGAATTGTATTATGGTGATTTCCATTATCCCCCCTTTCACGGAGAAAAACCACTCACAGGATATCTGGCCATCCCTAGTTCTTGGCAAGATGAGGAATTTGGTGGGGAAGAGTTACCAAGGACAGGACATGTCACCTTACGCGCGTTCATTTATATCAGTAAACAAACCGTAGGACAAGAATTAAGAATTTATATCCCCGATGTTGCTTCCTCCTATCGTTTTTTTGCCAATGGGATTTTGATTGGCGGACAGGGAAAACCGGGGATCAACCAATTTGATGATACGCCAAGAATCAAATCCAAGTATTATACACTGATCCCTGACAATGAAGTCATCGAACTTGTGTTTCATATCGCCAACTATGATAACAACTTCGGAGGGTTTTGGGCCATTCCGAGCCTTGGAAATAAAAATGCTTTGGACCGGGAGAAGATGCTCGCTAATGCACGTGAACTTTTTTTGCTCGGAGCACTTGTTCTCATTGGTCTTTATCATTTCGGATTGTACTTTTACAAAAGAAAAGAAACTTCTATATTTTACTTTGCTGTCTTTTGTTTTTTACTGGGGATTCGGCTAGCCTTTACAGGTGAAAGGTATGTTTTAGAACTCTTTCCTAGCCTTCATTGGCCCACTGCATTTCGAATCGAGTTTGCTTCTTTTTATTTTGCTGTTCCCACCTTCTTACTTTTTATCTATTCCCTATTTCCCAAAGAATCCAATCCAAAATATGTACGTTCTGTACTCATCGCAAGCACTGCTTTTTCTTTTACGTTATTTTTACCGATATCCGTGTTTACGATTTTATTGTATGGATTCCAAGTGTTGGCATTTTTTACCATCGGCTATGTCATCCATATCAACTTTAAAGCAGTATTTAACAAAAGGCCCAATTCCAAATTATTCTTTTTAGGACTTCTTATTTTAGCATTTTCTGTTGCCTTTGATATTTTGCGCCACAGTGTAAACAACCGAGGGATTGGTCTGACACCTTATGCCCTACTCTGTTTTATTTTTATCCAATCTCTGATTCTTTCGAGTCGGATTGCCAATGCTTTTATCCGAGCAGAGGAACTAGCGGAAAGTTTAAAGATTAGCAATGAATCACTTCTTGCTGTCACAGAAAATTTGGAACAAATTGTTTCGGAAAGAACGTTTCAATTAAACTCTTCTTTGAATCGAATCAAAAAAGACCTCCTTCTTGCCAAAAAAATCCAACAAAAGATCCTACCAGAAGATGGAATCAAATTTGAACATCTGAAGATCCATCTTTATTTCCAACCGCAAGGGGAAGTGGGTGGAGATTTTTATGATATCTTCGAATTGGATAATGGAACGGTTCGTTTTTTTGTCGCTGATGCAACAGGGCACGGAATCCAAGCGGCATTGTATACGATGGCCATTAAATCCGAATATGAAGCCATCAAACGTTTTATCACCAAAACAGATGATTTAATGAACCATCTCAATCAAAAGATTCAGAATAAGTTCTCTGGTCTTAAAATTGTTTTTTCTGGATTTTTATTAGATATAGATACGAAAACAAAAACCGTCTACTATTCGTCAGCGGGTCACCCCAACCAAATCTTTCAATCCTCGGGGGAACAAATTATTTTGGATCGTACAGGAAATATCATTGGTCTCAAAAAAGACCAACCTTATACACAAAAACAATTCCAAATGGCAATGGGAGATAGGATTTTACTTTTTACCGACGGGATGTTGGAACAAAAAAATGAAACTAGAGAAGAGTTTGGAATGGAACGAATCCAAAAGATTCTTGTGGATTACTCAGAGAAAGAATCGGAAAGAGTGCTTGCCGAACTTGTCATCCAACTTTTCCTCTTCCAAGGGAGAGAAGAACAAGAGGATGACCAAACGATGGTTCTTATCGAATGGGAAAAAACTTCATAAAACCTTTTCCCAAACTTTCTTTATTTTTTTAAGAATAAATTATCCACACCGTTTTTTTCAAATTCCGTATCATACTTTTCTGCTTCTTTGGCGACCTTGTTTTCATAATCTTCCGGGCTCAGTGCTTCCAAATCTTTTGCAGATACTTTTTGTTCCAAATCTCTTTGGGCAAGTTCTGTAGAAAGATCTGTCCAGAATATATCATCGTTATAAGGTTCGATATAAGACTCAAATACTTCCTGAAAATATTCTTCTGAGATGGTATAAAGTCCGTTTTCAGAAACGATGGGATTTTCTTTTTCTGCAGAAAGTTTTTTTAAGATGGATTGGATGAATTCGTCCACAGATGGATCTGTTTCTTCATGGGGGGAATTACTCACCCATTCGAATACAGCAAGAGCATTCAAAAGGTGTTTTGTTTCTTGGGGATTTAGTTCTAAATTCATGATTACCTACTTTGTTTCCATAGAAGTGAAAATCCTTAGTCTAGGCAAATCAAAGAATGACCGTGGACCTGTTTTCCTTATAGTTTTGATAGATCTGGTCGACCAGTAGGCGAAAGGTAGGATCTTCTTTCAGGACCTCTAGTTTTTCTTCCAAACTCAAAACAGAAAATTTAGGATACAAAGCTTTTGTGACAGCAGGCTTCATACCTAATAAGTAAACAAACGGATAGTAGTGTCAAGAAAAAACACTAAACGTATGTCACGTATTTATGTCTCGATACACTTTAGTGATTCGTTTGACTCCAAGTTCCAAGTCTTCATTTTCCAAAAAACTAAAGTTCATTCGAAAATACGAGGATGAACGGCTCGCAGGAGAAAACTCAGATCCAGGGACCATCGCCACACCGCTTGTAAGACAACGTTCCATAAGCTCTTTGGAAGAAACTTTCGGATATTCTACCCAAAGGAACATTCCTCCTTCGGGAATACTAAACCGAGCTTCTGGAAGATTTTCTTTCAAAAGAGAAACCAATGTTTCTTTTTTATCGGAATAAAATTTTTGAATGGAATGCAGATGACCCTTCCAATCCAAAACATTCAAAAGTTTAGAAACGACCACTTGTGAAAATTGGTTGGAATTCAAATCGTTTCCTTGTTTGATCGCAGTAAAAAGAGATCGGTATACCTCTGGCACAACCGCCCAACCCAACCGAAACCCAGGAGATAAAATTTTAGAAAAACTTCCAAGAATAAATGTTAGGTCACTTCGTTTTCGAAAAGAACTGACGGAAGGATAAACAATTCCACTAAAATCCAAATACCGATAAGCTTCGTCTTCAAGGAGGATGATTTCATTATCATCTAGAATTTTTGCAATTTGTTTTCTTTTTTCCAAAGACCAAGTGTAAGTGGAAGGATTTTGGTAGGATGGGTTAATATAAAAAACATGGATTTTGTTTTGAGATATAATTTCTTCCAACAAATACAAATTGGGTCCATCGGGTTCGATGGGAACACTAAAAAAATTTGGATTGTATGGAGAAAATGCCTGCAATGCACCCAAATACACAGGGTCTTCCAATAAAACATTGGTATCGGAATCCATAAACATTTTTCCTAAAATATCAAGCCCTTGTTGGGAGCCGTGAGTGATGGTGATGGATTCGGGCGATGCACAAGAAACATCGGTTAGCCTATTTGAAATTTCTGTTCGTAGTGGTAGGTATCCTGAAGAATCACCATATTGAAACGCTGTCGAAATATTTTCTTTTACCACAGACTCCATCACTGTGTTTAAAACCTCTTTCGGAAGTAAGTTAGGGTTAGGAAGTCCTCCTGCAAAAGAAAGAATATCCGAATTTTCAACGGTCAGTTTTAAAATTTCACGAATGACCGAAGTGCGAACAAAAGAAGTTCGTTTAGCAGAAAAAATACTTGGCATTTCCGTTTTCATAGTATCAGAATATCAAACATAGAGACAACTGTCCATATACAGTTAGTTCAATCTATTAGTATACAGTTTCATGACAAAATACAAACAATTAGCCACTAGTCTTAAAACTGAAATTAAGTCGGGGTATTATTCCGAAGGAGAAAGGATTCCTTCCCTTAGAGAAATCCAAAGTTTAAAGTCTTGTAGCCTCACCACTGCCAAAGAGGCCTATCGAATTTTAGAAGAGGAAGGTTATATCTTTGTAGTTCCCCAATCAGGATACTTTGTACATCCCAATATTGGCACAGTCATCTCTGGACCACAAAATGAATTTTATCCAGCAGTAGAAGCGGATGATCGGATCCAACAAATTATGAATACAGTGATGGATCCCAAACTGATCTCTTTTGGTGCCGCCATTCCTTCTGATTTTTATCTTCCACTCGGTGCCCTTACCTCTTCTTTTAAAAAAGCACTTAGATACAAAGAAATTTTTACCTATGGTGACTTACAAGGAAATCTTGGTTTACGAGAATGGATTAGCAAACGCACTTCCATCCAAGGGTATAGAGCAAACACAGAACAAATCCAAATCACAAGCGGATGTACAGAAGCCATTACCTTTTCCTTACTGAGTACAACAGAACCGGGGGATACAGTGATTGTTCCTTCTCCCATTTACGTTGGATTATTTCAAATTTTAGAAGTGCTCAGGCTAAAAGTTGTAGAAATTCCCTATAGAAAAGAAGAAGGGATCTCTTGCGATGAATATGAAAAGTTAATCAAACGACACAAACCAAAAGTATTTTTATTTTCAGCTAACTTCAATAATCCGAATGGAATTCTTTTGAGTGATTTGACAAAACAAAACCTTGCAAAAATTTCTTATTTGTATGGGATTCATTTAGTAGAAGATGATATTTATGGAGATTTATATTTTTCAGGCACAAGACCCAAACCTTTAGTGAGTTATTTTCCCACAGAACCCAAAGGTCCCAAATCTTATCTTTGTTCTTCGTTTTCTAAAACCATTGCTCCTGGACTTCGGATGGGTTGGGTGGCATCCAAAACGGGAATTCGTGAATTGAGTAAACAAACAAGAGCTTATAAAATTTCAGAAAACAACCCGACTCAAATGGCAGTCCTACAATTTTTAAAATTACAAACCTACGAAAGGCATCTCAAATTTTTACGTTCGGAATACCAAAAACTCACTGATGAGTATATGAAACTTTTATCCTTCCATAGTGCCGAAACACTTGAGATTCAAAAACCTGATGGAGGATTTGTATTATGGATCAAATCACCGTTAGATGGTGACAAATTACTAAGTGAATCTAAAAAAATAGGAATGGCCATTGCTCCAGGATCTCTTTTTGGGCTTTCCAAACATTGGGACAAACATTTTCGAATCAACGTATCCGTAGGTCTTTCACCGAAGATTCGAGAAAAACTAATACAATTCTCCAAGTTATTCTTAAAAAAACGAAAACAATGAATTTTTTAGTTTTTGGTTGCCAGAAGAGGAATCAAAAACAAGGTCTATACTATGTCAGAAAACACACGCAAGTATTTGGAAACTTCTCAAATCATTCCTTCCAAAGGGATGTCTTACACAATGTATGAAATTGAAGGCCAAGATACAATTTTAAGAATGCTCACCTTTATCCCAGACAATGATGAGATTCATATTTATCCCAAACCACCGGTAAAAAAACTCTATAAGCCGGAACTCTGCAAAAAAGTAGAGGAAAACGAATTTTTGGGACTTTGGACGATGGGAGAAGAAAGAAAGGTTGGAAATTAGGCAACCGTGGCCCCGGACAGAATCGAACTGCCGACACGAGGATTTTCAGTCCTCTGCTCTACCGACTGAGCTACAGGGCCTTCGGTTACGACCAAGGTATTTTTTCTGATCCCTCTGTCAACGATCCTTTATATTTTTTGTGAGGACACTATGAAAGTTCATTGGAAACCATTTACCACCTTAATCCTTTTTTTATTCCTGCAAATACATTGTGCTGCCACTCTTCACAAAACAGGAATTAGTTTAGAGCGTTACAGATCCGAACTGGAAACCAAATCCGTTTTGGTAGAAGGATTACAATGGAAGTATACAGAAAAAACGGGAACAACAGAAACCATTCTCGCTGTACATGGATTTGGCGGAGACAAGGACCATTGGACCAGATTTTCTAGACACCTCCCTAAAGAATTTTCTGTCATAACACCCGACCTTCCTGGTTTTGGGGAATCAGACAAACCTGAAGGCCTAAACTATACCCAAGAAGCACAGGCGGACAGGCTCTACCAATTTACAGAAATACTAGGATTAAAAAAATTTCATATCGCAGGAAATTCAATGGGTGGCGGGATTGCAGGAATATTTGCAGCCAAATACCCGAAGAAGGTAAAATCATTAATCCTCTTTGACAATGCCGGAATCAAAAGTCCGACTCCAAGCGAAATGCAAACCATCGAGTTATCTGGAAAACCAAGCCCACTACTTGTCACAAGTCCCGAAGACTTTGACAGGCTTCTTGCTTTTACCTTTGTCAAACCACCTTATCTTCCCGGTTTTTTAAAAACATACTTTGCTAACAAATCTTTTGCGAACAGGGAATGGAATGCCTCCATCCTAAAACAAATTAGAAAGGAAGGGTATTTTTTAGAAAAAAAACTAATCGAAATCCAATCTCCCACTCTTGCCATCTGGGGTAAGGAAGACAAAGTCATTCATTATACGGTGATGGATGTTTTAAAACAAAAACTAAAACCCCGCTTTGAATCTGTCCTTTTAGAGAATATGGGGCATGCTCCTATGATTGAAGACCCGAAATTGTCCGCCAAACTGGTACAAGACTGGATTTTAAACCTGAACCAATCGCCAAAATAACTTACCAAATACTTTAGTATTTTTTTTCCAAATTAGGATAAAAAAATACTTGTACTTTCACGGGTTTTTTATGTTATAAACCCGTGACTCCAAAACATAACAATAAAACACTGATTGGAATTACCGGATCGATTGGTTCGGGAAAGTCCACTGTCCTTGCTATGTTTGGTGAGTTAGGGGCAGAAACGATTAGCTCTGATGCCATCGCACGTACTTTTACAGAACCAACTAGTCACGTCATTAAGGAACTCGTTCAAATTTTTGGTGATGTTATCCTAGATACAAACGGAGCACCCATCCGTACAAAAATTGCGGAACTTGCTTTCTCCGATAAAACAAAACTACAAGCTCTGAATGAACTCCTCCACCCCTTGGTTCGCAAAAGTTTTTTAGAATTTTTAAATTCTAGAAAAGAAGGAAGTATTGTTGCCTGGGAAGTTCCCCTTCTATTCGAAACCGATGCTCATACCATCTGTGACTTTACAGTGACTGTGGCAGTAAGTCCAGAAGTGGCATGGGAAAGAGTCAAAAGCCGCGGTGGTATGGACTATGAAGATTTCCAAAAAAGAAACCACTCTCAAATGGATTTAGAGAAAAAAAAGTCTCTCTCTGATTTTGTCGTAATTAACGATAATCAAAGGGAGAAGTTAAAAGAACAAATTGTCATCATCGATTCAGAAATCAAAAAAAGGATAAAAAAATGAAAGAAAGAGTATTTTACGTAATCAACCTAGATAAACAAAGAATTGGTGTTTTATCCCTCTTTCTTTTTGCACTTTTCTTTTCTATTTTTTTCCTTGGGGTTTCTGTAGGGCGAGGGAAACAAGAAGAGGCACAAACTCTTCAAAAAAAGAGTGAACTGACTCAAACGAACCCAGAGACAACGGAGACCGCAATCCCTGCGCCAGTGGCAACAAACGGTGCAGAGGCACAAGTTGGAACGAATGCAGCCTCTTCTCTTGTCCAAGGAACCAAATCCAAAGAACAAACAATCGCTTCTCAAGAAATTCCTATGGCTGATGTTGGAAACCATCCCTACTTTGTAGAAACTTCTACCGCTAAAGATGAGGAAGAAGAGAAAAAACAACAAATTGTTGATTTGACAAAACGTAGAGAAAAACAAGTGGTTAGTGCAAAAGAAGAAAGATTCAAAAACTTGGCTCCCACTTCTAAGCCATCCAAATCACAAAAACTTTCTTCGCAAACGACTGTCTCAAACAAAACAGATGGGAAACAGTTTACCATCCAACTGGCTGCTTTCACTAGCAGACAGTCTGCAGAAACTTTTTTATCACAACTAAAGGCAGATAACCATGGTAAGTTGCCGGCTAAGTCTTTTATCGTTGTAAAAAATGGATTCTTTGTGGTACAAATGGGAAAATCCAAAGACAAGGGATCTCTTTCCAAAGTTCTTTCAAAAACTTCCATGCCAAAAGATATCAAATCCAAGGCGATGGTTGTGAGTTACCAACCGTTATCATAAAAATAGAGATCGTCAAAAACCTTGGCCTTCGGCTTTCCTAAAAATCTTAGGAGGGCCTTTTTCTACCCTACTGCATACCTCCCAAGAGAAATGAATTGCCAATTCGTAAGTTCACGATTGTCTAATCCTTAGAATGGAAACAGAGGAAACTCCCCATCATAGTCTTACCTATGGAACCAGTAGGCTTGCACCTAAAATCAGTCTTGTCGACCGGGCTAAAGAAATTGAATTGGCGGAAGAATCTGTCCAACTCCATTTGCATGGAAAACTGGAAGTCATTGCAGGACAAATCCGTCGCCTAAAAGAAGAAGCTGAGCTGATTTTAAAACGTGCGGAAAAGGACATTGAACTTCACAAAGCACGTTGCCAGTTCGAAAAAAAACCAGGCCAAACCATTCATTTATATGAAAAAGAAAATGGTTCTTATTTTTCTCTCCTTTCTCCCAAAGATTGGGGAAACCATCCTCCACATTCCTACAAAGGTTCATATATTATGAATCCAGATAGAAGTTTTACAGAAGTTTTTTTAGATTCCCAATAATAACACCTAACTTTGATTCCACTCATAAAAATAAAAATCAAAGTGATCCTCAGGTGGTTTGGAATTTTTTTGCAAGGAGGTCCTTTTCGATTTGGATTAAAACCATATAACAGTAGTAGAACCTTTTGGTCCGAAGAATCGAAACTGACACTTCCTATACTTCCTTCTCCGCTCAAAGAAGGAAAACTCCATAACCTTCAAATCGCCGTTACACGAATGAACAACCGAGTTCTGTATCCAGGGAAAATTTTTTCTTTTTGGTATGAAATGGGAGAACCAACAATCAAAAAAGGATTCAAAGAAGGAAGGGTGATCCGTAGAGGAGAAGTCAGTTCAGAAATTGCAGGTGGCCTTTGTCAATTGTCAGGAATTATTTATTATTTATCCTTAGAGCTTGGTTTAGAAATTTTAGAACGTTTCCCCCACTCCCGCGATTTATACAATGAGGACACAAGGTTTACACCTCTGGGAACGGATGCATCCGTTGTATACCCAACAAAAGATTTACGTATCAAAAACACTTTCTCTTTTCCTCTGCACTTTTCTTGGAATTTGAACGAATCTGAACTTACATTTCGAATCCAATCGCCTTTACCCATCAAACGTAAAAAATTATATTTTAAACAAACAGATAAAAATGGATTTTCGAATGTCCAAGTTTTTGTAGATTCAGAAACAAATGGCAAACCCATTCTTTGCTCCTCCGATGATTACAAAATATAAAAAACCAGGTTTTGTTTTATTTATTTTTCTTTTGATTGTTTCGTTACAACTAGCAGTGCAACTGAGTTCTCCATTTGCTTACGGGGCCGATGGATATTATTATGCAGCCCAAGTCAATTCCTATGTAACCAAAGGTAGGTTTTTTAGTCCCGATTCCTCCCCCATTCTATATGGACTGGTTTTATTTTCCAAACTGGGAACAAACATCGTCATCACAAACAAAGTTTTTGTTTCTTTACTCGTTGGGTTTTTGTTTTTAGCAGGGTATAGATTGGCAATCTCACTCAGCCAGAATTTTTACCTATCTATCCTTTTTGGACTCGTTCTTGTCTCTTCTTCCTATATTCCCCATTTTAGTTTTAACTTTATTAAAAACCTAGGTGGGATTGTTTTTTTTATCTTATTTTTAACAGAACTTTGGATTTTAGAAAAACAAGAGAACAAAGCCAAACAAATCCATTATTTACGACTGGCCCTATGTTTTGTTTTGGTTTTTCTTAGCCATAAAATCACAGCAGGAATTTCCTTTTTCCTTTTGTTGCCTTTCGTATGGAGACAAGTTCCCCTTTCCAAACGCAATCGTATCCTCATCCTTTTGGGACTACCTCTTTGTTTGGTTGGAGTTAGTTTTTTATTTCCCAATGTATTGCACTGGAAGGACATAAAAACTGTTTTACTAGAAGATTTAGAATTCCAATTCCTTTCTCCGTTTTATAAGTACTCGCGGATTTTTCCCGAATTTCTATGGGAACAAATTCTTTTCTTTTTCTCACCTTTGTTATATTGGATCACTAGATCAAAATTAGACAAAGAATCAAAAGCTTTTTACGATAAGGTTGTTGTCTTATTTTTTCTCCTTTCACTGCCTATCTTTAGTTATACGGCCTTTAGTTTTCCATTTCGTTTGTTTCTTTTGATTTTTATTCCAGCAAACCTACTGCTACTCCCAACTCTTTCAAAAATCAAATCGAAATCTGCCATAGGCATTTCGTGTTTATTTTTATTTTTTTACCAATGGTTCACAATGAACCGAGAAAAAGATTTTAACAACCAAGACTATAAACTCTATTCAATTCTCCTTCCCTTATTCCAAATTCCAAAAGAATCGCTTATCATCGTGCACCAAGGTTTTGATTATTTTATTTGTTACAATAAGGCAGGAGATGCGTTTCATTTTTTGCCAGAAGAGAAACACAAAAATAGAACTATTTATCGAATCGCATATGGAGTATCCGCATCTGAATATAAAAAGTATCTTCCTCTCGGAACTAAAATTCAATATTTACCTGGATTTTATTCTGTTTTAGAAGAAGACAGCTGGCAGGAGTTTTTAAAACAACTTCCTGCCGAATCAAAAAAAAGAATTTTGAATTGGAAAAATCCACATACACATCGAACGAATACGATGTTACGAAATGAATCCTTTAAGGAGAAGAATAAGAAGATTTAGCAAAAGCATATTCGCTTTTACAAATTTCCTCTTTTTCCTTTTTCTCATACAATAACAAAAGATTGTCACCACAAACCGCAAAGTAAATGTCCTCTTTTCCAGCTACTGGATAAGTACTTAACGAAACCAAATATTCGTCAGAATCGGTATATTCAAAATAAGCATTATTGTAGGCGGTTCTTTCTTCCTCTGTTTGCGGAAATTGGATAAAAACCGAAGGACGAATCAACCTAGATTTTGTATCGAAAACTAAGTGGTCGGCATATACATCAAACACACCTTCTAACTTTTCGTTGATACCGGAATACGAATTAAATTTTCGATAAACGAAACTTTCTCCATCAAATTCGATTGTATCTGTACATTCCATCCTATCAGGCATTTTACAGAAAACAAAATTTCCCTGCACCGCCGCAATCATGGCATCTCGTGATTCGACTTTGGTTTGTGAAAGATAACCACCGAAGACCCAACCAGTGATTTCCTTAGATTGAACCTTATACCAGTAAGCCGTTAGTCCATCAATGTCCATATCATTTTCGGATCGTTCCAAAACCTTTACTTCATCACCTAGTTTTAGTTTCCCCACTTTTTCTCCAGCTAAACTAGGAGTTTTTCTCGCATTGAGGACAGTGGCAGAAATAAAAGCATTTTTACCCACTTCAATGGTTGGAGACTTTTTACATTGAAACAAAAAAAGGCAGGTAAAAAAGATTAGAAACAGTTTCTTCATGAAGGAAAGATTGGCTCTGGTGAGAAATTTTGGCAAGAAAAAATGTAGTTTCCTTTAGAAAGAATACCACCTAACTTTTCATAGGCGATATATTTCCTATACCAAAATTATTTGGTAAATAAGGATGCCAGAGAAGATAGTTGAGAAGTTATATCCCCACTTGGCTCTTTTCCATCAGGAGAAAGTTTATCAATCACCATTGGCAATAAATTTCCGATGAGTCCTGCTGTAGCTTCTGAATCTAAACCCACTTTTTTCGCAAGTTCTTGTACAGACTCACTCCCTAAAACCTTCATCACTTCGGTAGAGCCAATGTTTACATTTTCCCCAGTTCCGACCCAGGATGTTGCGGCTTCTGCAAATCCTTTGTCTTTGAACTTTTGGACAATTCCGGAAACTCCGCCATTGTCTTCTATGATCTTTTGGATTCCGGATACAACTTGAGGATTGTTTTGGACTAGCTCCACTGCCTGAGCTGCGACGGCTTTCAAACTTTCAAAAAAACTCATAGCTAGGATTTTGCCCGAAGAAATAAAAAAAGAAAAGATATTTTTAAAAAAACCAGAAGGAGAAGTGTCTGCGTTCTCTTTATTTTTCTTTTAGAATTCCAATAATTTATTGCATTCCCTTTCCCTAAACCGAAACATCAATCCAATGTTAGTTGTATTGTGTCATGAAACTTAGAACAGCCAATCAATTTCTGAACTTGCGACTATTGACACTCGGAATCTCTTTTTTTCTGCTTAATTGTTGGGCAAATCCCCTCACTCATCCACCAATTGAATGTTTGATGAAACTTTCCAATTCGTTCTGTCCGGATAAAAATCCTTTCAGGCGTTGGTCACCTGCACAGTATTTACTCCTCCTTCCTGAATCCTCTGTCACAATCTCTAACTTAACCAACCATTCGATTGTTGAAACTGGATTTGTTGTTGGAACAGCACCCCTTGGTGTCACCTTTGTAAATGTTGGAATAGATAATGCACCACCGACCCAAGTGCCTGTAATCAATGGAACTTGGAGATATGGCCTACCAGCAAAAGCCATTACGGGAACTTTTTGGACTTATGGTAGCCTTCATACTATCTATGCGCACATTCCTTATGAAAGAACCAATACGATCCAAGTCCGAATGGGAACCAACCATGATACTGATGGAGATGGGTATCCTGATTTGATTGTGTCGGCGAGTGTTGCTGCTGGAACACAAGGTTACGGATATGTATTCACCACAAACCCAAATACAAAACAACTCAATACGACGCCAAACACAAGTTTAACGGATGGAATCACGGGTACTTACTTCGGAAGCCAAATCAGTTCTGGTGATTTTAATGGTGATGGTTATGCCGATTTAATTATCGGTAGCCAGGCCTATGCTGGTATCATTGCATTTGGTGGAAGAGTGCTCCTTTTCTATAGTAAAGGTCAATCGGGGATACCTTCTATAAATCTAAACACAGGAGGGGTTGCAGATTCAATACTCTCTGGTATTACTAATGGTGGTAGACTGGGGAGCATAGTAAAAAGTGCTGATCTTAACCGTGATGGATTTGACGATGTAATACTTGCATCTCCTTGGAATGACGATGTATTTGTCTTTTATAGCCAGGGAACAAGTGGAATTAATTCACAAAATACAAACTCTGCGAACCTAACTTATAAGCCTGCTGCAGGCGACAATTTTGGAACTCAAGCTACTTACGGGGATATCAATGCGGATGGTTATTTAGACCTCATCGTAGGTGCAGGAACTTACTCTTCCAATTTGGGAAGAGTTTACATTTATATATCCAACCAAGGATTCCTTCCGAATCAACCGCAGCAATACCTAACTCCGAACTTGACAGATCCTTCTCCCGGTTGTGCCAATGCCGGTGGATGCAGATTTGGTAGTTCATTTGTCTTAGATTATTTTAATTCCGACAATTGTATCGATCTTGCTGTGGGAGCGCCCACCTTCAATTCCAATCAAGGAATTGTATTTGTATATCACTCTACTTGTGATCCCATAAGTCCCTATCCGAATCAACCAGTGGCAACACTTATCGGACCACCTACAACCAGCTGTAATGCCAATAATTGTTCTTTTGGAGGAAACCTAGCCTCCGGCGACACTAACGGGGATGGAATTCCTGATCTACTGATTGGAGCCACGGGCGCTAGTGCAGGAATCGGTGACGTTTATCTAGTGTTAAATGACCCAATCACAGGATTTCGCAATATGAACCTAAGTGCTGGGGGATCTGCCGATAGTCTTTTTTCAGGATCAGTCACTGCGAGTAATTTCTCAATGGGACTCAGATTCCAAGACACCAATGCGGATGGACTCCAAGACGTCGTCATCTCAGAACCATTGACCACCAATCGAGTGTATACTTTTCATAGCATTCGTGGGACCATTCCCGCAAGCCAAAACTTAAATGGAACGGGTGTGACAAACCAAACGCTGAGCCCACCCGCGGGAACTTCTTTGGGAAATTCGATTGCAGAGTTGAAAATCAAGGCGGAAAGTTATCTGTGGGCTTTGGTAACTAAAACGAAAGTATATTTTGGGTTTATATAGTTAAAAATCATTTAGATTGTTTCCCTTGCCGCCTCGCCATCGTTTGGTGGATCAAAACCCGAATGCACATGCGACTGAGCTTTACGTTCCAATCGCTGACGGAGGCTTCCAACCAAACAATCTCTAATTCTTGGAATGTAAACCCATCCGGTTTCCCTCTGAATCAACGACCAGAGCATAGTATCCCATTTCTGGATCAATCAAGGTTTTTTGCAAAAGGATTTTCCCACCACTTTTCTCTACTCGGTCCAAAGCTGGTTGCAAGTCGTGACCAAGATTCAAATATACCAATACGCCATTTTTTGTCGGAATATAATCTTTGCCTTTTACAAGGACAACATTGACTGAACCGACGTTTGCCGGTAAAACACCCATTTCCGTATCACCCATTGTCATTCTTTCTATAGAAACACTAAGAATAGCCTTATAAAACGCAACTGCTCTAGTTAAATCAGATACAGGGATTTCCACGATTGATATTGTATTTTCCAAACTTTTACCTTCCACTTTCTCATTCAATGCACCAGGCAGACTTTCTTCTTTACAAGTAGCCACTTCCAAACCTAAAAAAAAGATAACAATCATCACGATGTATTTTTTTATTCATTTCCATTCCTTTATATTGTATTACGATACAATATAAAGCTGCCTACAAATTGTAAAAAAGCGACAATTCAGTCTTTTTTGTAAAATAATACAGATAACAAGGTTTTTTCATCATAAATAAACAGTTTTGGCCTTAAACCTGTAAATTCTTTAAAATCCTTAATAAAATGAGCCTGGTCAAAATAGTTAGCTTCATAAGCAATATCAGTTAATTTTTCAGACTGCCGGTGAATCATCATCTTTAACGCTGCTTGCATCCTTATAATTCTTTCTAATTTTTTTGGACTAAGGCCAATTTGTTTTTTGAATTTTCGTTCTAATTGACGTCTACTTACATTTTCATCACTCAAAATTGAACCAATGGTATCATTACCTTTCGAATGCAAAATGGTATCGATGGTAATTTTTAGGATTCGATCCGTAGTGATTTGCTCTTTTAGTTTTTTACTAAAAAAATCTTCAATGACCTGAATGCGTGCCATAGTATCGCAAGCCTTACGAATTTGATTCTCTAATTCTTTTGCAGTATCAAATCCAAACAATTGATCAAGAGGAGTTTCCCGGTTCGCATAATGATCCAACGGATTTTCAAAAAAATTGGCAATCCCATATGGATAAAATCTAACAGAAAAAGTATTTACTGAACCTGTGGGTTTTATAAAAAAAGGTTCCGTGATTTGGCCTATCAAACAAGCCCAAGGCTGAATTACAAAATCTTTATCATTTGTAAAACGTTGAATAGGATCTCCAAAATTAAATGCCAATTCCATACAACCATCAGGTACAATGCGCTGTTTGGAATAATGAGACGAATCCTCTACAATCAAAGTCCAAAAACATTTTACCAAAGAACTCAATTCAGGTGATGGAGGAAATGTTTCGTAGTTCAAATTAATTTCTCCTTAAGGCAATTTTCTATTTCTTAAAGTATTTCCTTTAGAAAAACCATTACATCATCCCACAAGACAAAATAACTCCATCCCACTGGACTTTACAAGCAGCCGATTCATTATTATTTAGGATATTACAAGCCTGAAATAATTTCATAGCTTCAGAACAAGACCTTGATCCAACACCTGAATCCTCAGGTGACTTACATCCAATCGCAGCCACAAAGTTTAACAGGACCAATACAATTCCAAACAAATAAATCTTTGGACCTTGAAAGTGCATACGTTTGATTATTTTCAAAATCAGCATTTAATCATAATATAAAAAAATACTAAGACACTGTCAATGATTCCAACAAAAGAAAAACATCCTAAAACCACAAACTACGGAGCAGTCCGTTAGGTGACAAAAAAATGATCAACTGCCTAAAAAATAAATCATCGACTGAAATTAAAAAAACTAATCAATAGCAAAAAAGAAGAATGAACCAACCAAAACCCATCCAAACCACAATGTTTTTGTTAGTTTGTCTTTTTGCATGCAGACTTCCGATTGACAACCCAAACACAAGTCTTACCATCTCCAAAAAAGAAACGGAAAACAAAATCGCAGCATACACAGCAATCAAAACCTTAAGTTGTCAGTTCGAAGGATACCAATCTTATTTCTTTTCAGAACTAGGAAATGACGAAGACCCAAGACCAGACTACAATAACAAAAGCATATACTATGAAAAAAGAGCTGTCAGTGCTTGTTTACGAAGTATTCTTGCAATCCCCTGCCCTGCATTCCCCAAAAACACTACGCAGGCGGTCTCAGAAATGCTCATTCATATTGCCACCAATCGGAAATTAAACTGCACGTTCAAAGTGGCATTATTTTTCGAATTCGAAAAACCGTTTTATGGAAACTTTTAATGTTTAAATACCGCAGCCAAAATATTTTGTTCTATTTCTTCTCTCTTCTTTGGATCGCAAACGATTCCATTTTCAAAGTTTTATTTCCCGGCTGGATCACTGGAAAAATTTCTGACTTGATTGGCCTTACTTTTACACCACTCATCTTGACTGGAATTTTCTCTCTATTGACTAAAAAAATAAATCCAACCATTCTATTTTGGTTTTCTGTCTTTCTTACAAATCTTATTTTCATTTGGATCAACCTTTCCCAAGAATCGAACAATCAATTCTATTCGTTGATTGGTTCAAACGAATCGTTAAATTTAGCAGATAAATCCGATTTGTTTTTGTTACCCATTGTGATTCTTAGTCTTTATATTTTCAATCGAACACGCATCTTTTTTCAAAACTCAACCTTAAAGAAATTTTGTATTTTAGTATTGCCATGCCTTGCCCTACTCAACACTTCCTTTCCACATGGAAGATCAAACCTTCAGGATATCTTTCTTCTACTTGGCTCTGCTCATAACAAAATCATCCAACTAGAACCAAAGGAAACTGAAATTACCACGAATGAATTTGTCTTTAAATTCAAATTTATTGGAAAAAACAATGAAATTAGTCCCGTCTCAGTTGAAATTCCAAATGAAAATGAAATTGGAATTGAGCCCTGTCCGAACCCATCAGATCCGACAAAAGAAAATGGGAATGGTATATCCACATATGATGAAAGTAATAAAGGTAAATTTCAAAACTATCGCATTGACTTTTCTAAGGATAAAAATTTTGAAACCATCGAAAAAACTTCTGATTGTACCGATTCAGAATGTACAATCGATTTACAATCTCTAAGTTCCGGATTGTATTTTTGGAATGTCCGCACAAGATACTTATATCGTTCTGGTTGCCAGTTGTATTTAGAAAACTTCTTAGTCTACCAAGAGATCCATTCTTTTCGGAAATAAAGATTTCGTATAAAAAGCGAAAGGATTAAAATTTGTTACCAATCCTTTGGCGCCTCGCTATCGTTTGGTAAAGAAAAAATCCACTTGATTATACGACCGCTGCGACTCCTTGCACTACTAGGTTTCATATTTATCATACGGTGGGTGGCTTGGAGTTGGTAGAATCAAAGGAGCAGATGCAATTTGTAATGGTGATACCAATCGAGTAAAAAGAAAAACCTATAAGGCTATGATTTCTGTTCCTGGAGTGAGAGAAATCACTGGCAGTCCAACCGGTACACCGACTTACACGGACTGGGTACTGAAAGCTAATACTTTTTATTCTAATAGTACAGATCCTACCAATACGACAGGTTCGACAACAACCGCCAACAGGATCTTCCGTGATTCTAATGTGACGATGACTTTATAAAAGACTAAGGCTTCCTTTGATAACGAAGAAGGAGTTTTAGTCTTTTTTAGCTTTCTTTTTATCTTTGATTTAGATTGTCCTTTTGTAAAATTATGTAATTTGTATGAAAGCCACTCTTCCCTTCCTTTTTCTATTCTTATCTTTACAACTTCCCATCACGGCTGCTTGTGAGTTCCCATATTTTTACACAACTGCTGACGACCTGGAAATCAAAGAAGAACCAAAACATGATTCTAAAACCACAAAGACGATTTCGAGATTAAAATTTGGACGTTGTATCGAAAAAAGCAAAACGGAAAATTTTCCAAATCAACCTTACTTTTACCAAGTTCGGTATGAAGATGCAACTGAGGGATGGGTTGATTCAACGAAAATTTTCTTCATCAAGGAGCCAGTTGGAACAGAATCATTTCACAAGAAAAAAGCAGAAGTCACCGTTTCCAATATCCGACGGGATCCTCCAAGACCAACAGAATTTGTAATTTCTTTCGATGAAACAAAACAGCTTCTCTTTGCTAGAGGGACGTTTTATTTTTCCGATGGAGGTGATGGATTTTTATTTGTTTGGAAAATTGTGGAGGGAGATACCAAACTCATTCATACAACGGGAAATTACGCACAAGTGTATTTAAAAGAGAATCGATTGATAGAAGTTTGGCCAAACAACTCCATTACCATTTATGATTTTAAAACAGATAATGGAAGGGATATACTCGCTAAATATTTGTCTGGCAAATATTCTTCGTATCGAACCATGGAGCAATTATCCTATTTATCAACTTATAATGAGATGAGAGCCTTGGGTTTTCCAAACGACTCAATACCAAAAACCATCTTTGACCTAAAGAATTCTCGATTCACTTTAGAAGTTTACTCAAAAACAAACCTACTCTTGAAGGCACTGAGCTACACCTTTGAGGATGGAACCATCAAACCGATGGAATGAAGGTGAATTTCTCGAATCTGTTTCACTCCACTTACGTCTTTAAAATCAGTTTCTTTAAGGAGAATCGTATTCAAATACATCCACGATTACCTTACGACCATTCTTCTTGAAATACAAGTTCTCTAACTTTTTCATATCATTAGCGGTGCGGCCTTTGATTTTTTTAAAACCAAAATGTTCCACACCTTTAAGATCAAGGAGGCAATTATACGCTTTAGGAGACAATTCAAGATACTTTACGTGCAAGTCCTTAATCCGAATGTTTGATTGGAAAAATTCGCAAAAACTCTCATCGCTAAATTTCTTCTGGGGACCTTGGATACTCAATTCTTCGATATATGCAAATCTCTTCAGACAGTTCAGATCCTCATCATTAATATTTGTATTCGCAAATCCAAGATTGTTATGAAATTGATTTTTTTCACTCAGATGGCAAAATACGCCATTCTTTAAAGTAACATCCTTGAGACTTAATAGTTTCATTTGACTAAGATTACATTGATCTAGCTGATTAAAAAAAGATTCAGAAATCTTATTATTTTCTATCATCAAATTTCTAAGATTAGGTAAAGTGCAAATCTTCTGCAAATCTCCATCAATTATTTTGGTATTTGGATATGCTGTCACATAGGAATGGATTCCCTTGTGAGAATTTATTTCTACATCATATCCTCTCACTTGCAAATCACCTACAATAGGTGTATAATCCGATGTCTGTTTCACTTCTACTTTTTGTGTAGTATTACATTGAGCAAAAGCTACATAAGTAATTATAAATATTAAATATTTCATATTCATTTCTTTGAAAATACTGGAAAGGCTATACTTTCTGGAATTTCCCATCTGTAAGTATCTTTAATAAACAAGTCAGAATTCTTAATATCATTCGGATTCACTATCGATTCATTAATATTACTATGACCCGTATCCTTCACAATCCAATCACTTCCAGGGCCATCTCGGTGAATGGAAATGGTATGTCCGCTACTAATGCGAATCATCACAGAATTAGAAGTGGTTGTCTGCATAGCTTCTGCGATTTTCGCATATGCCTGGTCTCTTGTGATATTGGGATTTGTATCTTTAAACGTATCCCTATGCCATTCTTTTCCACTTTGGTTTGCATAAGAATTCATGATAGTATCGTTACCTTTAACATACATCACATCACCTGGTTTGATTTCAATACTATCCTTATGTTTTTTAATAAAATCAACAAAATTATCAGGAACTGCTGATCCGAATTCTTTTCGGCAAGTAGCCCATAGGGAAGCAGCTTGGCACCATTTCATCACGATTTCTGAACTAGGGATACTTGCATCAATATTCAGCTCCTTTCTTATGGAATCAGCCATTGTGATTGCTTCGCCATTGGTCGCACTTTGGAAAAATTTGGTACCAGGTCCTGAATTTGTTGCAAAATCTCTTGCAGAATCGCCAGCGCCAATCCTGAATTCGCCTGTTTCTGGATTTTGGTAAATCGGAAGTTCCACTTTTTTGGTGGTCTCCGGGATCGTGTCCACTATTGAGTTCTTTCTTTTACTAAGCTATTTTCAACTTAAGTTTCATAAAACGGCAAATATTTTTTAAAAAATTGCGAATTTCAAACGAAGTGTATTCTTTGAGCCATCGACTAGTTGGTATCAGTAATTGTTCATCGATTCACCTACGCGCAGCAGGTAGTTTTCTCTTCTCGGTAACCTTCTACTTTGCCCTTGCAAAAGAATAAACAATCTCTAGAATCTCTACTGAATGCACCTAACACCGTATACATCATATATCCGTTTAGCCGTACTAGGTGTGCTTGGATAGCCATGACCAGTATAAGTATACAAATAATAATACTATCTTGACCCGCTGGTGTTGAAGACCAGTAGTATGAACTATCCTTATCCCATGATTTTGTAATCTTAGATCTATTGGCTGATTTTAGCTCTTCAATTGTTGGAAGGCGCATACCGATACTTTTACATTTCTTTTTTGCATCTATAAAACCAAAGAATCCCTGATATGCTGACCATTTTGGAACGATAACCGACTGGATAGGCTCCTCTGATAAGACAGAGGGATTTTCAACAGTTTTTGTCGTTGTACAAGAGAAGATAAAAAAAAGAATTTGGATGTGTGTAATTGAAATCAGAAGTTTCATCATATCATTTTAGCAAATTTACAACGATAGTCAATTTGCTTTTGATTAGATAGTAAAACCGTTCGAAAGGAAATCTTGAGATCATCCGAATCTCGGCATATGTCATATCAGGACATTTATACTATTTTTGATCGTTTATAAAAAATTGTCTTATCTTTCGTAGCCAACAGGATCTATGATTTGCGCTTCCAACTTACGATTATATTTTTTTTCATATTTTTTTACCCACTCGCCCATTTCATCTTCAGAAACACTATTCCAGTTTTGGAGTGTAACTCGTCTAAGTGAGGGAAAATTCAAGATACAATTTAATCCATTTGTAGCTAAAGTTGAATTATTTAACTGGATACCCAATAGTTGTGGCATCTGTTTGGAAAAATTACAAAATGATTCTTCGCTAATATTTGCCCGGTCAGGAATTGCAATATATTTCAATAATTTAAGCTTTGAAATACATTCTAAGTCAGAATTGGTAAAAACTATTCCAGATAGTGCAAGTGTTAACTGTTTATTTGTAAAAGTGGAAACTAAATTACATAATTCATTTTTATTTATCGTTAAATTAATTACTGCAAGCTCAGCTATATTTGACTTAGAACAAGCAAAACTTGCATCCGCAGAAAATGATCTTACTTTTGTTCGTTTAAATGCAAGGGAAGTAAGGTTTGGCTGAGAACATATTCGAATTAAATCTCCATCGGAATAATCGGTTTTTTCATTAATATCCACTGACTCTAAATGCGCGTTTTTTTTGTACCCATATCCATTTATTACATAGTTTTTTGACTCCAAATACTTTGCCAAATCTGATTCATTTTCGATAATTTGCGAAGTCTTACAATTGTATAAGCTAATTACGAGTATGATTAAAGTAACATAGAAGTTGTTCATTAGCATTATTTACCTTTTTTGATATAGTCAAATGTGTAAGGAGGCTTATCCCAGTATGGATTTCTAGTATCCGGCGATTCTTTTGATAGAAAAGAATCTTTTAAATTCTCTGGATCGAACTTTGTTCCATTCGCTTTTGATGCCGGATCAATCACAGTGTAAGTTTTCCCGTCTGGATTCCTTTGCAAGGATATTGTATGACCCTTTCCCTTTCCATCATCTTTTACACGCAGCGTAATAGCTTCTGGCCGATTTTCTGCTAAAAAATCACCGATAATTTTGTATCCACTTTGTCTGTCTCCTTGCGGCAAGGTTCCACTTTCTGGTAGTCTTACCATTTTTCCATCTGAATACTTCTTTATAACATCTGAAGTATTCAGTGTCATATTTTCCTTGTTTATCAGATCGTTGTCCGCAACTTCTTTGATAAATTTATCGAAGTCAGGAATTTTATCTCCCATAGTTCGCTTCAGCATGCCCCAATTTGCAAATGCAACGCACCATTTGCTTCTTAGAACCTCGGCTGAACTAGGTGAGTTGATGGCATTGTCTATATTTGTGGCCGTGATTAGAGACGGCTCAATCGCGCCTTGATAGGCATCAAACTTTGCCATTCGTTCATAAAAGCCGGGATTCTTATGTTGCCACATAGCACTAATTGCATCAATTTCCGCTTTATTTTCTTTCAGCTTGCTTGCTAGAAAATCGTCAGCAGCTTTTTGACGCTCCGCAGGATCTGGATGCTTAACCTCTAGAGTTAACCTTTCTCCTGGTGTGACTGTTGTGAGTTCGGTGAGTCGATTTTGAACAATAAAAGATTATTTACTATCAGTAAGAATTTTATTTAATCGGAATTAGATTTACGGCTATCCCTGCCAATACCTAGGCCGGCAATAAAAGTAATTACACCAGTAATCATTGACGACCCGATTTCCGTTTTACCCTCTATTACAAAGTAAATTCCAATTCCCAGTATCGTTAGGAAAATTATAATTAAAAAAATAGTTAAAATTAAATTTCTTACCTCTCCTCTTTCATTTGATTCAAGAACCTTTAAGGAATATTCTAAATTGTTTTTACTTTCTGATTGCCTTAGTTCGAGTTCTTTCTCTTTAACTGTTTTATCGTTATGAGAAATGTTATCAAGAGTCTCAAGAAACTTCGGTATGTAATCGACGATATCTTTCCTAGTTTTATCTTTTGATGGTAATTCAGCCATGATTTCTTAACGCATTAATCACATTCATAACTGAATCATTGAAACCACCAGAAGAAAGCCCATGCCTTCTCCTAAATTCTTCCCTCGATTCTTTTTGGAAATACAACTCTCCATTTTCCTTAACTCCAAGGCCAACGATCAAATCTGAATCATAATCCGTATTTAAATTGTTTACACTTTTAAGCAAACGGCTATTAGCTACACGAATCATTTTATTATTCATGCTTAAATGTTAGACTCTGAAAATTTCGTGTCAACTATTTATGGCTCAAATTACACCGAGTTAGGATGTCAATTTGGAACGGAATGATATTTCATTTTGCAAATGATCGAATTAAAGTATAATTTCAACTTTGCTTCGGGACTTGTCTCTTTCGCTGCAAACACTTCCTTTAGTTTGCCACGCTTCGAGGCACGGCGAGCGCTCGGCGTTTGCCATCCAAGGCAAACTTGCACCCACTATGACTCTCTATGGGTCGTCACAGTGGGTGGTCGCGTCACTGTTCAAGTCCCTCGGGTTTCTATTGATTTGAATGTTATAATTGTTTTAGGAAAGGTTGTTATGCGGGCGGAGGGACTTGAACCCCCACGCCTCTCGGCGCCAGAACCTAAATCTGGTGCGTCTGCCAATTTCGCCACGCCCGCATTGTGGTTGTATAAGCAGGTTTTTGTACTAGGGAAATCTGTCTAGTGAGATTTTGCGATTCACTTGCCTTTGTTTTGAATTTTTATTCTCATGTCAGATACCAATAGGACAACTCCCATGAACATTCTGGAATTTATGCAAAATATCTCTACGCAAGTCTATTTGCGGGGGGATGTGATCTTTCGCGAAGGAGATCCCCATGATGGTAGTATGTATTGTGTCATGAGTGGGATGTTTGCCGTCACCAAACGACTGCCAGATGGAAGCCAAGAAATTATCAAAGGGTTAGGGCCTGGAGAATTTTTTGGAGAACTTTCGCTTCTGACAAGAAGGCCGAGAGCCATGACCATCAGTGTGGTATCAACCAACGCAAGGGTAGGAATTTTACGAGACGACCAATTCGAAAAATTAGCCCGCATCAATACGCATTTTTTATTCCAACTCACAAAAAGTACAGTAGAGAAACTCCATCGAGCGGAAGCAAGGCTCACAGAGCTCGACAAATTATTAGAAGAAATCAAAAAGGATGAAGAAAAATGAACGTGGACCACTTACGAAAGTACATTACGGAAGTGCGGATCGATCACTTCTCCGAAGGGACCAAGGTTTTTTCTGAAGGGGAAGACTGCAATGGACAGATGTTTTTTGTTTTTGCAGGCAAACTCCAAGTTTTCAAACGAAAAGCAAGTGGGGAAAACCAATATGTTCGCGATATCAATCCCGGAGAGTTCTTTGGAGAAATGGCCTTGGTCTTTCCATCTCCCAGGGCTGCCACTGTGATCGCTTCTGCTGAAGATACCAAAGTCGGAACCATCACAAAAGATATCTTTTTGGCCATGGGAAAAGAAAGCCCTGGATTTCTTTCTGTCATTTTGCATAGCATCATCGGTCGCCTAACATCTGTAGAGGATTTAATTTCCGAAAGACAAGAAGAATTGCATATTCTGATTAACGGAATGCCTTCCCTACAGATGGAAAAGTCTACCACAGAATCTGTCATTACCAATGAGGACAAAACACAAGATCTGGACAGTCCTTAAGAAAAAGAACTAGGGGAGATACGAAGCCTCCCTTGCTTTCTTTTTAAAAATAAGTTGACTAAATCCCTAAAATCGAATTTGATTTGCGGGTGACTTTGCGGTTCTTCAACTACCCCATCCCCGTTCTTTTGGTAACTCTTGGCTTTTTTGCTGTCCCTTTTTTAAACATATTGATCACGGCATCTCTTTACGACCTAGACCTGGATCATTTTGGAATGATTCTTTCGAGAATTCAGCCACTACAATATGTTCTTTCTTGCCTCAGTGCCATCATCGCCTACGGTCTAGTGACTAAGAAAAAATTTGGCTATTATCTCTTCCTTTGTTTTACCTTCCTTATACTTACATATAACGTTTGGATGGTTTTATCTGTCACCCTCGGCAAAAAGATTTTTCTTGCCGGTATTCGGATCCATACTTCGGACATTATTTGGAATATGGCAACAACCACTCTTCTACTCGGAATTGTGTTTTATTTTTTACGCCGAGAAATTGCGGCACCCTATCTAAGTGGAAAACGCCGAGGTTGGAGAACCAAATACAGAGAAACCCACCCAGTTCCTTTTCATTGGACCAATTCTGATGGAGAACGAGAAGGTGACGGACAAACCATCAATATTTCTCGGAACGGAATCCTCATTCCCATTCCCAAACATCATTTTTTAAAAGTGGGAGATCCAATCAATCTGCTCTTAAAATTAGAAAAAGAAAATAGAGAGCCTGTTTCCATTTCGGTACAAGCAAAAATTGTTCGCATTGATAAGGAAAGTGATGGTTCCGAAATTGCGGGTGTTCAACTTTATTTTCCAATCAACCAAAAAGATGAAAAACAAATCTACGAAGCCTTTCTTGCACGGGTCTTCGCTCCGAGATATCCTGTTTCCAATCCTGTCAATTTTTCGAGTAAAGACAATCGAATCTGCCAAGGCACCCTTCTCAATGTTTCTTTGGAAGGACTGTACATAGGTACTAGTTCGGTTTTAGAACAAGATCAAATTTGTAATGTCAAAATCCAAACAAGATCAGGTGAAATTTCAGTCGGTGGTGTGGTTCGTTGGTCCAACCCACAAGGCAAATATGGAAAACCAAGTGGATTCGGGATTCAAATTGATACCATTGAAAATAAAAACCTATTTCGCATTTGGATTTGGAAACAACGTTTTAAATTATTCCACGGAAGGTAAATCTTCCCAAAACAAAGATTCAGCAAGTTCAGCATCCCCTGGACTTGTGACTTTGATATTGTGAAAATCAGTTTCGACAATCCCTACCCTACGGCTGCCCATCCAAGTACAAAGATCTGTCGGATGTTTTTTGAGATCAGGATCCAATCCTTCTGCCAATAGTTCTTGGAGCATAAACCCAGCAACGGACTGAGGAGTTTTTACGGAATATACTTCTTCCCTTTTTAAAGGTTCATCAGTATAGTTCCGATGGATTCGAACTCGGACCAAACTTTCTGTTGACTTGGCCACAATACTGGCTCCACCAAAAATTTTTGTTTGTTCCACTAATTGATACAATTCGTTTTGTTTGAAGTTGGGTCTTGCTACGTCATGGATGAAAAAAATATCCTTTGTATCATAGGATATGGATTGGAGTCCACATAACGTAGACAGATGGCGACTTTCCCCACCAGGGACAATCCGATCATTCCCTTCCAATAAATCATCCAACTCTTTTTCCGTTGCCAGAATCCAATCGGGGTGAGAAACGACAGTGATGGATTTGATCAGTCCAAACTTTCGGAATCGTTTGACTGAATGCCTAAGGAGAGACTCTCCTCTTACTTTTAAAAACTGTTTGGGAACTTCCGTTCCCATCCGTGTTCCTGTCCCACCCGCAAGTAGGACAACATACAAATTGTTCATTCGATCATTCTACAACAAGGATTTCATTGCGAAAGATTTCAAGAACTGGTTCTTTTTTACGAATCAGTTTTGTTTCTCCGTTTGTGCGAAGTAAAACCTCTGCCGTTTCAGGAAAACTATTGTAGTTCTTTGTGGACATTCCCGCACAATACGCGCCAACAGCTTCCATCACAACGTAGTCACCCACTTCGGCTTCTCCCATGAGTCTTGTGATAGGTTCTCCCCCTTCTTTTTGGGTAAAAACATCTCCAGATTCACAACAGTGACCCACCACCACATATTCTTCGTTAGATTTAGGAACTCCCCCATCTTTTTTTACTGTGACAAGAGGGTGTCTTGCACCGTATAACGAAGGTCTTGTGTTGGAATCCATACCTGCATCGAGTTTCATAAAACGAAAACCTTTAGGGCCAGTGTCCACTAGGTCGTCTACGGTTGTGAGAAGTGACCCACAAAGTGCAACGAGATAAGTTCCCGGTTCAATTTCTAAAATGAGTTTTCTTCCGTGTTTTGCGGCAAATTCTTCAAATTGAGGTTTTACAGGAGCACCAATCTTTTGTAAGTCGGTAGATTTTTCATCTTCCATCCTCCCCACTTTGTAACCACCACCAAGACTCACAACAGTGACCGTTGGGAAAGCCTCAGCATATTCTAAAGTGTATTTGGCCACAGCCTTCCAAACTTCAGGGTCACTTCCCGAACCAATATGAGTGTGGACTTTTTCCACTATGATTTTGTATTTTTCTACGATGGCTTTGACTTCTGGGAGTTTTTCATGCCAAATTCCAAAAGAAGAAGTGACTCCTCCTACATCGGTTTTTTTGGTATGGCCCGACCCAAGACCAGGATTGAAACGAATGGAAACTGATTTTCCAGGGAAGGTCTTTCCAAAGGCTTCGAGTTGGCGAAGGGAACAAGCATTGAACTTTACCCCTTTTCCTATCAGTTCTGCAAAAGCTTTGGGAAACTCTTGGGAGGTAAGCATGATGGATTCTGGTTTGAATCCAAAGTGGAGGGCCCGCACTACTTCATGTTCTGAGGAAGCATCAATCAGGATGCCTTTCTTTTTCATGATCTGAAGGATATTGGAATTGGGATTTGCCTTCATGGCATAACGGACTTGTAAGCCGAAAGCATTCGGGAATGCCAAGGCCTCGTCACATTTTTGTTCAATTTCTTTCTCGGAATAGACAAAGAGTGGCGTGCCGAATTCATTTGCTAAAGACCGTACTTGGTCTTCTTTCAAAAACTTTAGTTTTTCGATTGATGTCATAGGATTTAAGATAAACCTTTCAATAGGTTCCATTCCATAAAGTCAAAAAAGTAGAAAATGGCAGGAAAGATTACACATATTGAAGCACTCTCCCAAGTGAAAAAACATTTGGAACATGGAAACGCAACCCAACGTAGAATGGCTGCATTACTTTCGCGTCCCGATGTTGCTTCTTATGCCAACCTAGGTGCCGTGGCTCCCGATATCTTTTACTTCTATCATGTGTTACAACCCAAAAGAACAAAGAAGGCAGCTTTCTTCGGAGACCTTGCCCACCACCACCGAGTTGCCGAACTAGTATTAAGTTTTCTCGACCAAGTCCACGATACGGAAATGGGACTCTATAGAGATCGTTTTCTTGCGTTCACACTAGGCTATATCTGCCACTGCGTAGTCGACATCCAAACCCATCCTTATATTTTTTACATCTCCGGGGATTACTATAACAACGATAAGAAGATCTCTTACCAGGCACAAGTCAACCACATGAAAGTTGAGTTTGGTTTAGATACCCTTCTCATCAATCATCGTTGGGGAATGAGTGCAAGGGAATACGATTTCCCCCAATACATCGATATCCGCCACCGAACAGTAGGAATTAAAAACAAAATGGATCCTGTGCTTTGGAATTTTTGGTTACAATCCATCAAAGAAACCTTTCCCTTGGAGTTTGCTTCCTCCTATTTGGGTTCCGAAAAAAAAATCATTCCCGGTGATATCTTAAACGAATCCTATTTGGGATTTTACCGGTTTACTTCTACCTTAGATTCGAGAAGTACACTCATGCGCGGGCTTGTCAGCGTAGTGGATACGCTGACCTTTCATAAATACAATGCCAGTGTTCTTATGTTGCCAGCTTTAGAAAATATCAATCCCAAGATTATGAATGATGAAAAACGGGAATGGTTTTATCCAGCCGACCCGAAACGTAAGTTCAACGACTCTTTTATTGAACTTTTGAACCAAGCAAGCCAGGCCTGCAAAGAAATTTTAACGAGAGCCTACGAATATAGTTTTTCTCCGGAAAGCAGATCGAAAATTCTGGAATCTCTCGGTGGTTACAATTTGGATACCGGTCTCCGTTACCACGGAATCGACCATATGAAGGAATTTTCTCCACTCGTTTGATTTGGATTTAAAGTTAAGGGAAATGTATGAAACAAGAACCCGTTGGGCTCTTTGAAAAGTATTTTATCATTTGGTTTCGAATTGTTACAGAAAGGATTTGGACCGGAGACAAAAGATTAAGAAACACCGCCATAGCAATTTTTGCCTTTGGAGCCTTGAATGTTTTTTTACTCACAGGTTCCATTAAAGATTTTTTTAAACTAAAAGAAGCTGCTGTTTATGATATCCCGTCCACCTTATATGGATTAAATGACAAAGGGGAATACGAACCCATTGCCGAATATTATAAATTCTCAAGAATTCCTGTTCGATTAGAACAATTAAAACCAGAAGAGAATGCGCTTTCTGCAGACAATCGCCACAAGGTCATCCAATGTTTTTTATCCACTGAGGATAACTCTTTTTATTCACACAATGGAATTGATTTAAAAGGGATTGCTCGCGCTTTTGTTGTGAACATTATGGCGGGCCGAGTCAAAGAAGGTGCCTCCACCATCACCCAACAAGTGGCACGTCTTAAATTTTTATCCATAGAAAGATCGATCGCGAGAAAAGCGCGTGAAGCTTGGCTTGCCATTTTACTCGAACTGGTTTACCCTAAAGATAAAATTTTAGAAGTGTATTTAAATGAAATTCCACTGGGACACGGAACCATTGGAGTTGGAGCAGCGTCCCGATTTTATTTTCGAAAAGAAGTCCAAGATGTAACTTGGGGTGAAGCTGCCATTCTTGCCAGTCTTACCACAAGACCCACCCAGTTTAGTCCCATCGTCAATCCTGTATCCAGTTTAAACAAAGTGCGAGTCGTATTTCGTAAGTTAGTTGAAAATGGAAGGATGTCTGTTGCTGACGCAGAAAAAGAATATGCCGCACTCGACGAATATTATACCAATTTAAATCGTTCTCCGAATGACTCAGCTTTTTCTGACAGATTAAACCGTTTTCCGTATGTAACAGAATACATTCGCAAAAATTTAATCCGATCCATTGGTTCTGGGCGTTTGTACAATGGGGGACTTAAAATTTATTCCA
The DNA here is from genome assembly GCF_004770145.1 of Leptospira bourretii. Lineage (NCBI taxonomy): Bacteria > Pseudomonadati > Spirochaetota > Leptospiria > Leptospirales > Leptospiraceae > Leptospira > Leptospira bourretii. The sequence continues at coordinate 379,797 of NZ_RQFW01000010.1, read as the reverse complement.
CCATCCAAATCCGCCACCAAGAAGAAGCAGAAAAAGCCCTTCTCCCTGCCCTGCAAAGACAAACTTTGGAATCCAACCAAAGAGCGTTTCGAAATATCGATGCCTTTGATGATTTGTATGGAAGTGGGTATTCTCTCATTGCTGATTTGTATGACCTTCCTGATTTTAAATTCCATATCTCCCGAACAGAACGTACGTTTTCTTCCGCTTACCAAGAAGACTTACGCGATGAATTTTATGCCTTAAACTTGTTAACTGGAGACGATTTTTTAGGTGATTTGATTGATAAAAACTACACTTCGCAAACAACAAAGGACCATCTCCTTCCAGTAGAAGGTTCACTCATTGCGATTCGTCCAGAAACTGGATACATTACTGCCTTAGTTGGTGGATCAGGATTTCGTTCTGACAACCAACAGATCCGTCCTTTCCAAGCCTTCCGCCAACCGGGTTCAGCCTTCAAACCCATTCTTTATGCAGCAGCCATGGATTATTCTGGCAAAAACCCTGATCCAGAAAAAAATGTAACACCCGCTACACTGTTTGCAGACTCCCCTCTCCAATATTTGATGGAAGATGGCGATGAATGGGCTCCTGAAAACTACAGTAGTGAATACTCTGGTTTTATTTTGTTACGAAAAGCTTTAGAACAATCCAAAAACTCGGTAGCAGTTCGGGTTTTAGAACAAGTGGGACTTTCCCACCTAATGGATAGTTTGCGAGGACTTTTACAATTACCTGGCAGAGACATCCCATATAATTTCAGCGTTTCTCTTGGTTCCTTTGAACTCACTCCATATGAACTCACACGAGCCTATGCTGCCCTTGCCTCCGGTGGCAAAACAGTCAATCCCATCTCTGTTTTGTATGTAGAAGACAATGCAGGAAAGATTATCAAAGATTTTCGAAAAGACTTCGAAGATGAGGATCGCAAACAAATCATCTCGAAGGAAGCTGCCTTTCTCATCACCTCCATGATGCGAGACGTTGTGGAAGAAGGAACGGGACGTGGGGTTTTGTCTTATGGACTAAACCGTAAAGCTTATGGAAAAACAGGAACTACCAATAACTTTCGAGATGCATGGTTTGTCGGCTACACCCCAGAACTTGTGACTTCTGTCTGGTTTGGGTATGATGTGGGAACCATTTCTCTCGGTCGAGGGATGACCGGCGGAAAACTAGCCGCACCTGTTTGGGGTCGGTTTATGGCAAGAGCCCTTGATCGGGAACCCGCTATCGATTTTCCTTGGCTTTCTGAAGTAAAAGTCACGAAAAAGACCGTTTGCCGTATGTCGGGAAAACTCCCGAGCGGACAATGTCACGACCTCTTTGAAGAGTATTTCATCCCACAAACGGCTCCGAAAGAGGTTTGTAACGACCACGGCTCTTCTTGGAATGTAGTGGAATCAAGGCCGAACCTCCCTTCGACCCCAACCGTACAGACAGAAAAGAAAAAGTCGGAAAAAATTGAGAAACAACCCAGTTCATCCAAACCGCCGAAACGAAAAAAATCAGTCTTTAGCGGGGATGAGGAAATCGACTACTAAAAAGGCTTGTCAAGAAGACCGAAAATTTTGATTCTCACAGAAGGGGAAAAGGAGCAGGAATGGCAATAGGTAAGGATTCCATCAATAGCGTTATCGGACCAGGGTCGATATTTGAAGGTAAGTTTTATATCGCAGGTTCACTTAGAATCGATGGAAAATTCGAAGGTGATATCAAAACAGAAGACGCACTTGTCATCGGTGAAACCGGTAAAGTAAAAACAAACATTAGCGCAAGAGAAGTCATTGTATCTGGAACCCTCATCGGAAACATCAAAGCCGAAAACGAGGTAAAACTCGAAGGTACAGGACGTATGTTAGGTGATATCACTGCTCCATACTTAGAACTTCAAAAAGGTGTAGTAGCAAAAGGAAATATTACAATCACCGGCGGTCAGAAAAAAGACGTTCGTAAGATTGTAGAAGAATCCTTTGGCGGTATCAAATCTTTAGACACTAAGGATTAACCAATCCCTATTAGCACATGCTACTTCGATCTCCCGAAAAGTCTACGATCGGTAAGCATGTGTTACGCTGGGGAAACATTAACGTCATCCAAGTTTCTCCCGGTAAGTATTTTTACAACCTCCAGTCACAATCCAGTGTTCTTCATGGAACGATTGATCTCAACCGGAAACGGTATCGGATCCTCCCACTACTCGCTTCTTCCTTTATCTTAGCATTCTTTTTATCAATCATCGTCGACAAACAAACTTATGAAGAAAGTTTAATGGAAAAAGAATTCCTTAGTATGTCCACTGAGGTAGAAGAAAACGATATCAAAGACAAAGAGGCAAAACTTGCCGATGCCAAATACTTACAAGAAACAGAAGATAAAAAAATGGCCATCCTTCGTTCCGCCGATTTGGATGCTTTAGCAGATAACAAAAACAAAAAATTAAAAGTCACCCAATACAAAGTCAAAAAGAACGAAACACTTTCTGATATTGCACGAAGATTTAAAGTGTCAGCAGAATCCATTGCGGGAAGTTCAGGAATTAACCCAGAAGTATCGATCCTCCCAGGCCAAATCCTAAACATACCCAACAAACAAGGATTAGTTTACAAGTTAAAAAAAGGCGATACTCTTGCCAAAGTGGCTGACTATTACAAAGTAAAAATTGATGATATTTATTCTGAAAACCAATTAGATGATTATGATTTATTTAAATCAGGGCAAAAGGTATTCCTTCCAGGAGCAGTGATTCCAGAAACAGGACCTGTTTGGAGAATTCCCGTTGTTTCTAAAGTCATTACTTCAGGTTGGGGAACTCGTTCCTACCCTCAATATAAATTCCATATGGCCCTCGACTTACGTGCCAATTACGAATCTGTGTATGCAGCGAGAAAAGGAAAAGTCACCTACTCTGGTTGGATGGGTGGTTATGGAAATGCGATCATCCTCACACATGATGATAATTACCAAACCTTATACGCTCACAATTCGAAACTCTTTGTCAAAGAAGGTGATTATGTGAGTGCTGGGAAAGTCATCTCTCGTTCGGGTTGCACAGGATATTGTTTTGGCCCCCACCTCCATTTCGAAGTCATCAAAGATGGAAAAAACGTAAACCCAACAAAAATCATCAAAGGATTTTCCTATAAATAAACTGGATTAAAGATCATGAACATAACCAAACAAAACAAAAAACATTCAACTTTCCTAATATTCTTTTCTTTCTTATTTTTAATAAACTTACTTGTTTCCTGTTCCCCAAAAATCGGAGAACAAATCAACAAACGAATTGTTGATCCTTTTGATGAAACAAAAATTCTCAATGTTCATTTTGTCACCACTCGCAGAGAAATGTCAGTCAAAGACAATTGTGACAGCGCAAGTTTTGGATTTATCACCGACATCAACCCCCATTATGGAATTTGTTTGGTTAACATCCCATCCAAACATATCATTGGAGATATTTCTTTCGATAACGCCCAAGACAAAAACCAGTTCTTTCAATTCAAAGGTCGTATCAATACAGATGATAAAGAATTTTTAAACAAAATCAAATCTTCGACTTCTGAAGAAGTTTTGGTATTTGTGCACGGTTTCAATGTCAATTTTGATGAAGCAGTGCTTCGCGCCGGACAAATTAAATACGATCTAAAGTTTCCGGGAGAGGTGGTTGTTTATTCTTGGCCCGCAGGAGCGGATGCAGGAATCCTCGGACAAGTGATGGTAAAATCGACTTACGATTTAAACTTTACAGAAGCCAAAATCAACAGAGAACCCTTTTCTAAGTTCTTAACCGATATCACAGGTCTTGGAAAAAAAATTCATTTAGTCGTTCATAGTATGGGCCACCAAGTGGTTTTACCTTCCGTGGCATCAATCGCAAAACAAGGGAAAAGTAAATTTTTATCAGAGCTCATTTTGAATGCTCCCGACTTTGATAAAAATGAATTTGAATCCATCCTTTCTGATTTAACCAAATCCTCCGAAAGAATTACTCTTTATTGTTCTCCAGGGGACAATGCCCTTGTTGCTTCCCAAAAAGTCAACGGAGCCCCTCGTGCGGGAATGTGTTTTAAGTATTCTGGTGTGGATGTGATCAATGTGAATGAAGTGGATGATCCTGTTTTGGGTGTGGGTGGACTTGGTCATGGATATTATTCGTCAAGACCCATCCTTACTGACATCTATCAAGTGTTAATGGGTGTATCTGTTGAACGAAGACTATTTATCCGAAAATCTGGTCCCAAAAACGGGGAGAACTTTGTCCTTAGAAAATAATTTAAGGAACTACCAGATCCTCTCCAGAGTTTAAGGCACGGATTGTTTTTGGAACTATCACTTTCTCATCCGTGTTTTCTATCCCTTTTTCGGTATCCATCTTTGCCACAACTAGTTTGAATTTTATCTTTTTTGCAAGGCCCAATTGGTCCTTTGACAATTGTACAAGCCTATCGCCGCCAACGATTTTTGGATGACTTGTGCCTGATAGTCCCGCAAAGACAACATGCCTTGCATATGTGATTCCCGGTTTGGATTTAGGTGGTGCCAGTGGCTCCATAGGAATCCATCCAAGGCCTTCCACCCATACTTCCACAAATTTATGATTGAATGTAATTTCCTTAGAGGACTCCGTAGGAAGATAGTTCCAAACCAACCTCGAAGGAATTCCCATACCGCGTAACAATGCCATGGTGACATAGGAATGTTCCGTACAACCTCCATTATTTTTTTCTATCACTTTCGGTGCCGATTCAAAACTTCCTGACTGATAAGGGATGGAGGAAACATATTCCTGGGTTTTAGTTAATATTTGTTTTAAATTGGTCTCATTTCGGAAAATTGTTTTTCTTTTTTCCAAAACAACATCTGAATCCATCTTTAAAAACCAATCATCCATCAAAAAACTTTCCAACCTTTCTCTATTTTGATTTTTGCCCAATGTTAATTTTGGGTCTAAATTCCAATGAATTTTATAACGAGTGAGTAAAGCACTATACACTTTTATCTCTTTTGTATCACCTGCTTTGAGTGGAGGGAGGGTAAGAACCAAGGACCTGTTTCCAAAATCGTCGGTTTCTAAGATGGAAGCTGCATCAAACTCCTCTTCGGATAATCTTTGGGAACTTATATTTTGTTTGGGAAGGACAAACTGGTATTTTGTTTCCGGCACATCAGAGAGAGCCGTTAAAGAAAACTTGTATTCAATTTTGTTTTGGATGGGAGAAAATCGGTAAGCTCTAGAGCCATCTGCTACTTCGATAGGAGAATCCAAAGGCAAAATAGAATTTTCAAACACCATCCATTCACCATAAGTCTTTGTGATGGGATCAAAGATGAGAAAATGATTTTCTGATAAAGTTACCAATTTAAAAAGAGCCCTATGATTGACTGGGATTTTCCATTCCTTAGAATTTCTGGGATCTTTTGGTGAAAAAACTTGAACGGTATTTCCCCAATAAGAAGAGATAAGTAAAATTTCTTTTTCACTTCGTTTGGTCATTCTTTGCACAGAAGAAAAAGGGAGCGGAATTTTTGATTCCAACTCACCAGAATCCAATCCATACACTTCCAATTGGTCTGCGACCAACTTATAAATTTTGTTTTCTAAACAAACAATGTCCTGCCATGACTTTCCGTTGTTTGGCCAAGGAAGTTTTCTCTTCACAAGAAATGTTTTTGCATCTAAATCCCAGAGAGTTTTTGTGGTTTGGACCAAAATTCTCCCAGAACACTCTGCCCAACCTGTCACCTTCCCACCATCCCAATCTATTTTTTTAGATTCCCCTGAATCTAAATTCCAAACAAGGAGGGAGTTTTGTTTGGTAACATCCTTAGTTTGGAGTAACAACCTACCCTCTGTATATAAAATGGATTCAAATAATTCAACTGATTCGGATTCGGGGAATATTGGGTTTGTTTTCCAATTGTACTTCGAACGAAGTTCCGTCCAAAAAATGGGAACCTCCCTTTCAGGACTTGCGAATAATGAAAAAAGGAAAGATAAGAAAACTAAAATCAAAAAAGTTTTTTTCATTCGATATTCCTTGCCTTTTTCAGAATGGTTCTTAGAATTTTTCTAGTATATGGATTCAAAAAGAAAAGGAAGTCTTTTTTATTTTGGAGAACGAATTCTCTTAGGAACTTCAGGCATCGTCACAGAACCACATTCTCATTATGCAGTTTCCATTTTGGTTTCACTTGGTTCCTCCTTTGGTTTGCGTACAAAATCCAATGAAGTCATCAAATCCCAAGGGATCATCATTCCTCCCAATTATTACCATAAATTGGAGGCAGAAAATGCAGAAATGCTCATCATCCAATTAGATCCCAAATCAGATGAATACAAAAAAATTTTAATGGAAGACCATCCTAAAACCATTGATGATGAAACAAGGACCAAAATACAAATAATCGCAGAACCATTGTTTAGTGACGCACTCACCTGTGACTCAGCGCGCACTGTGTACAATCAAATCCTTTCTTTACTAGGCTCAGAAACGATTTCCAAAAAATACGACAACCGCATTGAGATGGCAATCCGAAGGATCAAAGAAAAAATGCCAAACCCAGTAACCTTATCCGAACTTTCGGAAATTTCAGAAATTTCCACCGATAGGTTTATGCATTTATTTAAAGAAAATATGGGAATTCCACTTAGGCAGTATTTGTTATGGCAAAGGCTTCATATTGCAGCAAAACTATTGCAAGGTGGTGAAAATCTTACCACTGCCTCCCATGCCGCAGGATTCAGTGACCAGGCTCATTTATCCAGAACCTTCAAAAAGATGTTTGGAGTGAAACCATCATTATTTTTAGGAAGTCAGTCGTTAAGTAAGGTATGTTTTTGCGAAGATTAGAATAGGATCGCAAAAGAGATTTAGAGAAACAAGTTCACCTTCATCTTTTTTGCGAATCCTGTTTTATATTTTAAAACCTAAGCAGGTTTATGCGAAAAGTCTTTCCAAACACCTTTTTGTTTTAGTTCTGCCTCGACTGCATTTTTTAAATCCAATCGGTATCCAAGTTCAAAAAACACATCTGCTACAACGAACAGAGGTGCCGATACCAAAGCTTGGAACAAGTTATCAAAAAGGGCAGGCCTACTCTTTTCGAACACAAAGTGTCCATAAAACTGTGCTCCCCAACCGATCACTTGGCCAAGACCAAAAATTGTCCACGCCGTATTTGCTGGAAGTTGCAAAGTAATCCATTCAGAAGTGACATACAGTCCTCCAAAAATCAAGGTAGCAACAAAAGCAAACAAAACATCCAAAGTATAGTAGTAACCAAGCACAGCCAATGTAAACACTAGGGATGCCGATACGTGAAAACCACTGTACTCAAAAAGGGAAAAACGGCTGAGCACAACAAACAAGGTGAAGGTGATTGTGGGAACACCAAGCACATGGATCAAAACATTACGTTTTTCCTGATGGTAAGCGGAATAAAACGCCATTTCTTTTGCAAATCTCAAGGGAGACCTCCGGGTGTAAAAACCCATGTTACCAGAATCGGACCCATCCGACTTGAACGAATCTGTCAGAATTCGAAAAATTCTAAAAAATTAAGAATTTCTTCCGGAATCGAGAAGGAGCTTGCGGAGGGAGAAGTTACGTTTGAAATCAGAGGCAAATTCCTCAATGAGAATGGGAAACCGGTACGTCCAATTGGAGTGGTCAGGAGTTCCCGGAAGATTGATGCGGTGGGTTTCTGGATTTTCTAAAACACTAGGAACCCCCACTGCCAAATCCTGAAACAACTGGATGGAAAAAATGCTACTTGTCTGGAAGACAAATTCGAGAAGGCCGATAAGTGCCGCGTCCTCTGTTTCCGGTCTTGGTTTTCCTAAACGATCGAAGAAAAATTGGAGTTTGGATTCCATATCTCCTTCTTTTTTCCACCATTCCATCACCAAACTTGTGTCATGTGTTGATAAAACAGAAATAGCATTTTCTCTATACAATTCTTCAGGGATAAACTCACCAGTTGTAAAAGACCTTGTCCAACGAACCACATCGATTCCAATCATTTGCCTTTCAAACAAAGAATCTCTAATGAAGGAAGGAACAGAACCCAAATCTTCTGCACAAGGGATCATCGAAGAAAAGGATTCAAAAATTTCCAAAATCTTTTCTCCCGCCTCCCTCCAATGTTTTTCCTCTTCTGCAATATGAAGTTCCGACAATGGGTATAATTTTGCCTTAATCTCTTCTTCCAAATCCTGGTATCCAGGTTCTTTCCAAAAATCCCAATAAAAAATATAATGACCTGGCATGAATTCATGAATCAGACCTAAATTTTCAAAATGTTTAGGATCCAATCCTTCTTTAATAAATTCATCAGTCGCAATTCCAAATTGCGGATGGAACCAACCATGAAGGGCCGTATGATCTGCCTCTGGGATGGCCCAAATACGATACATTCCAATCACATGGTCAATGCGATAGAGATGAAAAAAATGTTCCAAATAGGACAAACGATCCTTCCACCAAGAATAGTTTGTTTTCTCCAATGTTTCCCAATTCAGAACCGGAAATCCCCAAGTTTGACCAGTTTTTGAAAAATCATCTGGAGGAGCACCGGCTTGTAAATTCATTATAAAAAATTCAGGATGTTCCCAAACATCACAAGAATTTCGGGAAGTCAGGATGGGCATATCACCCTTTAAATACACACCCACATCTTCATAATGGGTTTTTACTTCAGATAACTGGTCATAGGCGATCTTTTGCAGATAAACCCAGAAGAGAGCTTCCTCTCTTTTCTCTGAGAATATATATTCTTTGGAATGGTTTGGATCTTGGAATTTTTTAGGCCATTCCCACCAACCTTTGCCTTCAAATTCCTCATACAATAATCGAAAAGCTGCATAGGAATAACACCAGGGATGTTTTTCCAAAAAGTAAGTAGCCTCATTCATAGCTTCTTTTTGATTTTCTGAATATAACTTACGAATGATTTCTAATTTTAGATTACGAATGCGAATGGGATGATTCTTTAAGAATTGTATCTCACGTTTGCGAGATTTTGTATGAATGCCTAGTTTGTATAAGGAGATATAAAGAGGATCAATGGCAAAAGCCGAGATAGCACTGTAAGGTGAGTATCCAAACCCTGTATCATTTAAAGGTAATAATTGGATGATGCTAAAACCCACATCTTTTGCCCAATCACAAAGTGGGTATAAACTATAAATGTCTCCACATTCAAAAGAATGTTCAGAAACAATGGAGGGCAGAGATACAAGTACCCCCGCCCTTCTTTTTTTTACATTTCGAAAAAATTCCAAGTCTTTAAGCGACTGTGATTTCTTTCGATAGATATACGTCTTGGATGGCGTTGAGCAATGCAACCCCTTCCTTCATTGGTTTTTGGAACGCTTTTCTTCCAGAGATAAGACCCATTCCACCAGCACGTTTGTTGATGACGGCTGTTTTGATCGCATCTTGTAAATCATTTTCACCTGATGCACCACCAGAGTTGATAAGTCCAGCTCTTCCCATATAACAATTTGCTACTTGGTAACGAGTGAGGTCAATGGGGTGGTCAGAAGTAAGATCCGTGTAGATACGTTTGTCTGTTTTACCATAAGAAGATTCTTGGTTTAACACATTGTATCCACCATTGTTTTCAGGTAACTTTTGTTTGATGATATCAGCTTGGATTGTCACACCTAAGTGGTTAGCTTGTCCTGTTAAGTCAGCAGAAACATGGTAGTCTTTGTCTTTTTTGAACGCATTGTTTCTTACATAACACCAAAGGATGGTTGCCATTCCTAATTCGTGAGCCATTTGAAAGATTTTAGAAATTTCAACGATTTCACGACCTGAATCAGCGGAACCAAAATAAATGGTAGCCCCAATCGCAACACAACCTTGGTCATAAGCTTGTTTTACTGTTGCAAATAGGATTTGTTCACTTTTGTTTGGGTAAGTGAGAAGTTCATTGTGATTGATTTTCAAAATGAAAGGAATTTTGTGAGCATACTTTCTTGCAACGGATCCAAGAACTCCTAGAGTTGTTGCCACTCCATTACAACCACCTTCGATAGCCAATTTGATGATGTTTTCACCGTCAAAGTAAATCGGGTTTTTTGCAAATGAGGCACCAGCAGAATGTTCAATTCCTTGGTCAACCGGAAGGATGGAAACATAACCCGTTCCACCGAGACGGCCACTTCCGAGAAGGGTTTGGATGCTGCGAAGCACAGGTACAGACCTGTCTGTGGGAGCAAAAATTCTATCAACCCAGTCAGAGCCAGGTACGTGGATTAGTTCTTTAGCGATTTTTGGGGATTTGAATCCAAGTAAGGATTCTGCGTCGTTTCCAAGATGTTTCGAGATTTCGTCGAAGTTCAAAGTTGTTCTCCTAAAAAATAAATTCTCGGGTTCTTCCAATGTGACAACATCTTTTTTTGCTCGTCGTCCATCCCCTTGGCCCTAACTTGCATCGAGAGGCAAATTTGAGAGGATCAGCACAATTTCGAATGTTTTTTTCCCTGGCCTGGTTATCCCTCACACTTTCATTGGGAGTGTGGTGGTGGATTTTGGGATTTCGCCAAGCAAAGACCATTTCGGAAATTTCTATCAGCGACGCAAGGCAAGTCGAACTCAACCGAGTCAATCGGATGTTGCAACTGGAAGGATCCTTTTTTCTTTCTATGCTCACTCTCGGTGGAGTGACTCTGGCGATTCTTTCTTATCGAGATCATAAACGTTCTAAACTCATTTCAGATTTTTTTTCCACTGTCACTCACGAAATGAAAACTCCCATTGCCAGCTTACAGTTGCAAATCGAAGTTCTTTTAGAAAATACGAAAGAACCAGAACTAAAGAAAAAATTAGAAAAAATTTGGAAAGAAAACCAACGCATTGAATCCCAAATGGGAAATGCATTTTATCTCGCAAGCCTAATGCAGGGAGAATCCTTATATATGGAACCCCTCACGATTTCTGATTTATGTGAATCCTATTCCCATCATGAACCAGATTTAACTTGGAATGTTTTGATTCCCCAAAACACAAAAGTGTACATTGATAAAAAAGCTTTTTTTGCGATGTTAAAAAACCTAAGTGAAAATGCAAAACGCCATGGAAAAGCAAAAACAATCAAACTCACAGTGACAAAAGATCTTAAAGATATTTCTTTTCTTTTAGAAGATGATGGTGCCGGTTTTAGTGGGAATAAAAAAAATCTGACATTACCATTCCTACGTCATTCCAAAACCAGTGGAAGTGGGATTGGATTGTATATCGTAAAAAAACTAATCGAAAAAATGAAAGGTTCTCTTGAGTTTCCGAACAGTTCGTCCGGATTCCAAGTAAAACTGAACTTAAAAGAGGTTTCATGAAACCAAGAATTTTGCTTGTAGAAGATGACGAGGGTCTCGGTGAAACCTTAAAAGAAAGATTGGAACAAGACCGGTACCGGGTGCAGTGGGCAAAAACGGTTTCCGAAGCAGAAACATTATTTTCTCCAAACCAATTTGATTTGGTCGTTCTTGATTTACGACTTCCTGATGGAAATGGATTCCAATTGGCAGAAGTTTTTTTATCCAAAGAAAAAGACCTCCCCTTCTTATTTTTAACAGCACAAGCAGGTGCCCAAGAGAGACTTCGTGGGTTCGAACTTGGTGCAGCCGAGTTCATTCCCAAACCATTCCATTTAAAAGAATTCCTCATCCGACTGGAACGGGTGGTGGCCCAGACTCGCCCTCATTTTGGACAAAAATGGAAAATGGACCAAACAGAAATCCACTTGGATTCCTTCCTTGTGAAAAGGGAAGATGGGTCTTCCGTTTTACTTTCCAAAAGGGACTGTGCTCTTTTGGCCCTCCTCCTTTCTGATGTGAGAAAGGTCTTTAGTCGTTCCGAAATTTTAGACAATATCGTAGGTGAGGAAAGTTTTCCCACAGAAAGGACTATCGACAATGCCATCGTGAGGCTTCGGGATGCTCTGGGGGAAGAATCCATCCGCAATGTGCGAGGTGTGGGTTACCAATGGGTGGCAGAAGTCTTCCCTCTAAAATAAGAATCCCATTAGGGAATCTGTCCGATTTACCGATACTTTTAGGGTGAAACAAGGATTTGTCATTTCAATCGCACTCGTTCTATCCTTGTTTTCCCATTCCCTTGGTGCTTGGGAAACCGATATCGATTACAACTACGAATACGAAAAAAATGGACCTTATACCAAGTTTTCCGATTGGGTGCCTTACAAACTCCATAAATGGGAACCAAAGTATTTGGAAGATTTTTATGAGTTGTACAATCTCAAACAACATTACAACGATAATGAAATCAGAAAAAATATCTATTGGTTAAAAATTGCTTTAGGGAAACGATTTCGTCACCCCAAACATTCTTTGTGTGAAACCAAAACAGAAAAAGAATATTATAAATATCGAAACTTGATGTTTATGCACATCAACATCCAAATCATGCGTTCTTACATGAGACTTGCCTCCAAATTTGACAAACGCCATGTGTATTTTTATAATCTAGATTTTGCACATGAACTCAAAGAAAGTTTTGGAGTGGCAGAAGCATTTTACAAAGAAGCCATTCCTTACTGGGAAAAAGCCAAAGAATATGCAGACAAAGCCAATGAAGTGCCTGTTGATTTGGATTTAGGAACCATTGAAACAGAACGATATGAAATTGTGACTGGGAAATTGGACTTTGGACATATCATAGAGAACCATTTGGAAAGGCTCGATGGAAAAAAGAAAATTGTTTCGGAATATCTCGCGAAGTATCCAGAAGCAGATGCCAAAGCACTCGATCTCGCAGATAGAGAAAATTAAAATTCCATAAACAAAACAGCGATGTCATCATGAATGATTCGTTCTTTGTCAATGAGACAATTGGCGATCATTTTTTTGAGTAAGGTATCGGTTGTATCAGAAACGGAAATCATCTCAGAGAGTTCTTGTAAAAAAACATCAAGACCAATATAACCACCGGCCTCTTCTTCTAATTCATAAATTCCATCAGAATACAAAAGCAAACGATCTCCCGCTTCGAATGTTTTGGAAATGGTTTTCCCTTCCCAATGGTCTAGTAAAAGGATCGGATACATTTCATCTTTTACAAGTTTCATCACACGTTCATCATGTTTCCAAAATACAACCGGTGGATGGCCTGCAAAACTAAACTCTACCCTTCTTTCCTTTGGATAAAGACGAAGGACACAAGCTGAGATATGGTGTTTGAATACAATGGTTTTTAGCTCCAAATGCATAGCCGATAAAATGGCAGATGGACTGGATTCTAATTTGGAATGTTTTTTAAACGATACGGCAGCAATCCCAGAAACAAGAGCTGAAGAAATCCCATGACCTGAAATATCACCGAAAAAAATATCGATACATTCTTCGCTAAGTCTTTCGTATAAAATCAGGTCACCACCAATTTCATCGTATGGCAAAAACCGGGATTGGATTTTTACATTTTGAATTTCACCAAAATCTTTGGCAACCCATGCCTCTTGGGTTAATTTAGCCAGCGCCAAATCTTCTTTGACATCAGAATAAAACCTTTGTAGGATTTTTTCTTTTTTCATCAGTTTGATTTCATTTTTAGCACGAACTAACCCTTGCGAAATAAAACCAGCGACTAAACCTAACAATTGTTTTGTTTCTTCTGACCAATTTCCAACTTGTTCATAAGTAGTAATTCCTAAAATCCCAATCACACTCCCCTCGTCACGTAAACCGACAACAAGGATAGAACGCACTTCTGCTCGTTTAAAAAGATCCAAATGCCAAGGTTCATCCACCATCAACTGAGTATCGGCAATATGGATCACTCCATCAGAGGCGAGAATCCCTAGCCGTTCTGGATTCATTTTGGCAATGGGAAGTTTTGTACCTACGGAAAACAAAGAAGGGATGCCATCTAACACCCATTCATGGGTCACTGATAAAAATTGTTTATCCGATGATATTTCAGCCGCAAACACTCGGTCCGCACGAGAGTATTTACCTAATTCCTCCAAGGCAAACTGGATGGCATCGGAGACAAATTCTGCTTTGGTATGAACAAAGGTTTTGGATACCTCTGTGACAATTTGGGAAAATCGTAACAGACCAGAAAGTTTGACTTCGGACTCACGAATGGAAGAGATTTCGATTTGTTGGCCCCAAATCCGTAGCAGGTGTCCATCCTCCACCTGCCCATGGGAGTTCATCAAAAATACCCTTTGGTTGCCATCCGACAATTCAACAATGTATTCGTAATTTTCTAATTGGTATGTGCTTTCAATGAATTTGCGAAGTAAAAAAACACTCTTCAGAGTGACAAGATCCTTCAGATACTTTCCCACAACCTCATGGACTGAATTGTATCCATAAAACTTAGCCATCGCCAAATTACTTTCCCGGATCACACTGTGGTTCCAAACATATTCCATCTGTTCTTCCAAGGAAAGAGAAATGGGCATAGGAATGTCCAATTCATAACACCAGATGGCATCTTTGGAAAGGTGGATAAAGCTCTCTAAATGTTGGTAACGACCATAATCGGGTTTTCGAGAACTCATCTAGATTCTAACCTTTATGAGTCTTCGGTCACTGCCACAAAAAAAACATAACTTGTTCGGAATCTGAAAATTTTCTGATTTCTCTTCGAAAATTACCCGATTCCGTTGACCAAAATCCCCCATTTGGAGATAGTATTTCGAAATGGCGGAAGCTTAAATTAGGCAAATTTGCCGAAATTATAAGCAAAAAGTTTTCATTTTGTGCAATTCGTTTAGGTACTAGGCGTGATTTTTAACTCACATTGCTTAGAAACTCCACGAAACCCTTATATTTAGGTCGAAATGCCTTGGTATAAATCTTGCATCTTAATGGACAACAGATTACAACAATCAGACCGACCTCTGAAAGAAGGAGAATCAAATGCAGTTCGCAACCCCAAAATTTACTTCCGGAAAGGAAGTGGTTGAGTATGCCAAAAAAAATGGAGTCATTTTCTACGACTTCCGCTTCACGGATATCAAAGGAATGTGGCACCACGTTTCGTATTATGTGAATTCAGTTGATGAAGATACGTTCAAAGGAATTCCTTTTGATGGATCTTCCATTGCTCGTTGGCAGCCAATCAATGCTTCTGACATGCAACTACACCCAGAAATTTCTACGGCTTTTTTGGATCCGTTCACTGCTGACAAAACGCTTGTTATGTTCTGCGATGTCTGGGATATTTACAAAAAACAATACTATGAAAAATGCCCGCGTTCTATTGCGAAAAAAGCATTAGAGTTCATGAACAAATCCGGAATTGCAGACACTGCCTACTTCGGTCCAGAAAATGAATTCTTCGTTTTTGACAGTTTACGAGTTCGTGATGAAATTAACTGCCAATACTATGAATTAGATTCTAACGAAGGGATCTGGAATACTCACTCTGAAATTCCAGGAACAAACAACACAGGAAAAATCAACTTCAACTCTGGACACCGTCCTGGAACAAAAGGTGGATACTTCCCAGTGGCTCCTATTGACTCCCAAGTGGACCTCCGTGCTGAATTTGTAAAAACTCTAGAAGCAATCGGAATGGAAACTTTTGTGGTTCACCATGAAGTAGCACAAGCACAAGGAGAAATTGGTGTTAAGTTTGGAACTTTGATTGAGGCTGCTGACAACGTTCAAAAGCTAAAATACATCGTGAAGATGGTGGCTCATAAACACGGAAAAACTGCTACATTTATGCCAAAACCACTTTTTGGTGATAACGGTAACGGTATGCACGTTCATATCTCTCTTTGGAAAGGTGGAAAAAACCTTTTTGCTGGAGACAAATACCAAGGTCTTTCTGACTTCGCATTCAACTATGTTGGTGGAGTTTTGAAATATGCAAGAGCTTGCGCTGCGTTCACTAATGCATCTACAAACTCTTACAAACGACTCATTCCTGGATTCGAAGCTCCGTCTATCTTAGCATACTCTGCTCAGAACCGTTCTGCTTCTTGCCGTATTCCTTTTGTTAGCGGCGAAAAAGCAAAACGTGTGGAATTCAGATTTCCAGATTCAACAGCTAACCCATATTTGGCGTTTGCATCACTCCTTATGGCTGGTATGGCTGGTGTTGCTGAAAAAATCGATCCGGGTCCTGCGCGTGAAGAAGATCTTTTTGAACTTTCATTGGATGAAATCCGCGAAAAAGGAATTCGCCAAATGCCTCACACACTTCGTGAAGCAATGGAAGAGATGCTTGCTCAAAGAGAAATTTTCAAACAAGGTGATGTGTTTACAGAAAACTTTCTACAAACATACCAACACTACAAGTTTGAAACAGAAATTTGGCCATGGGAAGGTCGCCCTCACCCATACGAATTCCTCACTACTTACTCTTGTTAAGAGAAAAGGCCCCGGCAACCGTCGGGGCTTTTTTTTGTTTACCAATCTGATTCTCTCCAAAAAATGACAAAAGAACTAAAGATTTAGTTCAACCAAACGATCTAAGGTGATAGGGCGAGGTAGCTCAGATGGTTAGAGCACAGGATTCATAACCCTGAGGTCACGGGTTCGACTCCCGTCTTCGCTACCAAAGATCGAGAGGAAAAGGTATGAAAAAAACAAATCGTTTGTTTTCAATTCTGGCTCTGGTGTTATTCACTGGAACCCTCCAAGCAGCTGACTTTCCTAAGTGTAAAGAAGCTTGTGATAAGTTTTACAGCTGTACAGTGCAAGTGAACCCAAATGCTTCTGAAGAACAAAAAAGCACGCTGAAACGTGGTTGCGAATTCAACTGTAACCGTCCCAAATACTACAATAAAATTGCCGGTTGTCTCACGAGCGGTGATTCTTGCAAAGCATTCTCTACTTGCATTATGAAAGAAATGCAAGGCAACAAATAATAGTAAACATAACTCTGTAGGAAACATAAACAAAGACGACTACAATCCGTAGCGTCTTTGTTTTTTTATGTACTTTCGAAATTCTTTCTGAATGGGAGAGACACTTAAAGAACCGACCTAGTTGTCGGTTCCTGTCTTTTGCGTGATTTGTTTGGAAAGAGATTTTGCTTCATCCAAACGAAGTGAGAGGATCTTTGAGATTCCTGGTTCTTCGTTGGTAACCCCGAAGATGGCATTGGCTCTAGAGATCGTGGACTGTGCGTGGGAAACCACAATGAACTGTGTTTTGTCTTTGAACCGGTCAAGAATTTGACAGAACCTTAGTTTATTGGCCTCATCCAGTGCTGCATCAATCTCATCTAGAAAACAGAATGGACTTGGTTTGACCATGTAGATGGCAAAAAGAAGTGCAATCGCTGTGAGAGATTTTTCCCCACCAGATAACAATCGTAAGTTTTGAACATGTTTTCCTGGAGGTTCTGCCATAATCTCAACCCCAGAATTAAGAGAGTCCTCTTTTTCCGTAAGTTCGAGAGTCGCCCTTCCCCCATTGAAAAGAGTCGAAAAGGTTTCCTGGAAGTTTTGTTTGATTTTTTCAAACGTTTCTTGGAAAAGTTTTTCCGACTCTTCGTTGATTCGTTTTAAAACTTCTTCGATGTCTTTTTTTGAACTTTCGATATCTATCTTTTGTTTCAAATTGTGTTCGTAGATTTCTTTGATGTTACGATACTCTTCAATCGCAAGTGGGTTGATGGAACCAAGAAGTTGGATCTCGGACTTTGCCGATCTTAATCTTCTTTCCTCTGCCTTTTGGTCCAGTTCCAGACTCCCTCGTTCTGTTTCTAATTCAGAATCGGTGAGGGAATAATCATTGTACAATTCTTCCACAAGGGAATCAATTTGTACTTTCAGTGCAGAACTGGTTCTTTCTTTTTCAGAAAGTAAAGGGAGAAGGTTTTGGAACACTTCTTGGTTTTTTGTGATATTGGATTTGATTCCTGAGATTTCTTCTACAAGAGTTTGTAAGGTTTCCTTTTCGGATTCCAAAATTCGACTCATCGAAAGAAATTCTTGGTAAGATTCTTCGATTTCTTTTTCTAGAACTTCGACTTCTTTCTCCAAACTATCTTTTTTATCGCGAATGACAGACTCTTGTTCCTTGGCCCCTAAAATTCGTTTTTCAATTTCACCAATCCTTTCATCAAGGACAGCAATTTCTTTTTGTTGGTTTTCTAAACGAGAATTGGATTCGAGAAGTTTTTTCTCCAGTTCCACAATTTGGGTTCTTGTTTCTTCCCAATGGCTTCTGTGCAAAATAATATTACTTTGGTGATCCCGAATTCCTCGTGTTAGGTTTTCATTTTCTAAAATTAAATCTTCGATTTCTTGGTCGATGGATTCTTTTTTGGAGAGGATCCCGTCTTTATCAAAAAGTAAGTTTCTAAAATCATCCTCTCTTTTTAAAAAGGAAGTTAATTTTTCGGAATAACGATCGAGTTTGATTTCACGTAAGTCAGAAATCCCATCCTTCAAATTCGATGATCCCAACTGATTTAAAGCCGATTCTAATTTGTTTCGGTAAAGTTCTAAATCAGAAAGAAGATCGGCTTTGTCAGCATTACGAATTTCTTCTCCTTCTCTCGATTCCCTTTTTTTATTTTCTAACTCTTGGATGAGTTCGAAGATAACTGTTTTTTGTTTGTCTCGAAGGGTGATATGGCGTTTTTCATTTTCCTGAATCCTACCTTCTTTTTCTTCAATAGACTTTTCTTCTTCTTTGATAGAAAGTTCTAAGGAAACCCGTTTCGATTCCAAAGTTTGAATCTCATCTTGTAAAGTGGATTGGATCTCTCTTTGGCGTTCGTTTTCCAGTTCTATCGCCCGTTTTTCCACTTCGAGTTTGATTGTGGCTTGGTTTTCTGTTTCCAAAGCCGAAAGGATTTCTCCAATCCGAAGTTCATACTCCAAAATAAAGGTTTTGTTTTTGGCTATTTTTTCTTTTTGGATTTGGCTCTTAGAAAGATGATCAAATAACTTTTTATCGATTTCTGCAATTTCCTTTTCTTTCGCCTCTTTGGTGGTTTCCTTTTCAGAAATCAAATTGGTTTCGTTTTGGATGAGAGATAGAATCGATTTGTTTTTTTCTCGGATCTCAAGTAGTTCTTCATCCGATTTTTTCATTCGACGTTTGAAGTCTCTGAGTTTTAAAAATCTTAGGTTTTTGTCAGACTCATCCAAATCGGATTTGAGTTTGAAATACTGTTCGGCTTTTTCCGATTGTTTTTCTTTGACTTCTAGGTCTTTGACCATAGAGTTCATAATGTCTTGGATGCGCAGTAGGTTTTGGTTGGTATCATCCAACTTCTTTGTGGCTTCTTTCCTATCTAGTTTGAACCGAGAAACACCTGCTGCTTCTTCAAAGATGGCCCTTCTTTCTTCTGGTTTAGAATTGAGGATTTGGTCCACTCGACCTTGTTCTAAAATACTATAACTAGATTTACCAATTCCTGTATCGAGAAGGGTTTTTTCGATATCCTTTCTTGTGGTTCTGATATCATTGAGGTAATATTCGTTTTCCCCATCAGGGTACAAACGACGAGTGATTTTTACTGATGGAAAATCAATGTTGAAAAAATGGTCATCGTTATCAAAGAGAATGGAAACTTCGGAAAATCCTGCCGCTCGCCTACTCTCTGTTCCGTGGAAGATGACATCGTCCATCTTTTCCCCACGGAGTCCCTTGGCACTTTTTTCTCCAAAGACCCATTTGACTGAATCGACGATATTTGATTTCCCCGAACCATTCGGCCCGACGACAGCAGTAAAACCGGGATCAAACGTAATCTCCGTCTCATCTGCAAATGTTTTAAATCCAACAATACTTAGGCTCTTTAAGTGCATATATGTTTCGCCGTTCGATTCCTTAAGTTTCCCAGTTGACACCGCTTGGGAGACATAAGAAAAAACCTTAGATAGTATTATGTCCCAAATTATCGATCCGATTTCCAGTGAAATTTTTGAAAGAAAGCCTTACTTGCAAAATTATTTCAGAAACTTCTCATCCGAGAACCTTTGGGAATTGGGATCAGCCAAGAAACCAGGGGAATATTATGTCTCATTAAATGGGGAACCACTATCCTCTTCCTTCTCCCCCCTAACACAAGCCATTCGACTTTTAGATTCTTATTCCTTACGAGCAACCGATATTGTGATTTTGTTTGGACTTGGAAATCCCCACCTCATCCAAAAGATCAGTGAAACTTTGACCCCAGGCCAAATCCTCATTCTCATCGGAGATGATGAAACGTTAATCCCTGTTATTTGGGAAAAAATTTTAATCCCTGTTTTACAAGTCCCAGGTAGGCATCTGTTTTCAGGAGATGCATTTTTTCCCTTGTTTTTTAACTATTTGGAGTCCCTACCCATTGAACGAGTGAGTGGACTGAAGGTCATTCGTAACCCAACCGATACCAATAGAAACCCAGTCTTTCGCGAATTAGAAGAAAAAACCCAAACCGTGTTTTCTGCAAAGATGAGTGACCTACTCACCAAGTTTGAATTTGAAAGGTTATGGATTAAAAACTCTATTTGGAATTTGGTACATGTAGGAAAAGAAACACCTCTTCGTCATCCCATCTCTTCTTTAAAGGATAAATTCAAAGGTCTTACCGCCGTACTCGTGTCAGCTGGTCCTAGTTTACGAAAAAATCTCCCTTGGTTACAATCTGTCAGAGACAAAGTATTTGTTTTATCTTGCGATACTTCTCTAAAAGTTCTTATCAAAGCAGGAATCGAAGCAGACGGGGTTGTCACACTGGATGCTCAAACCAACTCCTTTTTTCATTTTATGGGAGAGTCGCTGACCAGGATTCCCCTCTTTGCGGATCTTGTCAGTTCTCCTACACTTCTCAGGGAACCTATGTTTCATTCTGTTGTACATTCTGTGACCGCTAAATACCAAGTGGATGCGGAAGGTTCACTGGTTCGGGAAGTCACTGCGGGAGGAGAACTCGCCGAACAGGTATTTCGTGAAGTGGGAGATATCCAATCCGGGGGATCTGTGGCTACCACTGCCTTTGATATGTTGCGCTTTATGGGATTTACCTCTGTGTATTTTCTTGGCCAAGACTTGGCCTATTCTGGAAGAGAGATCCATTCCACGGGAACTCATCATAATGAAAAATGGCTCACATTAATTGGTCGAAAGAATAGTTTAGAGCGGATCAATGAAGTCATCATTCGGAAAAGGGAAACTCGTTTTGTTCCAAGAGCTGGGGGAAAAGGATCTGTCCTTACCGATTATGTTTTGGATTTGTACAGACACTGGTTTGAAGAGTCAGCAAGTTCAGTCAGTGAAATGCAACTTTTCAACGTAAACGAAGATGGGGCAGAAATAACGGGAATCCAAACCCTTTCTCCTGAAAAAGCCAAGGAGAATTTAATTGGGACTCCAAACCATAACTACCCTTGGAGAGAACTTTCCATTTGGAAATTAGATTCTATGAAGGAAAGTGGAATCGAAAAAACAATCGTAAACCAATCGCCACCGTCCAAGGCAAAAAAGGAAAATACAAAAAGACAAATAGAAGTTACGTCTTACTTACTCCCAAATGGTTCAGAAAACCTATACAGAAGGATCCAAAAAGATTTAGAATTTATGGAAGATGGTTTGGAAAAGTTTGAAGAAAAAATACCAACCCAAATCTTTCAAGAATCGGACATTTGGATTTGGATGCGGGAACAGTCTTATTTAAGAAGGATGGTGCGGAAAACGGAAATCTATATTTTACGTCACAAGGATTTGGAACTGTTACGCAAAAACCAACTCATGATCCAATCTATCAAAAAAGAAATCCGATATTTAAAACGAAGTCTTTATCCAATGATGGATTCATTTCCAGAAAAAGGATGAAAAACAGAATTGTCTTCAAACTCAGGAAAATAATCAAAAAATAATTTTTGCGATACCACGCGGTAAGCACATGGATTTTTATCCGCATAACCTTCTGTATATGGAAGTGCTGGCAATTGGTGGAAATTGATTCTTTCTTCAAAGTTGATAAAATCACGACGGCCCAGTTCAGGTCGTAACTCTAAAACGGTTTCTTTCAGCAGATTCCAGTCCAATTTAAAACTCATCCTAGCCCCGCGAAACGCTGGGGACCTTTCGAGTAAATTCACCAAACGTTTTACTGGACAATCCATATGATAGTATTTGGTTACATAAACTTTGACAAACCTTGCCGCAAGTCCCATCGGCTCCCAAATGAGCTCCGATTCCCTAGTTTCCGATTCTTCTTTTTTAATTTCACTGAGAACGATGTGTAACTCAGGAATGGATTGTCTACCTGTCATAATCAAGGAAGACTCTTCCATTCCAAACTCTCCATAATACAACCATTTGTAGAAGTCCTGGATTTCTGCTTCCGGATGGTCTTCTACAAACTTAGTCAGAAGAAAAAGTTTTTCTTTGTTAGTGAGAATCGATTCGCGTTCAGTTTGCATTCTGTGTTGCTCGAAGTTCTTTGCCTAACACCAAACGTTTGATGTTTTCTCTATGGGAATAGGAAATGAGGAAAAAAGTAGCAACTAACACAAAAAAGATGACTGGTTGGTATTCGGAATCAGGAATGAGTTTTGTGGTTCCAAAATACCAAATGGGCATGGAAAGAGTAGCCAAGATGGACCCTAGAGAAACAAATCCAGAAATTTTATAGACAATAAAAAAGATCACAACTGCACAAACTGTAACAATGGGAACAAGGGTCATATACACCCCAAGAGCCGTGGCTACCCCTTTTCCTCCTTTGAAATGGAGAAAAGGAGTGAATGTATGGCCAAGGATGGCAACAGATCCAAGTAAAATTTCTGTGGTTGTGAGTGAATAAGGAGACTCGATATAGGATGCGGCAACGACAGGAATGGCACCTTTCAGGGCATCCAAAAAGAGGGCGATGATTCCATACTTCCAGCCAATGACCCGGCCGACGTTGGTGGCACCGATGTTACGGCTACCGTGTTCGCGGATGTCAATCCCCCGCACTTGTTTGGCCAGGAGAAACCCGACCGGAATGCCACCCAAAAGGTAGCTCAATAGGACTGCGGCAAGTATCATTCCTTGCCCTCCTTACCCTCGTTTCTATTCCGAAGTTCGATCTCAACGGCTAGGCCATCCAGTCCGAACTCCGCTACTATACTCTTTCGGTAAAAGCTTAGAATATTTGACGGAAAGAGTTTCGTATCGTTAACAAAGAAAAGTATTTTAAAAGGAATCTGGGACACTTGCGTGGCGTAATACACCTTCGGAGGTCGATTGGATGCCTTCTGCACCTTATTTTTGCCCCCCCACTTGCTTAACCAGTCATTTAGGGCACGGGTGGTCAGCTTTTTCTGGGACTTTTCATAGAGAGCAATCACCGATTCTAGGAGTTTATGGGTGCGGAGTTTTTCCTTGGCAGAGAGGGAAATGAGAGGGCGTTCCTTCAAAATGGAAAGTTTGGCCTCCATCCGGTCTTTGTAGTGTTTCCAAGAATTGGATTCTTTTTCTGGAACCAGATCCCATTTGTTCACAGCCACAATCATCGGTTTTCCGAGTTCTTGGATTTCACCAAAGATCTTTTTATCAAATTCACCGAGCCCCTTCATGGCATCCACAAGGAGGACTACCACATCGGCTTCTCCCAAACTATGAAGGGTACGTTTATAAGAATAGAATTCCAAACTTTCCCCTGTTTTGGATTTTCTTCGAATCCCGGCAGTATCAATGATTTCTAATTTTTGGTTTTGAAAATAAAACTGATCCGAAACTGAATCCCTTGTGGTTCCTGGGACATCACTCACAACGGCCCTTTTGTAACCGAGAAAGGTATTCAGAAGTGACGACTTACCCGAGTTAGGTTTCCCAATGATGGCAATTTTACAATACGGGTCTTCCGGCATTTTGATTTTGTCTGGAAGAAAAAAATTAATCTTTTGATACAGGAGATCAAAATTCCTTCGACCCAGGGCCGAGATCGGAAGAAGTTCGTTGAGTCCCAGTTTGTAAAATGGTTCCAGATCATATTCGTCTTGTTCGGTATCCACTTTATTGATAAGAGTTAAAACCATCTTATCTTTTAGAATTTCGTCTTTTTTAAATAATTCGATGAGTCTGTGATCATATTTACGTAAGTCTTTATGATCGATCACATGGAGGATAAGATCCGAATTTCGCAAATGTTCAAAAGCAATTTCAATGATTTCCTTCGAGATTTCGTCGATATTTTCAATATCAAGACCAGGTGTATCGGACAAAGTGAACGGAATTTTAAATTCTGATCTTTCGACAGTCTTTTGTAAAACGTCCCGAGTCACACCGGCAGTATTTTCTGTGATGGCACTTTGTGCGCGGAGAATGGCGTTGAATAGTGTGGATTTACCCACATTTTGTCTACCAACAATGGTGACCACTGGAAGTCCTTTCATTTGCGTAGGTGTTCCTTCATGGCTCTTTCCATATCGATTTTGGCTTCCTTTTTTTGAATGTCGTCACGTTTGTCGTAAAGTTTTTTTGGTTTGGCTAATGCGACATCTATCTTCACCAAACGGTTGTTTTTAAAGAAACAACGAGTGGCAACAAGAACAAGTCCCTTCTCTTTGATGGACCTATCAATTTTTTCAATTTCTTTTGCTTTTAAGAGGAGTTTGCGAGGCCGAATTTCAGGATGGTTCGCATAACCCCCGTTTTTGTAAGGTGGGATTTGAAAGTTTTCTAAAAACACTTCCCCGTTTCTCACTTTGGCAAAACAATCGGTAAGATTTCCCTTTTTTTCTCGAAGGGATTTTACCTCAGACCCTGTGAGTACAACACCAGCCTCGAACGAATCTAATAGTTCGAAATTGAACTTTGCCTTTTTATTGATTAAAGGATCGGTCCCGCGAGGTTTGTCGTCTTTTTTGGTTTTTCCCATAGTCATTATTGCCTAAGCGAATGGTGAATTTGCACGAGTCGTGCAATTTCTGCCCCAATCAAATTCGGCATAGAGTAAAAGTTGTCTGCCGTAATCTGCAGGGAGTCGTGGAACACATGTTCCGCAATGTAGCGAGACCCAAGTCCCACCCCTAAAAATACATAATTTTTCTCCTGGTTTTTCAGTACAGCTTCTTTCAACTTTCTCGTATCAAAAGACGCCAGTTCATCTTCGATATAAGTTTTGGCCCTTTGGCCTCGGAAGTCAGAAAGGATCACAATGATCTTGGTTTGGGCATCAGGCGAAAAAAACCGCTCCGAATTGGAGAGAACTTGGTATTCAGGAATGCTGTCCCCGTGCCAATTTTTACAAAGAGCTGTGAAAACCTCTTCCTCTTTGTCCGCAGTGTAGTCTTCTTCCGCTGACTTTAAGTTAAAAATATCCACAGTGTCTTTGGAGTTTTTGATATCACAAAAAGTATGAACACTCGTTTTGATATCATGTTCGTTTAAGATATGCAAACTCACAAGAAGAGCTGAAAGCATCGCGATCGAATATTCAAAGTTAAAGATCCTGCGGCATTTGGAAACAAGGAAGGTAACTTCTACACCTTTGAGTTTTTCATCATTCTTTTCAATTGTGGTTTTATCGAAGATTTTTGTATCTCCCCTTCCACTTTTGTACGAAATGTATTTCCTTGCATCCACCCTGGAACCTTCGTTTTTGTACATCCGGTGGATGTCAATTTCTGGATCAAAGAGTTGTTCTAAATTGAGTTCTACTTCTTCCAGTTCTTTTCCGAACACAGATTTAAATTCTTCAAGACCTACCATAATGGAATAATCCCAAAGAAGACGGCGTTTCTTTAAAAATTGTTTATAGAGTTCGTCGGTGCGGTAACCCCAAGCACCACCTCCCCCTTGTGGTTCTCCTTGGCCTTGGTTCCCTTGCGTATCTTGCCCATACCAAGCATCGGGACCTTCTTTGGTTCCGCCACCAGTTTCTGGAGTATTGATCTCAATCCCCCTTTTGGTTTCGGCTCCAGAGTTGAGTTTTTTAGCAACGCCTGTTAGTGGGTCCCGTTTGTGGAGTTCCGGATCCCACCAATTTTTACGATTTAGTCCAGACTCAACGGTAAACGTTTTTTTTTTCTCTTCGATTTCCTCGAAGAGTGTTGAGACGACTTCCACACCGGAAAGAAATCCTTCAAGGAGGCGTTCGAGTTCCTTTCTTTCTTTTGGATCCGCAATTTGGTTCGTATAATAAATCTTTCCACCACGAATGGCAATGTCTTTTACATCTGTTTGGTTGTGGCGATAGATATGGTTTTTCCATTTTAAAAGATTTGCGATTCCAAATCGGTAAGGCATTAGATTTGCCGATCCAATGGTGCGTTTTTCTGCCAATTCCTTGGCTTTGAGATGAAAACGTGCCAAGGAACGAGGAAGAACCCCTTCTGGTAGATAGAATTCTAAAATCTCTTCTAGAACTTTAACATCTTCTAGTTCAGGAAAAAGAATAGGAGTGAAGCGGTTACGAAAGGCACGAGAAATTGTTGTTACTGATTTAGAAGCACGAAATGACTTCATTCCAAACACGATGGATTTTTCTGTGAGTTGGATGGGAAGGTATTCCCCGGACTCTGGTGGCAAAGTTAGGGAACGCGCATCGTCAGTTAACATATTCATCTTTTCAACGAGCTCCGCACCGGCAGATTCAAGTCCTGAGATGAGAATGATATGACCTTTCCGAATAGAACGTGTTAGGGGACCATCTACCCAAGTCACACTTTCAATATTTCCCTCTTCGGTTGGTTTTAAAGCGCCCACAACATCAGAGGTATGCATTCCCTTCGATAACATAACAGACTCAAGTTCAATTCCTGTAAGTTCCGTAAAGAGTGGCAAAAATTCTTGAGGGTCCTGGTCTTCTCTATATTCAATTAAAATGTTTTCTTTGGCTTGGATGGCAGTGAATACTTGGTCGAGAAATTGTAAGATGGGTTCTGGTGTTGGGTAAGTCGATAGAAGAGAGATTGTCTTTTTTTCGTCCCAGGTTTTTATTTCTTTGTCATTCCAAAAGATGGTAGAACTTTGTACATAACCTTTGGTCGGAACAAGTTTCACTGATCCACCAAACTCCGATTCAATGAGTTCTCTTTGTTTGGCTTTATCTTCTTTTTTGCGGAACGGTTCTTCAAATAAGTAGAGTGCTTCTCTTGCCGCGACTGTTTTGTCTTTGGCACCGAATAAAACCAAACGGTTACAATACTTTTGTAAAGTTCGTAAGTTGAAATGGTATTTTTCTAAATCACCTTTTCCAATTTCCCCTGCTTTGATCCGAGCTTCTGATTCCAAACTAATCCGAATGATTTGTTTTAAAACATCTTCTCCAAGCATGGGATAGAGTTTTTTTAAGATAAAAAACATTTCGTCTGGCGAATACGGATCTACATACACTACGGCAAAATGTTTGGTGATATCAAAAGGAAGGGGTTTTCTTCCTTCAAATCCTTCACTGGGGTTTTGGGTTCCGATAAACCAAAATCCTGTTTTTCCATTCACCCTTTCCCCACTTCCTTCCAAAAGATCCAAGTAGTTCGATTCATAAACAGAAGAAAAACGTTTGATGATGTTTGGTGCACAAAGGTTCATCTCATCAGCGACAAAACTAAGTCCTTCTGACAAAGCATTGGTGAGAGGGCCGTTCGACCAAGTGAATCCTTTTCCATCCAGAAGGATGCGGTAAGATCCAATTAAGTCTTCAGGAAGTGTGTCTTCATTGAAACTAAATCGAAGGGTGGGTTGTTTGCGTAGAGAGTTAATATAATAGATAAGTGCGTTTTTTCCAACACCCGCATCACCGACAAGAAGGACGGGAATCCCTTCGAGCATGGGGTATAGAATTTTTTGTAAGGTTTGTTTGACCGAGTCAGTTTCGACAAGGCTAGAGGGGAAAACGGGAAACTTCTCTGAGTGCGGGAGGACCGGCACTTTCACATCAGCGATGGTAACAAATTCCATATCCTTCAGATTTCTATCCATTTCCTAGGTGTAAACCAAATTCTATTGACCCGTACCTCCCCAAAAAACCATGATGATTTCATGGATTTCGCAAATAGAATGTATGGGATTGATTCCTCCCCCATCCGCAAGGCTTTCGAGCTCGCACGGACTATCCAAAACCCGATCAATTTGAGTATCGGCCAACCACATTTCCCTTGCCCACCTAACATCATTGAGGCCTTAACAAAAGCGGCACGTGATGGAAAAACTTCTTATACCCTAACCGGCGGGATTCCTGAATTAAAATCGGCAATGGCTGAGAAATACAGAACCCAAAACAAAATTTCTTATGCCCATGAAGACAGAATCCTTGTTACCTCGGGAATCTCTTCTGCCTTATTTTTATTATTCAATGCACTCGTGAACGAAGGTGACGAATGTTTGGTCATCTCCCCTTACTTTTTAATGTATCCGGCGATGTTAAAATTTTATGGTGGGAAAGTAGTTCCACTAAAGGAAAGTTTTAAACCAGCAGACTTAGAATCTTTAAAATCTAGAAAATTCAAACTAATCATTTTTTCAAACCCATCGAACCCAACAGGAAAGGTTCTTTCCAAAGAACAACTAAGAGCCCTTGCCAATTTAGCGGAAAGCACAGGTGCTTATCTCATCAGTGATGAAATTTATGAACTCTTTGATTATGATAATGAGTTTTTTTCGATTGGCTCTGAGTATGAAAAAACAATCACTCTTACTGGTTTTTCCAAAACCTATAATATGACCGGGCTTAGGCTTGCCACCATCCTTGCCGAAGACAAAGTTATCAAAGCTCTCACCACCTTACAGCAGTATACTGTTGTTTGTACCCCTTCCATTACCCAATGGGCAGGAATCGAAGCACTCAAAACAGATATGACGGCTTATATCCAAGACTATAAAGAAAAACGTGACTTTGTTTATGATTCTTTGAAAGATTACTACCCGATCCAAAAATCCGGTGGTGCTTTTTATTCCTTTTTCCAAGTCCCAGTGACAGATGAAGAATTCATCCAAAGGGCTGTCAAAAAAGATCTGATCCTTGTTCCTGGATTTATCTTTTGTGACCAAAAGAATTTTGTAAGACTTTCCTTTGCCACCGAATGGGATACTTTGAAACGAGGGATGAAGGCCTTACAGGAACTTTCTA
The DNA here is from genome assembly GCF_004770145.1 of Leptospira bourretii. NCBI lineage: Bacteria > Pseudomonadati > Spirochaetota > Leptospiria > Leptospirales > Leptospiraceae > Leptospira > Leptospira bourretii. The sequence goes on along the minus strand of NZ_RQFW01000010.1, from coordinate 350,794 downwards.
AGGAAAGTTAAACTCCGTCCTTCAGATTAAACGAAAGGAAATACATTGGATTTTATGGAAGAATCGATTTGGTTATCACTTTGGACCCTCTCGACCTATGGAATCCTATTTTTTTTTGGCGGGGCCTTAGCTAGTTTTTATACAACCCTTGGGGAACGAATCTTACTTTATTGTTATGGCAAAAAAAGAAAGGAAGCAAAGGGCTTTCAACGTTGGAAAATCATTTTTTCCAAACCAAGTCACTGTCCGTCTTGCGGGCATTTGGTGACAAAAACTAATCTCATCCCTATTTTCGGTTGGTTTTTGACAAAAGGAAAATGTAAGTCTTGCGAAACAGAACTACCCAAACTCTACCCTCTTTCTGAATTTCTTTTTGGTCTCATGGCGATCTTTGTGTATTTTGTTTCGGAAGATATCTTTGGTGCCCTCTTCCTCCTTTTTTTGTTTGGGCACTTACTTATCTCCATGATGACAGATGTCGCCAAATTTTCTCTGGATTACGAAAACCTTCCCTTCGTCATAGGTTTTGGTTTTCTTTCCAACTATTTCTTGTTTGGTGAATCATTCAACTTAGAAACCTTATGGGTGTTTTTAGGATTTCTATCCTTTTACTTAATCATTTACCTTCTATTTCGTGGGGGTACTGGCCTGGGTGATGTGCTTTTTTCCCCCATTTTTGCTGCCATTGCCGGAAATCCCTTTTGGATTTTATACTTTAATTCAGCATACCTACTAGCTGTAGGTTTTAGTTTTCTTTTACGAAAAAAAGGAGATTCTTTAAAGGGAAAAAAAATTCCTATGGGTCTTTATTTTTCCCTCGGATTATTTTTAACTTATTTTGCAAAGTTACTAGTCCACTACTACAACTGGGAGGGATTTCCGATCTATGGAACCATTGAATGAATTACCACATATGAGAAAACTCTACACTCGCTCTGTTCTTTCGGAAGAAACTGCGGGTTCTGATCCCTTAAAATTATTTAGTCTTTGGTTTTCGGAAGCAAAAGAAGAAGGAGAAGCCGAACCCAATGCTATGAGCCTGGCCACGGTAGACAAAACAGGCCAACCATCGGTGCGGATTGTTTTACTCAAAGGCCTGATCCGTGACGAGTTCCAGTTTTTTACCAATTATGATTCCGATAAAGGTAGAGACATTGCCGACAATCACTTCGTGGCTCTTAATTTCTTTTGGCCGAAACTGGAAAGACAAATCCGTATTGAGGGAAAAGCAAGCCGCATTGCAAAAGAAGAATCAGAAACTTATTTTGCAGTCAGGCCCAGAGAATCGCAAATCGGAGCGCACACATCAAATCAAAGTTCGGTGGTGCCATCCCGTGAATTTTTAGAAGAAAAATTTGCCAAACTTACCAAAGAGTGGGAAGGAAAAGAAATTCCGAAACCAGAAAATTGGGGTGGGTATTCGGTATCTCCTACCAAAATCGAATTTTGGCAAGGAAGGGTCGGAAGGTTACATGATAGGATATCTTTCGAAAGATTAGAATCGGGTTGGAAACGATCGAGACTATCTCCTTAACGTTGGATAAGGAAATAGGAATACTTATTTGCCAATAAGGGAAAAGTTTTTGTTCTTAGTCTAAAACGACTAAAGAAGAAACTATTTTTTTACAACCATCGCCATTATGGATTTTTAATGGTGATGGCCGATTCAAAGCCCTTGGATCTAATTCAATTTCAACCGTGGAGATTGAGTAAATGTCCTAACTTTGTTTTTTTTGTCTGCAGGTAACGAGTGTTTTCTTCCACGGGATCAATCTCAATCGGAACTCTTTCCGTTACGTGCAGATTGTAACCCTCAAGGCCCACAATCTTACGTGGGTTATTGGTGATGAGTTTCATTTGTTTCACCCCAATATCTCGTAAAATCTGCGCCCCAATTCCGTATTCACGTAAGTCAGGTGCAAATCCCAATTTTTCATTGGCTTCCACTGTATCAAGCCCACCCTCTTGTAAAGAATAGGCTTTGAGTTTATTGATGATTCCAATCCCACGCCCTTCTTGGCGCATATAAAGTAGAACTCCCGTACCTTCTTTTTCAATCATACGAAGGGCATTATGGAGTTGAGGTCCGCAGTCGCAGCGTTGGGATGAAAAAATATCTCCCGTCAAACATTCACTATGAACGCGCACGAGCACCGGTTTTTTGGGATCAATTTCCCCTTTCACCAATGCCATATGAATTTTATCATCAATTTGAGTGGAATAAGCTTTGATTTTAAAATCACCAAACTCCGTTGGTAAACTCGCTTCTACTTCCAAATGGATTAATTTTTCTTTATGCCTTCTGTAACGAATTAAATCTTCGATTGTATAAATATTAAGGCCATGAGTTTTTGCAAATTTTTCCAAATCTGGAATTCTTGCCATCGATCCATCATCATTCATAATCTCACAAATGACACCACTTGGGTAAAGACCAGCTAACTTTGCTAAGTCGACTGCTGCTTCCGTATGGCCGGCCCTTCGTAAAACTCCACCCGTCACCGCTTGTAAAGGAAACATATGACCAGGGCGCATCAAATCTTCTGATTTTGTTTTGGGATCAAGGAGTGCTTCCACCGTTTTGGCTCTGTCAGGTGCCGAGATACCAGTTGTTGTTCCATGTTTGGCGTCCACAGAAACAGTAAAGGCTGTTCCGTGTTTATCTCCCAAGGAAAGATCATCCACCATCTTTCCGAGACCAAGTGTTTGTAATCTTTCTCTTTCCATCGGGACACAAATGAGTCCGCGACCGTGAGTTGCCATAAAGTTGATTTTGTCTTTGTCTGCAAATTGGGAAGCACAGACCAAATCTCCTTCGTTTTCTCTGTCTTCAGAGTCGACGAGAATGATCATTTTGCCTTGGCGGATTTCTTCGATTGCTTCTTCGATCGGACGTATCATGGGGAAAGGCCTCTATATACTAAAACTCTGAAAGCCGTTCCGAATTAAAGAAGATTCCCAAAGAAAGTCATTGATTTTTCCCCTTTCTTTTGTCTAAATATTCCGGATCGGAGGCCAAGTGGAACTGAAACTAAACGCAACAGGAAAGATCAAAACCATTGAAATTGCTGGAAAATTCGATATAGAATCTACGGAGGAATTTGAGTCGATCTTTGCAAAACTCATTGAACCAAACCCAAGTATTGTTTCCATCGATATGAGCCGCCTCGACTATATCGATTCCTCTGGAATTGGTTCCCTGATCAAAAGTCTCAATTCACTCAAAAACAAAAAAGGCAAACTCATCCTTGTCGGAATGAAACCGATGATCATGAACGTATTCAAATTAGCAAAATTAGATATGTTTTTTGAAATTATGAACGAAATGGATTTTCGAGCCAAATACATTTCCGATGACGATACCGATTCCGAAATCGACGATCTATTGAAACGAAACTAAGATCCAGACCTTTGTTCCAAATAGTTTTCAATGTATTTTGCTAGTACATCCACTTCTACATTCAACTTTTGGTCTTTTTTCCAAGTGTTTGCATTGGTTTTTTCCATTGTCTCTGGAATGAGGATGAGTTGGATGTTTCCATCTTTCACATCTACCACAGTAAGGCTGATTCCATCCAAGGTCACAGATCCTTTTTTGACAAAATAACGTTGTAGATCTTTGGGAATCTCTACCCAAAACTCTTCCACTTCCGCTTCAATTTGTTTTCGGGTGATTACTTTTGCCATTCCATCCACATGGCCTTGGACCATATGACCACCAAACCTTTGTCCCAGTGCCATCGCTCGTTCCAAATTGACTGGCGAACCCTCCCCTAACCTAGACAAGTTGGTAAGCTCAAGTGATTTAAATGATGCATAAAATTTAAATAAATTGCCCAAGTCACTAAACTCGGTGACCGTCATACAAGCACCATTGATGGCAATGGAATCTCCTATTTTTAAATCAGGGTTTTCCCATTCAGTTTCAATTGTGAATTGAATTCCCGAATCAATTGGTTCGATTTTGATTACTTTTCCGAGGGTTTCAACAAGACCGGTAAACATAAATTAGATGCTCCTTTGTGGTTTTCTGATAAATATACGGTTTGATCCGACTTGGTATTCAGAAATCAGTGGTTCATTATGATAGACAAAAGGAATTCCATTTGGAATGGATTTTTTTTCATTTCGAATCTCCAAAACCCGATCTTCCTCTGAAAGTTCATTTTGTAGAAAGTTTGGGAAAAAACTACCGGCTTCACATAACAAAGTATTGATACCGAGTTCTCCAAGAATTTCTAAAAACTTATCACCTTCATCGTAATAAATCAAAATTCCTTCATAAGGAGAAAGGATTTTGATTTGTTCTTCTAATTCTTTTGCAATAGGTTTTGAATCGTCCTCTGTTAGAATAAAAAAAATACATTTTTTGACTCCAAACTTTTCGGTCAGTTCCCTTTGTTTTGCAAAAAAAGTCTCAGAAGGTAGCCTGTTCTCATCCAAACAAAAGATACGAAATGGTTGGTAAACTTCTTCCTCTAGACGATGTAACTTTTCCGAATCTTTTGTGTATGATAATAAGGAAGAGATGAGTCCAGCACCGGCTTCAAAAAAAGGTTCTAATTCTGTAACCCGGATTCCTGGTTTTTGCGTAAGAACCATTTCTTCTGTAATTCGAAAATGAAGTGATGGAGAATCAACAAAAACGGTTCCGGGACCCACTGCAATTGCATCCATTTTGGCGCGGAAAACTTGTAAATAAAGATCCATCTCTTCTGAACTCACACGTTCCTTTCTTTTTTCTTTTGAAGCATAATTTCCTTCGATCGATGTGGCCGCTTTGATCCAAACCCAAGGGCGCCCTGTTTTGATTCGATGTAAAAAACCCTGTAAAAAAGGAAGGGATACTTTTGCAAGCATGGGATCTAGAGTTACAGAAATGCCTGACTCTGCATATTTTTCCCAATCTCCAGAAGACACTAAGGGATTGGGATCCTTCCATCCGAGTTTAATTTCTTTCGGTTTTTTTTCGATCACCAAATCTCGACAAGGTGGTGTTTTTCCAAAATGTGTACAGGGTTCTAAACTAACGGAAAGAACTTGGTTTTCACTTACATGCGGATAACGAGAATATAGTTCCCTCTCCGCATGGTTACCGCCAAATTTTTGAGTATGTGCACTGGCAAGAATGGAACCTGTTTCATCCGTTAAGACGGCAGAGACAGGAGGATTGGCTCCGGTTTTTCCCATTGCCAAAAACCCAAGTAGGGAATGCAGAGAATAAGTTTCCTTCCGTTTCTCTGCATCCATAGAATCTTTGTTATGCGAATCGTTTTTTCCTGAGTTGGTCGTAGATCTCAGAAATAGGCGCTGCAATATAGATAGAAGAATAGGTTCCGACAATCACACCAAAAAGAAGAACAAAAGCAAAATCATACAATTCCACTGCCCCACCCACAATGATCGCCACAACAGAAATCATAGTTGTAAAGGAAGTATTGATGGTTCTACCCAAGGTTTGTGTGATCGAAACATTGATGATATTGGAAAGTGCTAAGTTGTCTTTACCATGTGCATTCTCTCTAATCCGGTCAAATACCACAATTTTATCGTTAATGGAATAACCAAGGAGAGTAAGAAGTGCCGCAATGATAGGAACACTTGGTTTGATTTGTAAAAATCCAATAAGTGCCAAAGTCATAAGAATATCATGAACAAGTGCAATGGAAGAAGCCAAAGCAAACTTAAACTGAGAACGAATACTCAAATACAAAAGAATGATGGCAAGTGTTGTGAGAAGGAGTGTGATTCCCACTTCTGTCAACTCACCACCAACAACCGCACCGACTTGGTCTGCCGAAAGAACTTTTTCTTTAGGGAGTTTGTATTCGTATCTTAGAAGTTGCACAAAACGATCAATTGCAGAAGTAGAAGACTCTCGATTTGCTTCTGGAATTTCTTTGTACAAAGTTTCAATGGTATCAAGTGATCCAAGCCCGATGTCCAATTGGTAAATATTCTTTTCTTTTTCCAAAAGGATTACAACGGCTTCAATGTTTTTGGATTGGAAATATCCATCCAGATCACTTCGAGATTTGTCAGCCGGAAGTTCCACGACAGTACGAAGACCACCGTTAAAATCAAGTGAGTGAGCAAACCCACCATACTTTCCAAAGGTGACCGCAAACCCAAAAACAATCGCTAAAAACGAAAAACTAAGAGTGAAGTATTTATACTTTGTGAAATTGATATTACGCATTTGTAGTCTCCTTTTTTCCAAAGAAGAAAGGTCTTAAATTTAAATGATGAACACCGATTCGGTTCACAGTTAGCTCCATAAATAATCTGGAGAGGAAAAGAGAGGTGAATAAAGTTGTGACAATCCCCCAACAAAGAGTGATCGCAAAACCTTTGATTGGTCCGTTACCAAGTCGAATCATTAAAATCCCCGCAATCAGTGTAGTTACGTTCGCATCCATAATGGTCCAAAATGCGTTTTCAAAACCACGTGTGACTGCAATCGAAAGTGCCCTACCCTCTTCTATCTCTTCTCTGATCCTTTCATAAATGATTACGTTCGCATCCACGGCCATACCTGCCGTCAAAATGATCCCTGCAATACCAGGAAGAGTCAAAGTAAAGTCCATCAGAGTGAGAAGTGCTGCAAGAATAATCAAGTTCACAAGAAGTGACAAGTCTGCAATAAATCCACCTAACCTATAATAGAAGATCATATAAACCATTACTAGGAAAAATCCTATAGCAACGGCTTTTACACCCACTTCGATGGATTCAATTCCAAGAGTTGGTCCAATGAATCGCATCTCCAAAACAGAAAGTGGAATGGGAAGTGCTCCTTCCGAAATTACGTTGGCTAATCGAATGGCTTCTTGTTCCGAAAAACTTCCAGAAATTTCTGCCCGACCACCAGCGATAGGGTCATTGATGACTGGATTGGAGATCACTTTATCTCCCCAAACAATTGCTAAGTTACGTCCACGGTTTTGTGAAGTAAGATCAAAAAACTTTTCAGCTCCGTTGGGAGTGAGAGTAAAACTAACCATCCATCCATAAGAGTTTGAGTTATACGATGGTTGGGCATTGGTCATATCATTGCCAGACAAAGCAATTTTACGCTCCAAAACCACAAAACTTCGAGGTAAAAGTGCAGACTTTGCTGCATTTCCACGTGCCCACATTGCATATACTTTAAAGTCTTTCGGGATATTGTATTTTTTTTCTAGACCTTCTAAAAACTCATCTTGGGCTTTTTTTCCCGCTTTGTTTTTTACAAGTTCTTGGAATAAGAAAATATCAGTGTTTTCTCTTTTTCCTAAATCCATCATACGACGTTCATTGTCTGCAATTTGGCTTTTATATAGGAAAGGAGTTGGTTCTTCCAAACGATATTCTACCGTTTCAGTGTTTTGTAGAATTTCTAAAATGGCTGCAGAATTGGATACACCTGGAAGAGAAACTTCAATTGCATCTTGTTCTTTTTGGATACGAACTTGTGGCTCTGTTAGGTTTTGAGTCGTCAGACGATTGTCAATGATCATCTTCGCTTTTTCTAATTCTACAATTTTACGCATGGGAGAAAGATCAAAACTAGATTCAATTTCAGCAAGTCTTGACTTTGCTTTTTCTTTATCCTCTGGTTTTGTCGCCGGGTTACTGAGTGTTAGGTTCAGTTCCGTTAATTCTTTTGCGTAAAGGTCTTTGAGTTTAGAAGTATAATCATCAAAGTCACCTTTGAGGACCACTCTCATCCCTCCCTGTAAATCAAGACCCAACTTAATGGATAAAGATTTACCACCACGAATTGTTTCTTCAATCCATGTAGGTTCTAGTTTGTTTTTGGATTCACTGACAAGCGATTGATTTTCTTGGGAGATTTGGTTGATCTTTGCAGAAGTAATGAATCGTCCTTTGACTGTATAAAAAGGATTTTCTTTAGGAGGAAGGGCGCCTTGTGGTTCAATGGTCCAACCAGAAGTTTTGCCATAATCTTTTGCCCAACGATCAAAAAGTGCATTTACCAATTCTTTTTGATTTGCCTCAGGAAGAGAGTAAACATCTTCTCTCACAACAATCTTTAACGTACGATCGGCGAAGTTCGGATACAAAATGGTAAAGGAAACCGCCAGAATCAAAAAAGGAAGAATCAATAGTCGATACGATTGCAAGTTAGTTTGCTCCTAAAATTATTATCTTCTATAAGAACGACTGCTAGATCCCGGGCGAGCGGATCTAAGTCTATAAAACGCAAAGAGAATGATAATCCCAAGGATCATCATTGCTTTTTTATATTTAGCAAAAAAATCAGAGAAATTAAAAAGAGATTTTCCAGTTTCTTTGTTGGAAGAGAGGTTTGTTTCAACACTTCCACTTTCTGTTTTTCCCATTTTTAAATCCGAAGCAAAACCAGGAAGTCCAGTTGGTTCCACGGAAACATTCGAATCCATCCACATACCGTTACTCACCACTTCCTCTTCTTCCACCACAACGAGTGGTTTGTCTAAGCCAGAAAGGGATTTATCTGTTACAGGAACAGTTGTATTCGAATTAGGATTGGAAACTAAGTTTGTATTTTGAGGAAGAGTCTCCCCAGTGAGTTGGTTTTGTTTGGATTTCTTTTTCGATTTCTTCTTTTTACCAGTAGCGGTTCCGGTTGTAGTCACAACATTTGTTTGTTTTTTGGTTGTGGTTACATTGGTTTCTTCTTTGGGTTTGGTGGTTGTCGATTTAGGTTTATCATTTACCTTATCTAAAAAATCCAAACCCTCCTGTGCGAGGAGGGAAGCCGAAAAACAAAGTGTTACGGTAATTAAGAAGAGTTTCTTCATCTTAGGCTTTCTTCTTCAGAATAGCGCTAGTTTCAAAAGTTACGTTTGTGTTCGCAGCAACACTGAGAACGACTGTTTCGTTATTGTCTTTGAACTCTACGATCTTTCCATGAAGGCCACTATTTGTGACTACGTTGTCCCCTTTTTGAAGGTTCGTGATCATCTCTTTTCTTTTTTTCTCTTCTTTTTTGTTTGGAAGAATCACAAGAAAGTACATAGCAACTAACATGATCGGAATGATGATGAGTGACTGGAGAGACGACTTTGCACCTTCTTCTTGGGCAAGGATGAGGATTTCTGGTGTTAAAAAGTTAAAATTGAGCATAGCTATTTATCCAATGTTTACAGGCCTTATCTTAAATTCAATGTTTCACGAACGAATCGGAGAACTTTTTTCTCAAGGAGTGCCGCTTTGGCAGTTTCGTATCCTGTTCGTATATCCTTTGTGGCTCCTAGCAAAAACATAGCGACGCCCGCATTGAGAGCCACCATAGAAGTGCCCCCGGTGGATTCGCTTGGATCCAGAACCGCCCGAAATAAGGACTCTGCCCCCTCTTTCGAAGAAGAGAACACCGTATTTCTGTCCAATTCCTTGGAATTTAGGCCAAGTTCTTTCGGGTCAAAGGAGAGTTCCATGGTATCCTTTCCATCAAAATAGGCAAAATCCGTTTCTTCAAAGATGGAAAATTCATCCAGTCCATCTCGTGAATGGCAGACAATGGCCCGTTTGGAGCCAAGCCTTCCTAAAATTTCCGCCATCGGCAAACAAAGAGATTTATCGTAAACCCCGACCATTTGGTGAGATGGGGCGAAAGGATTGGAAAGAGGTCCAATCAAATTGAAAAAAGTGCGAAAACCCAAGGCAGTACGAACAGGACCTGCGTATTTCATGGCTGGGTGCCATGCGGGAGCAAACAAAAATACAAATCCTGTGCGTAAGAATTCTGATTCAGAATCTGCTGTGGATTGGTCTAGTTTGTATCCCAGTCCCGATAAAATATCAGAACTTCCGGAAAGAGAGGAAACCGAACGATTCCCGTGTTTGGCAACTTTGAATCCAAGGCTTGCTAGAGTGAGAGCCGAAAGAGTCGAAACATTCAAAGTTCCCTTTCCATCTCCCCCTGTCCCACAAGTATCCAAAAAATCAAAATCAAACTTTTTTGAAGGTTTGATGGCATGGTTACGCATCGCCCGAACAAATCCGTACAGTTCGTCCGTTGTTTCTCCCTTCATTTTCATGGCAGTGAGAAAAGAAGCAAGGACTGGCTCTGGAACTTTTCCGTCCATGACCTCACTTAAAAAAAGTTCGGCATGGTCATCCACAAGGTGGTGTCCAGAAACAACTTGTCCGAGTATTTCTTTAACTGTTGGCGCGGTCATAAAAAATCCTTTTAAGGTTTGCGAAAGTTAACAACTGATAATTGGTCACAATATAACGAAGCCCAGAAATGACAGTGATGAATGTTGTGAATAACATTCCAAAATAAGGAACAAAAGATGCAATGGAATCAAAGAAGTCTGTAAAACTCAAAGACTCTGTGGTTTTGGCCAAGGTATAAAACTCATTTGCATGTTGTGATGCCACTTCAAAGGTGGAATACCCAGAAAGTTTTCCCATTGCATAAGTTTCGTTGATCATAGCCCTTCTTTTTCCAGAGATGAGCATAAACACAACAAGGATCATTAAGATGGCTCCCATCTGAAAGGCAGTTTTTACTTTTCCCATCATGGTAGTGCGTAGGCTTTGGCCGGAACGAACGGCAATGTAACGTAAAAAAGTAATGAGCATATCACGCCCAATGATAAGCACCACCATCCAAACCTCAATGGGTTCGTGGATGAATAAAAAAGTAACAAAACATCCAATGACTAAAAACTTATCAGCGAGGGGATCGAGAAATTTTCCAAACTCGGTTTGTTGGTTCCACTTACGAGCTAAATACCCATCGACAAGATCCGTGAGAGAGGCAAGAGCAAAGAGGACAAAGGCAAAAATTTGGTATTCCCATTCCTTTTGGAACAGGGCAAAAATAAAAAAAGGAAGTGCAAGCACCCGAAGAACAGTTAGCAGGTTCGGGATATTCGCAATGGTTTTCCAATCTTCCACTAAACCACCCAAGTCCCCGACATATCGAGTTCATAAAAAGAGTCCACTCTTACCTGACCAAACTGGCCAACCTTCAGACCTTCTTCTTCTACATAAACCACTTCATCAATTTCTGGTGCATCTTGGAAACGGCGGACAATAGCCCCCTTCTCCAAAACTTCATCCACAACGGCCGGGTATAATTTTCCAATTCGATTTTGGTGGATGGATTTTAAAGTCCCAAGATAGGCATCCCGCACAAGATTCACACGGCGAGCAATCTCTTTGTCTTTGAGTTGCCCATCCATTGTTGCACCTTTCGTTCCTTCTTGTGGAGAATAAGGAAATAAATTTACCTTTTCTGGTTTTACATCTTCCACAAACCGAATGATTTCTTCTACGTCTTCCATCGTTTCCCCAGGGAAACCCAAAATAAAGGAAGTTCGAATTTCCAAATCGGACCTTAGGTCCCTTGCCTTTTGGAAAAGAGATTTGAAATAAGAATATTCACCCGTGCGGTTCATAGATTTTAAAACGGATTTGGAAACATGTTGCAAAGGGCTTTCCAAATACGGGGCAATTTTAGGAATTTCACCGTAAAGATCGAGTAACTTTTCTGTTTTTTTATCCGGATACAAATAAAGGAGACGAAGAAGTTCCACACCATCCACATCCGCAACAGAACGAACCAAATCCAGAAGTTTGTCCGTATCCTTTCCATAAAACACAGTATCTTGGGAAACAAGACAGATCTCTTTGGATCCCGCTTTTACTGCTAGTTTCGTTTGCGATAATACATCAGTAATATCTGTATCACGATACTTTCCACGTAAGTTGGGAATGATACAGAAGTGACAACCACGGTTGCAACCATCAGAAATTTTTACATAAGAGTATGGTTTGGAATAGTTTTCAATTCCCTTACTTGTGGTGAGTCTTTCCAGTAAGTCTTCGTTGAATTCGGAAAGGTCTTTAAAATCTAGGGGAAAACTTTTCCTTAGGATCTCACCGGCTTTGTCATATTTTCCCGTTCCAAAATGTAGGTCCACTTCCGGAAGGTCGTCGGAAATTTCTTTTCCTGCCCGTTCAGCAAAACAACCAACAACAACTAACTTTTGTTTACTTTTCTTTTTGATGTCAATGGAATCCAAGATGGTTTGGATGGTTTCTTTGGTGGCATCTTGGATAAAGGTACAAGTATTCACCAAGTGGAAGTCACTGGCTTCGGGGCCAGCCGCAGGAAGGAGACCTTCTTTCAAAAGCGACTGGTGCATGGCCATCGAATCGACGGTATTTTTAGGACAACCGAGAGTCGTGATAAAAAACGACTTCGGTGTCTCTTCCGTTTTTTCTTTTAGCTTTGGCATTACTCGCCTAACTCTCCAATGATGGACTGAGTGGAATCATAAGGATTTGGTTTGCGAATGAAGATTTTTTTGACGAGTTTTCCAGGTTTTCCAAGGACCGAACGTTCTTTTCCGTTTTGGACCATTTCCACGGCACCACCGTCACCCACTTTGATTTCCAGGCGATCACGAGCTTCAAGGTGTTTCACTTCCCCGGCAGAAACAAGTCCTCTTTCCCCCATTTGACCATCTAACACAAATTCTACGTAACTTGGTTTCGAGAAAAATAAAGTGACTTGGATGGGAACATCACCCACTGGAGATTTTACAGCAGCCCCTTCTCTTTCTTCTTTCAGTGTCACAAGAACTTTGGCCGATTTTTCAGTCACAGCTTGGGTGACTACACGGATATCACGACGAAGAGAAGACAATTCCTCGATGCGATAGGAAAGGATGGTTTCCTCTCCTTCTGCTGTTTGGAAAAAATATACATTTTTTTCAGGGAAAATATTAAATCCAAGGTTTGCTTTCCCATTGGAAACACCTTTGATAAACATCTTACATTGTTGGTTGTTCACACTGAAACTCACACCACGGTCTTCTGTTAATATAAAAGGTACACTGGCGTTCTCAGGAACACTTTGAGAAACAAAATTGATTCCAGAAGGAATGTCTGAACTTGCTACTGTCTCGACGGTCGAACCAACTTCTGCGGTTTCTTCATCCATTGATCCAGAATTGGAATCTTCAAAACTAATATAGATGATATAAGCCGAGATCACAAAAAGAAAAATGGAAACAAGGCTAATGATTTTATTTCGATCTAAGTTTAAAGGTGTAGTCGTCGGTCTTGTGAGTTCTTCCAAAGGAGCTTGAGATTCTTCAATTTGTTCCCCACGATAAAGGTTGAGTAACATAGCAGCATCTAACTTTAGATAACTTGCATAGTTTTTTAAAAACCCTAGAGCAAAGGTCTCTGCTGGAAATTGAGAATAATCTTCTGTTTCCAAAGCAATGATGTATTTGGCTGCGATATTTGTTTCTTTCGCTACATCTTTGACAGATAGTTTTTTATCTTCTCTTGCTTCTCGAATGATTTGACCGACTCGTTTAGTGTTCAAAATGATATCCTCTTTAGCTTAGTTCTCGGAGACAAGTGGGTTGTTGACAATCTTCGCGTTCCCGCTCATGTGAAAATTGAAAACCCCGTCTTGGATTTCTTCAGAAAAATTAATATTGGAAAATGAAATGGTGGTAACTTTCCCACGACCATCAGTGGCCACTGCTTTTTTGATTAAGTAAGATTCGGAATCCACAAAAAGTTTCATCTTCTCAAACCCACCAATCTTTTCTCTTTGGTCAAGGTCTAACACAAAGTATTTGGTAACATCACCCATCGAACGAGGTTGTTCAATGGTATCAAATTTATAATGGTATTTACGAAAGAGGCGATTGAGTCCATCAGGACTGTTTGTTGTAAAGATGGGACCTGAAGTATTTTTACGGTCGAGGGTTAAATCTTGTTTTCCCACAGCACCTAACCTCTTGATAAAGATATGAAGCGTTTTTCCATCGGATACAATTTCGTCCCCTTCCGGTTCTGCGAAGTTGTATCTAATTTTTCCGGGACGTTTGTAAAAACATTTCCCGCGCATCTGTTTTTCCTTTTTGTTGTCTTCTGTTTTGATGAGAAAATCAGCCGAATAGGAATTGATATCACTAAAGTTTTTCTTTATCTTTTTCACCACTTCGGAGGGTGAATGCCAATTGTGAGCCGGACTTGTTTGGGCACCAAGAGAAACTCCCAAGACAAGTAACAAAGATCCGATCCATACTTTCATAGATTCCCAGTTTTTCAGACAAACTTCTCTTGTCGATGATTTACGCTGAACGCAGGATTTCCCGGGGTTTGGCCCCGATTTGTGGGGAAACATACCCCCGCATTTCCATAAGTTCCATAAGCCTTGCGGCTTTGTTGTAACCGATTCTCATCCTTCTTTGTAAGTAACTGGCGCTGGCTTTTTTTTCGGTGACCACGATATTCCAAGCCTCATCAAAAAGTTCTTCATCTTCGTCAGAGGCCATTTCGATATTCGTTTCATCGTCCCAGTTCATTTCCACATACGCTGGAGCACCCTGTTTTTTGGCCTCTTCCACGATGGACTCAATTTCTTTCTCTTCGATAAAAGGAGCTTGGATTCGAAGAAGGTCGCTAGAAGTCGGAGACCGGTATAAAAAGTCCCCTTTTCCAAGGAGGGTCTCGGCCCCACTCGTATCCAGAATGGTTCTAGAGTCCGTTTTTTGAGCCACTTGGAAGGCCACCCTTGCCGGACAGTTCGCTTTGATGACACCGGTGATCACATCCACAGAAGGCCTTTGGGTTGCCATCACCAAATGGATTCCGACCGCTCTTGCTTTTTGAGAGATACGTTGGATCTGTTCTTCCAGATCTTTTCCGGAAACCATCATAAGGTCGGCAAGTTCGTCGATAAAGATCACAATGTACGGTAGTTTTTGAAATCCCTTGGCATGGGCATATTCATCCACCTTCTCATTGAAACTTTTGAAATCCCTACTTTTCAATTGGGAGATCATTTGGTAACGACTCTCCATTTCTTGGATGGCCCAGGAGAGTGCCTTCGTTGCTTTTTTAGGATCGGTGATGACCGGCATAAGTAAATGTGGGATTCCTTCATAAAGTGTCATCTCCACCATCTTTGGATCGATCATAATAAAACGCACTTCTTCCGGGGAACGAGTGCAGATCAGGCTTGTGATCATTGCATTGATACTCACCGACTTACCAGAACCAGTCGTTCCCGCCACAAGTAAGTGAGGGAGTTTGGCGATATCAATCATCACGAGTTTTCCCGATATATCTTTTCCAATACAAATCGAAAGGTCTTTCGCTTTGTGTTGGAGGATGGTATCCTTTAAAATCTCAGATAAAAATACATCTTCCCGAATTCGGTTCGGAACCTCAATTCCAATCGACGCCTTACCAGGGATAGGTGCCACAATCCGAATGTTTTTCACTTCCAAGTAAGCCCTGATTTCATCCGAAAGGGAAACAATTCGGTTGAGTTTGATTCCATTCGGAATGGTAATCTCATAACGAGTGATGATTGGTCCCCTTTCTTTTGTGACAACCTTGGACTCAATCCCAAAATGCCCAGTGGACTCTTCAATTTTACGAGAGATGAGATCAAGCTCCGAATCATTTTTCATGATATTGGCCACAGGAACTTGGTGAGAAGAAAGAAGCCTTGGAGAAATATAATACTTTCCTTTTTTTAGTTTTGGTTTGGGGACCATAGAACCAAACATCAGTTCCTGTTGTTCTTCTTTCGGAGCCAGTTTTTTCTTTCCGAAATTTCCAGAACTTAGGTTAGAACGAACCAATGGAGAACTCTCTTCCACAGCCAAGGTTTCGAGAGTTTCCTCTTCATAAACGTCGGTATTCTCCTCACCCTCTTCTTCGGAAGATTCATCTTCTTCCTCATCGTTTGATTCCCAACCTGTTTCTTCCACAAGAGACAAACGAAGCGATTCCGGAATATGAATGGCCTCGGAAGCCATGTTTCCTTCTTCTTTTGGATGAACCAAAGAACTTGTTTCGGACAAAGTTTCTTCCGCATCCGAATCCTCAGATGTTTCTTCGTCAAAATCTTCTTCTTCCTCATAGGCAAAGGAAGAAAGACCTGAGGATGCAAGAATTTGTGTATCTCTACCAAATGAAGGTTTTATGGGGTCTAGTTTCGGAAGTTCTAAACTTTCAAGTCCCTGAGCCTCATCCAGTTTTGGTTTCCACTTAGTTTCAGGAAATTGGAAAAGGATTTTCGATTCTCTAGAACTTTCGATTTCTTCCAATTCCGTAACTGTTCGCCGATGATCCGTTAGTTTTAATTTAGAAATCAAAATTTCATTTTTTTCAAATTCAGCAAAAGAATCCAATTTGGATTCTTGTTTTTGGAATCGAAATACTTTTCCTGATTCGTCAAAAAATCCTTCAAAATGAGTAGTGTTGCGGTAGCGAACGGATGGAGTTTTTTTCGAATTCTGTTTTGTCGGACTAAAATTTTCTCTCCCAAAACTTTCCCGATCTTCCTGTCTAGATGGATTTGTATAACCAGATTTTGGGAGGGCCGATCCTCGATTCTCCTCTGCTACTACATTCCAGAAATGATTCGCGATATCTTCTTTGGTTTCTTCCTCTGTTTGAACAGCAAACCATTGTTTGCTGCGAATTTCGGAAGCCGGGCCTCGGCGAGTCGAAACCACCGATTCTAAAAATGAAGGTAATTTCAAGTGAGGAAGATCCTTTCTTCCTCCCATCATTCGGTAAATTCCATTGGAATAACGATTTATAACATCAAAGGTAAAAGACCAAGCCCCATCTTCGAGCCAAATCACGGCAAAATATAAGTATAAAAAGAAAACAACAAGGATACGTCCCGTCTCTCCAAAGAGATAAGAAAAAACCCAAGAGAAAAAATGACCAAGGATTCCACCACTATCTCCTACATGACCAAGAGGGGTTTCGAGTAAGTTCAAACTGACAGTCGTTGCCACAAGAAATAAGGGGAAAAATAGTGCTTTGCCGAGTCTGTCAAATTCAGGATTTCGAAGAGATAGAACACCTAACATCAAAACAAAACCTGCGAGTAAAAAAGAGGACTTTCCTAAAATGTATAATAAGGTGAAGGCAATGTAATGCCCAAGCCTTCCAAACCAATTGAAAAGCGATCCGTCCTCTCCTTCCTGAAAGGAAAAGAGAGAAAGAAGTAAAAAAACACCGGAAAATACTAATAGATACGGAAGGAAGTCTTTGCGTGGCAAAGTCCATCCCCATACGGATTTTTTAGGGTCCATACCGGAAATATCGGCCGGTTTTGAGACATAGGCAGAAAAAAAATGGAAGCCGGAAGACTTTCCTTAAACCAAAATTCTAACCCTTAAAATTGGTAAAATTGGCATCAAAGTTGAAATTGGCATTGCGAATCGCAGCCATTACCTCTTGCAAATCGTCCTTTTTTTTGCCCACAACCCGAACCGAATCCCCTTGGATGGAAGCCTGAACTTTCAGTTTCTGGTCTTTGATGAGAGTGGTGATTTGTTTGGTCTGTTCTTTGTCCAAACCATTCTGAATCTTTACCTTTTGGCGGACCGTTTGGCCCGTGGCTGGTTCAATTTTGGAGTCAAAATCAAATGCCTTCAAACTAATGCCCCGTTTGGCCATTTTGGTAGTCAGGACATCAATCACTTGTTTCAGTTTGATATCATTTTCAGAAGTTAAAACCAAACTATCTTCTGTTAATTTGATTTCTGAGTTGGACCCTTTAAAATCAAACCTAGTTTGGATTTCTGTCATGGCCTGGGCCACTGCGTTTTGTATTTCCGGTCTTTCGATTTTGGATACAATGTCAAATGATGGATCTTGCGCCATAGTTTACTCCTTACTAACTTTTATCTCTGTTATCCTAATTTCTTTTTGGAAAGTTCCAAGGCAAATTCCAAAGCGGCCCCAAGGTTTTCTGGTTTTTTACCACCACCTTGTGCCATATCAGGTCTTCCCCCACCTTTTCCATCTAACATCACTAAGGTTTCTTTTAATAAATCCCCACAGTGGATCCCTCTTTCATTCAAAACCTTATTACACATAAAAACGAGAGTACTCGCCTCCCCGTCGCTTGTTCCAAACAAACAAAGAACTTCCGGTTCTTTGGCTTTGAGGCTATCGGCTAAATCCTTTAAAGATTTTGCATCCACGGCTTCAAATACTTCGGTCACTACTTTTCCTTTTGGAAGTGAATGTGCCTTTTGTAGAAGACCGTCCACAAGTTCCGGATTCATTTGAAAACTCAATTGTTCCTTTTTCTTTTTTGCTTTGAAAAGGGCACTAGACTTTTCTTCGAGTTCCGTCTCCAAACTTTCCCGAAGTTTTCGTAAATGTTCTACAGCAGTGTTCCCTTCTTTCACAAAAAGACTTTGTAAATCTTCTGGAGCAGGCACCACTGTGGTAATTCCATACTCCTTCAAATCACCAAAGGTTTCTTTGGCCGACAAGTTATGTGTTTCTACTTTTGCTGCGAGGGTTTGGAACTGGGACAAAAAGTATTCAATGACCGAATCCCCACAAATGGCTTCAACCCTTCGGTTTCCTGCCCCAGGACTTCCTTCTTTGATGATGGCAAAGTATCCAATTTCTTTTGTGTTCGAAACATGGGTTCCCCCACAGAATTCTTTGGATTTATCCCCCATAGAAATCACTCGAACAGAACTTCCATATTTTTCATCAAACATGGACAAGGCGCCCGATTGTTTTGCGGTATCGATGTCTAACACTTCTGTTTTGACAGAAATTTTGGCATTCACTGCCTCATTCACATCTCTTTCAATAGAGACAATTTCCTCTTCCGAAAGTGCTTTTGGATGGGAAAAATCAAATCGCAAATAGTCCGAGGACACAACGGACCCTTTTTGCGCCACATGAGTTCCTAGGATGCGACGGAGGGCCCCATTTAACAAGTGTGTGCCGGAGTGATGATTGGCTAAATTTTGACGCCGAGTGGTGTCAATCTCTGCCTCAATGGTTTCTCCAACAGAGATTTTTCCTTTGAGAATGATTCCGAGATGTAAAAAAGTTTCGTTTTCTTTTTGCGTGTCTTGGACTTGGAACTGGAATCCTTCTTTTTTGAGATAACCCCAATCACCAATCTGACCACCACCTTCTGCATAAAAGGGAGTTTTATCTAAAACCACAACGGCTTCCGATCCTTGGTTTGCCTCGGATACGGACTTCCCATCTACAAAAAGATATAAAACCTTTGCCGGTGTTTTAAATTCCGTATATCCTAAAAACTCTGTTTTGAGTTCTGGACTGGCGCTAAGACCCGTTAGGTATTGGATTTTTTTTCCTTTCCAACTCGCACGAGAAAGATCACGGTCTTTTTCAAGTTCCTCTTCAAATCCCTTGTCATCAAAACCAAAACCTCGGTCTTCCACAAGTTCCTTGGTCATTTCTCTTGGGAACCCGTAGGTGGAATACAAACGAAACCCTTCTTTTCCAGTAACAACCGTTTGGTTGTTCGATTTCAAGTGATTCAAAAGAGATTCCAATTCTTCCAAACCCACTTCCAAAGTATGAAGGAAGAGTTCTTCTTCTTTTTTTAAGATGGACTCAATGTCTTTTGCTTTGTCTTTTAGTTCCGGATACCGTACGGAATATAAATCGCGGA
Source organism: Leptospira bourretii (assembly GCF_004770145.1). Lineage (NCBI taxonomy): Bacteria > Pseudomonadati > Spirochaetota > Leptospiria > Leptospirales > Leptospiraceae > Leptospira > Leptospira bourretii. The sequence continues at coordinate 331,338 of NZ_RQFW01000010.1, read as the reverse complement.
GTGTCCCCACTAGTTTGTATAAAAAAGGTTCGTGGATTCCTAGTTTTCTTGCAAATAACGAAGCCCGACGAATGAGCCTACGAATGACATAACCACGTCCCGTACGGTCAGGAAAAATCCCATCCCCGAGCGAAAAGAATACGGAACGGGAATGATCGGTGATCACTCGGAATGCTTGTTTGGTCGATTCGTCGTAAGTTTTTCCAGAAAGTGTTTCAATTTTACCAATGATGGATTTTAATTCATCGGTATCATAAACGGAATCTACCTCTTGCAAAAGCATGGCCACACGTTCGAGTCCAGATCCTGTATCAATTCCTGTTTGTTTTAAAGGAAGGAGTTCTCCCGAAACTGTTTGGTTAAATTGATTGAATACTAAATTCCAATATTCTAAATAACGATCACAATCACATCCAGGTTTGCAGTCTGGATTGTTTCCACAATTTGGGCCGCCTTTTTCTGGGCCTCGGTCTAAATACAATTCCGAACAAGGACCACAGGCTCCACTGTCTCCGGCAGGACCCCAAAAATTATCCTTTTTTCCAAGCCTTACAATTCGTTCTTCGGGAATCCCGGCTTCCATCCAAATTTTTTTGGCTTCATCATCATCTAGGTAAATGGTGACCCAGATTTTTTCTTTTGGGATATGTAAATGATTTAATGAAAAATCTAACGCGTATTCGATGGCTTCTTTTTTGAAATAATCACCAAAGGAGAAATTCCCAAGCATTTCAAAAAATGTACAATGTCTTTCGGTTTTACCTACCACTTCCAAATCGGTGGTACGAACACATTTTTGAACGGAGGCAGCTCTTGTGTAGGGTAACTCCACTGCTCCTGTAAACAAAGGTTTGAACTGGACCATTCCGGCGGTTGTGAATAAAAGTGTTGGATCCCCCTTGGGGATAAGGCTTGAGGAAGGCACAATCGTGTGGCCTTTCCCCTTGAAGTAACTAGTATACAACTCTGCAATTTCGCGGACAGTTTTCGACATCATACACTTACAGCGAAATCGGGTTTGCCTCCTAGGGCAAGGAAATTAGAAGTTAACTCTGCCTTAATTCCCGGTATTGGAGAAAAGAAAACAAGGCAAAACAAAGAAACATCCCACCTAAAATCCCAAAAGTCCAATGGGAACCAATGGTATCAGCCAGAAGGGCCGATAGAAAACCAGAGACCGCTGGTGTGAACTGAAAACAAACTGTATAAAGAGAAAGGATTCTTCCCCGAAGTCTATCTTCTGCACGTTTTTGTAAAATGGCAGGAAGGAGACTCGAAAGAACTCCCCCCGAAACTCCAAAACAAAACAAAAAGAAGGAAGTGGCTTCTGGTTTCCCAAAAGGAACAAAACCCAAAAAGAAAAAAGACGATAAGCTAAAAACAATCAACAACACAAGTCCCTTTCTTTCCAGATGGTGAAAGAGAATGGTGAGGATCCCACCGAGAAATAATCCAGGCCCTAAAAAGACAAGGACGGTTCCCCGTGCGAGTTCCCCGAGGCCCAGTTCATTTCGTACATATTTCGGAAGTATGACTTGGATGGGACCAAGGGCTAACATACTGAGGATCGCCATATACATCACTTGTCTGGAAACAGAATCTACTTTTAGAAAATCTAAAACGACCTTCAGATTTGCCGAAAAAGAAGGAATTTTTCCCAGTTTGGAAACACCCGAACCAAGGTTTGGATGATGAATTTTTAATTCGTATCTTAACATGGAAAAGGCGAGCATAGAAAAAAAATGAAAAGAGGCCAAAACCAAAAATAAAGATGAATAACCACCTTCTTCCCGAAACCAACCCACAGCAAGAGGACTCATCCCGAAAGCAAAAATCAAAAGTAAATTTCCCGCAATGGTATGAAAAACAAGGCGATGTGATTCCATCACTTCCCTTAAAATTGCCATTCTTCCCGGGAGAACCGTTGTCATTCCTATCCCATTCACAAATGCCAAAGGTAATAACAGGAAAGGAAAACTTATAAAAAATTCAGTAAAGGCACCTAACAAAAATGAGGAGATCAAAAGGAAAAATTGAAAACTCACCACCACCCATTTTTTAGAAAAATGATCGAGTAAGTAACCTGTGTATAAAAAGAAAATGGGAAACGGTAAAAAGAGGAAAAAGAAAACAATCCCTGAGAAACCTTTTACTGTATCCAAGGTTTGGCAAAAAATAACGATCGAATATAAAAAACAACTACTGGCAAAGGTACCAATTGCAAAGGCAAAATAAAATATGATTTGGTTCAATTGACACCTACCTAAAAAAAAAGCCTCCCGAATAGGAGGCTTTGATCGGAAAAAAAGAGGATTTTCCGATTAACGTTTAGAGAACTGAGTTCCTCTACGAGCTTTGCGTAAACCGTATTTTTTACGTTCTACCATACGGCTATCTCGAGTGAGAAATCCTTCTTTTTTCAAAGTAGGTTTTAATGACTCATTGAAAGCCACAAGCGCACGTGCGACTGCGTGACGGATGGCTCCCACTTGGCCAACCACTCCACCACCAGTTACATTCAGTGCAATGTCATACTTGTCGCGAGCTTCTAAAACAAAAAGTGGCTCAAGTGCACGGCGAACTAAGTGTTCTCCGTTTTTAATGTAATCTTTTACATCTTTATGGTTTACTGTGATTTTTCCAGTTCCAGATGCGATTTTTGCACGTGCAACGGATGTTTTGCGTCGGCCTACTGCCCAAACTGCTTTTTGCGCCATATTATTTCAACTCCAGTTTTAGGGGCTTTTGAGCTCCCAAGTTGTGGTCATTACCTGCGAATACGCGGCAATTTCTCAACATTTGATCACCTAACTTCGATTTAGGTAACATTCCTTTGACTGCTTCCATGATCACTCTTTCTGGATTCTCTTGGATGAGTTTGTGGAAAGCGATGGCAGTCATACCACCTGGGTAACGTGAGTGGTGGTAGTAAATTTTTTGTTCTCTTTTGCGACCTGTCACAGCCACTTTAGAAGCATTAACGATAATGATATTATCACCACAATCCTGGTTAGGAGTGAAGGTAGATTTGTGTTTTCCGCGAAGGCGGGAAGCTACTTGACTTGCCAATCTTCCGAGAGTCTTATCAGTTGCGTCCACAACAAACCACTGTTTTTGTACGGCTTCTTTTGCAATAGAAGGGGTCTTGTGGGCTTTAGACAATAGTTCCATAAGTACGAGATTTTCCTCTTTTATGTCAGGATTTTCGGTTTTCACACCGGGTCAAACAAATTTATTGGGATTTAACTTTGAAAGAATCCGAAATTATACGAACTCTATTTGGGACAACCCCTCCCCCTGAGGACGATTGTTACTTCTTGGCCCCAAACCGTCTTGTCACCACGGACTCACTCTCCGAAGGAACTCATTTCCTTCACCAGTGGTCTTCACCGCAAATTTTGGCAAAAAAACTCGTGGAAGTCAATGTTTCGGACATCGTTGCTTCTGGAGGAAAACCCAACGAATGTTTTCTAAACCTCGGTCTCTCTTCCGTTTCTAGAAAAAAAGATTGGATTAGAGGATTTTCGAAAGAACTCCGAAAATCCTTAGACCAATATGGAATGAAACTTGCGGGAGGCGACACCTTTTCCTCACCTACCACTCAACTGGCACTCACAGTTGTCGGCACAGTGGACAAACCTTGGTTACGTTCGGGTGGGAAATTCGGTGATTACCTGTATCTCACAGGAACCTTGGGCTTAAGTCAACTGGGCTACAAAACCCTTAAAAAAAAATCAAAAGACAAAACTTATAAGGAAGCAGTAGAACGCCATCTATCACCTAAGTCTCGATACGCGATCTTAAACAAACTAAAAGATTTTAAAATTCATGCATGTATGGACATTACTGATGGACTCATCCAAGACAGCGAACGGTTGGCTCTCAGTTCTAAGGGAAGGTTAAACATCCAAATCGAATCGGTTCCCCTCCACCCACTCGCCGTCCAAGAACTTGGAATTGACTTGTGTTTGGGATCTGGGGAAGAATTAGAACTTTTGTTTTTATCACCAGAAATTTTGCCAACAAAACTTGCCGGTATTCCTGTGACGATGATAGGAAAATTTGAAAAAGGAAAACCGGGAGTTTTATTCCAAAAAGAAGGGAAACGTTACCTCCCCAAAACAAGAGGGTACCTTCACTTTTCAGAAGAGGAATAAGGAAGGAAAATCTTAAATTCAACTTTTGTTTCTTTCACATCACTTGTATGATCAATTAAATTTAATGCAGAGATGGAACCACCAAAACGGATGATGGTCTGCATCACAAAACTCAAACCAATTCCGAAATCCAAAGAACCATGTTTTTCATATATATTTTTGTTTAACCTAAAAAATGGTTCAAATATCAAATCCAGATACTCATTCGGAATTCCATTTTTTGCAAACTGTTCATCACCAAGAGAATTTACAATCGACAAATAAATCCCGTCAGAATCCAAATTTAACATGGCATAAATTTTACTGGAACTTTGAGAAAAACGCATCGCATTTAACAAAAGTTCGTGAATTACTTTGCGAAAAAAAACTTTGTTCAGTAATATTTTTTTAGAACCAAGTTCTTTGAATTTATATTCCGGGACTAATAATGTTTGGTCTCTTAATGCTAAAATCGGTTTCAACTCATCTTTCAAACTTAACATTTCATTAAAAATTACGAATGGAGAAACAAGTTGTAATTCAATTCGATCAAAAATTACATCCTCAATCTCAGTAAAACGATCCAAAACTTTTTTTGAATACAAAGCGTTTTCTTCCAAAATGCTGAGGATATCAGCATCTAAAATGACACCTCCTCCTTCCGCTTTTGGCATCGCTTTGATTAAGTCAATGAGTTGCGTGAGGACTCCAAATCCAGCACCTTGTGCCAAACTAGTTCGCAATCCATAAAACAAATTTTTGTGCATTTCTTGGGAGTTTAGATCTCCCTTTTTGATCCGACTATTTTTATAAGCATACCAATCTAAAAGTTTCTCGAGAGATAAAATTTTTTCGCGTTCATATTCAGAGTATTCATAATCATTTTCTTTATTAGAAAGTTGGTATTTAATTCTTGATATGAGTTCATCGGGAATCACCGGTTTAATGATATATTCCTGAACATGTTCCTTCATCACTTCGATAATGAGTTTAGGATCCTCCGTTGATGTAATCACAACGACTGGGATATGTTTATTGATTTTTCGGATTTCTCTAACAAACTCCAACCCATTTCCATCTGGCAATTGAAGGTCTGTTAACACTATGTTTTCGGTATGAAGGTGGTTTTCTGCTAAGTATTCTAAGGCCGTTTTGATCTCAGTAAAACTTGTCACCTCCATTCCATGTTTATGGAGTATTCCACTATAGAGTAAAGATATAGTAGGATCGTCTTCGAGGAGTAAAACTTTTGTTAAAGGCTTTTGTTTTCCCATCCAAACATTTGACGAAAGAATAGGAAAAAAGGCAAGGATTTGGGGTCCTTACCTTTTTTGTTTACTAGGTATTTTCTGATTCTGATTCAGAATTCAAAGAATCTACATTGGATCGAGGTTGGTCATTTTTCTCAAACTGATTTCCCTCTGCACCATTGTTCTGGTTTTGGTTCTGAGAACCACCACCCCTTCTGTCCCGGTGTTTCTTTCGTGGCGGTCTTTTTTTGTTTGGTTCTTTTTTGCGGTTTTGTTGGCCGAACTGATGGCTATCAGGTTTAGGTCTTTGTCGCAAAGAGATTTCCCAAAAGAATGCCGTTTGTACTGCAGATTCGTTTCCTTCCGAAATGGCTACGATTTTATAAACCATAAACGCATCGTAGAAGTAGTCCTTCTTTTTAAAGAAAGAGTTTTGTCTTTCTTTTTCATCATCAGTGACTTGGAAACGAGGTTGGCTGATAAAAATCTTTACCAAATTATCCTGTTCCCGTTTCGGAATTCCCATTCGTTCAAAAACTGACTGAAGACTTTCTTTGATGTTATGTGCTAAATGGCCTCGATCATTTTCATAAAGGTCTTTGATGAGATCATAGAAAATTAACGAGTAAAAGATAGCAGGTGTCATCTCTTCTCTTGCGGAGAGGAGTTTGTCAGTGACTGCCAATCTTTTCCCAAGTGGAGTTTCCATAAAATGTTCACGCCACTCTGGATCGGTTTTCTTTAGTTTATCAGTTGGTTCTTTAAAAAGAACATCGAGCAAATGATTCTCAGCAAGGCCTTCGAAGATAATCGAAGTTTTCCAAGTGCGAAACATTTTGTTATATTCTTCCAAAAGTCTTGCTGTGGAAGATTTTTCGAGTTCCAAACGGTTCTTTTTGATTGCCAGTTTGGTTTTTTTCTCGATGTCGAGTCCCAGTAAAACAGAAAACTTAACCGCTCGTAACATACGAACCGGATCTTCTTTGAAGGAAATATCTGGATCACCGATGACCCTAACGATTTTCTTTTGAATGTCTTCGAACCCACCAACGTAATCCAAGATGGAATCGTTTTTAGGATCGTAAAACAAGGAGTTGATGGTAAAGTCGCGTCTAGCCGCGTCTTCCTTTGCTGTACCGAAGGAATTGTCCCGTTTGATGAGATAATCGTTTTCTGCTTTGTGTTTTTCCAAACGATGTTCCGGTAGTGATCGGAACGTCGATACTTCAATAATTTTGCCTTTAAAAATGATATGTACAATTTTAAATCGTTTTCCGATGATTCGGCAGTTATTGAAGATCCTTTTGATTTGGTTTGGAGTCGCACTTGTGACTATATCAAAGTCTTTTGGGCGTTTGCCCATAAGCAGATCTCTGACCCCTCCACCGACTAAATAGGCCTTGTAACGAAACTTGTTCAATCGATTGATGATTTTGATGGCATCTTCATCGATATTGGCCCTGCGTATGGAGTGAGTTTCTCGATAGTATCTCTTTCCCTCGGGGTACATCAAAAAGGAATCGACAGAGTCGGCTTTCTTTCTGAAAAGAGAAGTGAGAAATTTAAACATATTGGATTCATCCACTTTCCCCTGAAAAATGGCTTGGGCAAGGAAAAAATTGGCTGAATAACGAACATTGGCAGAAACTTACGTCACAACAGCCTACGAAAGGCTCCAAATTGCACATTTACGCTGGAAAAAACGTGCGGGGAAGTGGATTTCCCGTAGCCGGGAAAAGGTAAGCTTTGTCCTAATTCCCAATGATGAAAAACCTCTAGCACAAATTGAAATTTCAGTCGGAATGCTCGGTTTTTTATCGGGCCTTGCCCTATCTCTGGTTCTCCTTTCCTTTGGACTTCTGGTCTACTTTTCATTTTTCTTTGATCGCAATCTTTCTTTGGAGAAAAAAACGGAGACCCAACTGGTATCCTTTCTCTTTTATGACCTTCTTTCCCAAGATTTAACAGATTCAGTAGAGGAACTTGAGTCTACAACGGAATCTCTCAACCTACTTGCCTGGGAGGAAATCCCAGAAAAGGAAATGATCACCCAAGATTATCTTCTCAAAGAAGAGTATCGTAAAGATGCAAGCGAACTCGATTCGAATCTTTTATTATTCCAACAAGTGGTCACCACCTACACTCAGTTTGGTGTAAGACTAGGAAACCTTGTCCCTAACTTCCAAAATGCCATTGATTATCTTTCGATGCGAGAAAGTATATTTTATTCCATGCCAAGGGGTAGACCTTTAAAACCAGGAGTGGGAGTTGTGACTTCAACTTTTGGGTATCGTAGTGATCCCTTTGGAATATTACCTGTAGGAGAATACCACTCAGGAATTGATTTTGCGGCCGGCGAAGGAACACCTATCTATGCGACGGGCCCCGGAATCATTGCGGTGGATACTGCTGTGGGTGGGCTTGGAAAATCAGTTCGTATCAACCATGAAAATGGATTTTTCACTTTGTATGGGCATTGTTCTCTTATTTTAGTGAATCCTGGGGACCGGGTCAAACGAGGGGATAAAATTGCCCTTGTGGGCCAAACGGGAAAAGCAACGGGAGCTCACGTCCACTATGAAGTGCGAATTGGTTTGGATGCTCCTCTTGATCCAGAGGAATACATTAACTTAGATTAAAGTTTGGTTCGAACCCTTGTTTGTTGGAACTCCAACAGAGACAAAGGCCGAACCAGTTCGAATATAAATTCTTTTGTTTAGAATTTTCCGATTAAGTTAAAATCAACGGAATACACACCAGCCCCACCAAGTACGAGAGCGATGAGAAGTCCTGCTGCGAGAATATGAAACTCGTATCCTTCGCCTTTTTGGTTTCCATTCCAATTGATAAAAAATCCATTTTGTCTATGAGCAAGCACTGCTGCACCAATCATGATGATGGCAATGGAAGCTGCTGCAAATTTGGTTAAAAAACCTACGAGAAGTAAAACAGGTCCAAAGGATTCACCAAGGATGATGAGAACCGCCAAAATTCCAGGGAACTTCAACTGCCCTGTAAAAAATCCGTAAGTTCCTTTGAATCCGTAACCACCAAACCAACCGAGTAGTTTTTGGCCGCCGTGTGGGAAAATCACAACAAAGGCTGTGATGCGTAAGATTAGAGGGACAATGTCCCCGGATGTGGAAAAAAGTGTATCGAACATTTGGTTCTCCTTAAGTCAATACTAGATAGTTTAATATTAAACTATCTAGAGTCAAGGTATTTTTTTATTAAATTTCCGAGATTCGGAAGTTTTAAATTCTCCTTTCCCCTTTAAGCCTAAATTTTACCCTTTCCCCTATGTTAGATCGAATTCCGATTCCGAATCCCTTTGGTTGGGAGGGTTTGTCCACTTTCAGCCTTCTTATGATGTTAGCCTTTCTTGTCGGTTCTTACCTTCTCCCGAAGGAACTCGAACGCAAAAAATTAGATCCGAGTCATTCGGATTGGTTGATTTTTCTTGGGATTTTGGGCACTTTAGTCGGTGCCAAAATTTTCTTTATCTTTGAAATTTGGGACCAAGTGTTCATTGATGTTCCCGGTTATGATGGAAAGTATTCTTATCCGTTAACCCATTGGAATGGATTCCCTGGACACCCAGGCCTTTGGTCCTCTCTTTTTAGCGGTGGTGGCCTCGTATTCTTTGGGGGTCTTCTTTTTGGATGGCTCTTCATCACTCTTTACTTTCGCCATCACAAACTAGACATCGGTGCTTATTATGATGCGGTGATTCCTGCGATTAGCATGGGTTATGCGATTGGACGACTCGGGTGTTTTGTGAGTGGGGATGGATGTTATGGTTTTGCCACAGATGTAAGGATTCCCTTTTTTGTTTTTGATTTCCATGGCGCTCACCCGTCCGGTGTACCGGTTTGGAACACTCCAGTGATGGAATCCATTATGGCATTCGGATACTTTGCCTACTTCCAATTTTGGGCCAGATACCAAAACTTCCGCAAATGGAGTATTGGTGCTCAGTTTCTCATCATCCACGGATTTGCAAGACTCATCATCGAGTTTTTACGTGTGAACAAAGCGGTGATCCCTTTTATTGATCCACCTACTCTTGTGAACATTCCTGATGCCAATGGAAACCCAAGTTTTTTAACCGGTTACTATTGGCATGGATTTTCACAGTCCCAATATATCTCCATAGCACTTATTCTCTTTGGTGTGTATTTGATGGTTTCCAAAAAACTCTGGTTAAAGGAAGAAACAAAAGTATGAACCCTTCTCCATTTTTCGAAATTGAAAAAAGAAAAAACGTAGCCATTCTTTGGTTGAATCGTCCCGAAAAAAGAAATGCTATGAACTGGCCTTTCTGGCGTGATCTTCCCGATATGGTGGACCGAATCAATGCAGACCCGCAAATTCATTGTTTTGTGATCGCAGCCAAAGGAAAATCTTTCTCCACAGGTCTTGATTTAGAAGAGTTTTTCCAAGAGTTCAAACCTGTGGTACAGGGAGAACTTGCGGATGGTAGGGAAAAACTTTACCAACTCATTCTTACAATGCAAAAAGGAATCAATGCCGTTTACAATTCCAAAAAACCATCCATTGCACTTGTCCAAAAACATTGTATTGGTGGAGGACTGGATCTAGTTTCTGCATGTGACATTCGTTATGCGTCTGAAGATGCCGTATTTTCCTTACGAGAATCCAAAGTAGCCATTGTGGCTGATATGGGATCTTTACAAAGACTTCCTCATTTGATTGGAAATGCACATACAAGAGAACTTGCCCTAACAGGAAAAGACATCAGTGCAGAAGAAGCTTTTCAAATGGGACTTGTGACAAAGGTCACAAAGGACTTTGATTCTTTACTGCAAGTTGGACTCAAAACAGCAGAAGAAATTGCAGAGAACCCAACCATCGTCATCCGAGGGGTCAAACAAGTGTTAAACCACGGAATTGGAAAAACCATCGAAGAAGGACTAGACTATGTAGCTGTTTGGAATGCAAGTATGCTAGACTCCAAAGACTTCCGTTCGGCAATTGGTGGGTTTATGGAAAGAAAACGACCGGTTTACAATCCAGAAACCCGGGTAGACTAATTTCCAATTAACAGTAGATGTCGAGTAACCTTTCGCTTTTTGCCGCTGGACCTACTTTTTCCTCGACGGCCAACTTCATGAGTTTTTCGTTGAGTTGGTTTTGTGCCTGGAAAATTTCCTTCGGCAAATTGACGACAGGGTTTACAGGTATAGATGGAACCATAAAGGACCTCCTTTTACAATCTTTACTCCCTATTCTACCCATCGACCAACGCGATATTTTCTGAAGTAAAAAACAACGTATGAGTTCTTTTTTTTCACTGATCCGCGAAGCCAAACTTTTGGAAGAAGAAAAGGAATTCACACGGGCATTTAATGTTTATGCCGAAAGCGAATCACACACAAAAAACGAATCGGCCCTCATCAAAATCAAAGCGAAAAAAGCCTGGTGTCTGTATGCAGTGGGAAATCCAAGAGAAACTGAATCCCTTTTTCAGGATATCATTCAAAACTATCCCTCTCATCCCTTAAGTATCACCGTTTACTCGCGTTATCTGATCAAATTAAAAAAATTTAAATCGGCAAAGGTTTTACTCCAAAAAAGTATTCTTCAGTTTCCCTCCTATTTGGAAAACTACCTACTCCTTGCTTCCCTCTTAAAGGATATGGAACGTTCCGAAGAAGCAATTGAGGTTTTAAAAAAAGCGCTTTCCCAAGAACATTTAAGTAACGGCCGTGGGATCGATCGAAAAGACATTTGGGCGGAACTTGGATCTTTGTATTTTTCTCGTGGGGATTTTAATTCGGCTCTTGCTTCCTTAAAAAAATCTTTAAAAATGGTGGAACCAGAAGAGTTCCTTCATTACGATTTGCTGGCTCTTTGTTATTTGGAAGCAGAAGATCCAGAAAATGCACTAACATCAATTAGAACCCATATCCAATACTGCAAAGAGATTGATCCAGAGACACTCATCATTTTAGCAAGGGCTCATTGCCGAGCGGGTAAATTGGAAGAAGCTGCCAACAATTTAATCCAAGCTTATTCGATCGAAGATTCTTTGTATTTAAAGGCTGCCGACTTTATTGATTTTGCACCGCTACTGAGAAATGGATTTTTTACAACCTTGGAGAATATTGAATGGGAAGAACCATAAAACAAGAGTTTGGTTCATTAGAAGAAGAAATTCTATATGTAAAATCAATCCTAACCAAAGAACGTGAGTATGAACGTTCTTTATTTTTAGAAAAAGGGGAAGAAACCAAAGCGATCAAATCTGCAGAATTGGAAGACCTTCATTTTGTTGTTGGGAATACATGGAGGGCAGAATTCAAAATTTCCCCTTCTTTAAAAGCCAAAGAATGGTTAAAACAAGGGATTCCTGTTCTTATAAAAGGAAATTCCGAATCCATCTTTGGAAATATTTACAAGGCAACCGATACAAAACTAATCGTCCAAATACGTGGAGACTATGAGTGGGAAGACAATGAATTTCAAATTTCAAAGTGGTTCCAAGAATCCACTTATGATTTGTATAACGAAATCATTTCCAAAGTAATCGAAGATAAAGAAAGTTTTTCACATAAAAAACTCAGCTGGATTTTAGGATTTGGACTCGGTGACAAACCCAATCCTCCCAAAACGGGACAAACTACAACCCCTCTCGAACGAATTTTTCAAATTGCAGATTACGGGATGATATTCGGTCCACCTGGAACAGGAAAGACCACCTTACTCATGCAAGCTGTAGAAAAAATCAAAGAAAAAAAACAATCCGTTTTAACACTTTGTCCCACAAACTTTGCATGCGATTACATTGTAGAACTTGCTTTAAAAAAAGGAATTCGAGTCATCCGATTGGGTAACTCTACCAAAATCAAAGAAGAAATCCTACCCTACCATATTGACAATCTCATCCAAGAACATCCAGACCAAAAACAAATCCACAACTGGCAAACAGAACTAAAGGCCATCCAGAAAAAAGCTAATTCCTGGAAACGAAATTTTGGAAAAGAAGAAAGGGAAGAAAGAAAGGCACAAAGAAAAGAAGCCAAGTTTTTACTTTCCACGATTAGGGAAGCTGAATCAAACATTAGAATGAAGTTACTCGACAGTGCAGAACTCATTGTATCTACTTTTTCTGGATTTGGAAATGAATTCAAAAAAGGGAGAGAGTTTGATTATGTTTTTGTAGATGAAGCCACTCAAAGTTTAGATCCTGGATGTTACCTTGCCATGTATGTTGGAAAAAAAACTTTTTTCTTTGGTGATCCCAAACAACTTGGTGCCAGTTTCTCTTACCCAGACCATAATGCCTTACATAGTTTTTTAGAAAAGGCCATCGCCTTTGATTCCGGGGATCGGGTGATCTTTTTAGAAAAACAATTCCGAATGAAACCGGAAATCCTCGGTTTTCCCAATGGGACCTATTATGAAAATAAAATTTTAACTCATCCCGATGCAAACTGGAATCACAATATAGACATCTCCCCTATATTAGGAAATAATCCGCCGATCTTATGGATTGATACGGCAGGCAGTGATTCAGAAGAAGAAACCGAAGGGGAGGAGCCAAGTTTTTTTAACCATACAGAAATCCAATTAGTAGAAACCTTGTATCGTTTAGGAATACCAAAAGAACAATCAACTGTCATCTCACCTTACAGAGGCCAGGTGGAAAAACTCGTCAAATTGTCTTCGGGACGTTGGTTTACCCAAACCATTGACTCTTTCCAAGGAAGAGAGTCGGAAATTGTGATCCTAAGTTTAGTTAGATCCAATCGTGATGGCGAGGTTGGGTTTTTACTAAACCCCAAACGTTTGAATGTGGCTTTAACACGTGCGAAATCTCATTTGATCCTAATTGGAGATTCTGGAACCCTCTGCCAAACTAAAGAATTCCAAGACCTCTATTCTTATATTGAATCTGTGGGTGAAATTCGTTCGATTTATGAATTTATGGAATAAAGTTCCCGATTGAATTTGATTCCCCTGTTACAAACATATTAAATTTCAAATCTTATTTGTTTGTTTTCTATCTCGAATTATAATACTACCCATTTGGGTTCTTCTAAAGTATAAACCAAACGAAAGGCTCCATCGGAACCAGGTGGGATTTCTGAGATGGATTCAAAATCAAAGTCAGTGGTTTCGTCAGCATTTTCTTTGACAGCATTTGTGACTAAAATCTCCCAAGCTTTGGCAGTATCTTCACCTAACTTGGATGCTGCGTTCACTTCTGCACCAAAAACATCGGTATCTCCAATCTTTAGGATTTTGCCATACCCAAGTCCGACACAAAGTAAAATTTGTTCTTCGGCAGTTCGACCTTCATTATAACGTTTACAGGCTTTCTGCATTTGGATGGCACACTGAATGGCTTTGTTGGTATTGCGAAAAAGAACCATCAGGCTATCCCCTTCGTCTTTCATCAGAATTCCATCAAATTCATCCAGAACAGGAATAAGGATTCTTTGTGATTCATAGATGGTTTGTAAAAAATGAATGATTCCAAATTTGGCAACCCCACGAGAAAATCCAGAGAGATCCGTAAACATCACACACCAGGTTTCTCCAAACAGATCCCAAATTCGTTTGTCGATGATTTCTTGGTTGGAACCAGGGTTCAAACGTTCTTCTAAAAGTTTTTCTAATCGTTCTTCAGATGCAGAGGTGGCAATGGTGCGTTTTTGACCCATGGATGCGAGTATAACACTTTCGTTATGAATGTCAATGGCAATGGCTTAGTAAATGATCTCGAAAAGAAAGATACAAAGAATCATAAACCTTTCTATCATTCATTACTTTTCCCATGGCAAAGGTTGCTTCTTGAAAAGTGACGATAAACTCTGCAAGTTTCATTGTGTCTGTTTTTGCTTTTAAAATCTTTTTCTTTTTTGCAATGTCCAAGTGAGTTTTTGTGTTTTGGATCCACTGGGACAAAAGATCCTTTGCTTTCTTTTGAAATTCTGGATCTATTGCGGACATTTCTTGGCCCAAGTTGTTCAATGGACAACCCCTCGAAACAAACTCATCTGGCCACTCTTCAAATGTCTTTTTAAATGTAAGAATGATTCCTTCCACGGGATCATCATAGTTTTGCAAAGGCAAAATCCACCGATCCAAAATTCCTTTGGATAGAAACTCATCGATGATGGCATAACCCACATGGTTTTTCGTTGGGAAGTGGTAAAAGAAAGCACCAATGGTTAAGTTTGCTTTTTGTGCAATTTCACGAACCCCCACACCCTGAAATCCATTTTGGTAAATCAGAACGAATGCAGATTCAATGATCAGTTTACGAGTTTCCTCTTGTTTTCCCATTCCTCATTCGTTCCTTTTTTCTCATAAAACGGAATCAACTCCCCCAAGAGAACACCAATTTGTCCGGTAGTCCGCCAACTGTTTCGGGAATTCTCGTTTCTATTTATATTGATTATAAATTCTATTGACAACATATCACTGGATATGTTTTTCTGACCAGACCGATTTTTTAGCAGGTAATTTTATGAACGAAATAAACCAATCCCCAACCTACCTTTGGGTGGGACGAATTCTCAGTGGTCTTGTGGTAACTTTTCTCCTCTTTGATGCGGGTGGAAAATTAGCAAAAATTGAACCAGTCCTAAAAAGTATGGAGGAACTTGGTCTTCCCTCATCGAGCGCTACGACCATAGGAATCCTTCTTCTTGTGATCACAGTGATGTATGCCATTCCGCAAACGGCAACCCTGGGAGCACTTCTACTCACTGGATATTTAGGCGGTGCTGTTGCCATCCACCTGCGTGTGGGAAATCCACTTTTCAGCCATACTCTTTTTCCGGTGTATGTAGGAATTCTACTTTGGGTGGGTCTTGCGTTAAGAAACCCAAAAGTAAAAGATCTATTTTGGTTTTGATAGAACAAACAAATTGTTCTGCCTTAGGAAACATAAACCTATTCCCTACGCAATTGTTTTAGCGAGGATATATTTATGTTTCCGGGTAACACTTACCGAGTATTCATTTTATTGATATAAAGCTAAAAATTTCAAAACAAACTATATCATTTCGATGAGTTCTTTTATCCATCGATCTTTAAAATTTTTACAACTAGTGGAATCATCAATATCGAAATTCCAATATAAATGGATACCCGGAAGTAATTCAGAAGGACCCACTTCCGAATTTCATTGGAAATCTCAAGAGAATAGTCACTTACAGTATTTGCCAAAGACTGGAACCTGATGATCTTTTCTGCAAAATATATCAGAGTCCAAACTCGGACAGCCATATGAAGGATGAAGAGAAAAAGTAAATAGTTACCAATCCCGTCGATCGGATAACAAAACAAGAGAGATATTAAAAATATGATTTCATGGATTGAATGAAACGAAATCCAAAAGTATTTCAAATTAGCAGATTTAAACTCTGTATTTAGTATTTGGAAATTGGGGGAACTCCCCTTAGCCCAACGGGGAACAAAAATAAGAGTTTCAAAAATCTGGGCCCCATTCATCAAAAAATAGACTAGTAAGTTTATAAATAATGAGTATTTAGCGAGGGCTAATGAATGATCGGAGACCAAAGAAGTTATATCTTGTATCCCGATCATTGCGGTGATTAGAAAAGATTTTATTACAACTAAACTCATAGTTCATTTTTTCCCTGTAAATTTTTAGAGATTCTCTCCATAATTCCGATGGCTGATTCAAAATATCGATGAACCACTTCTAAGTCCCGACTTGTAAAACTAGAAATCAAAAGGTCAGTATCTTTTTGTAATTTTTTAAAGATCGGTGCAAACAATTGGTTTGCTTTTTCTAAATTAGGAACAATCATCACCTTTCGTCTATCCACCTGTAAAAATTTCCGTTTTACTAATTTATTTTTCTCTAACCGGTCAATCACACCGGTAATGGCTCCTGTCGTAAGGCCAGAAATCTTTGCCAATTCTCCGGCACTCATCTCACCATTTTCAATCAGGTATCCCAAATATTTATGATCTGTTCCCGAAAGACCGGCCTTTTTTGCAATGGCCTCATGCATGTTCAGAGCCGTTTCAAAGTATTTACGTGTGGTTATTTTGAAATTTGAAGTTTCCATTGGTTCCAAGTTCAACTATATCTTAATGACTATATATCTTAGTAACTAAGATATATAAATACAGCAAACACAAATTTTTCTTTTTAAGGAAAATTGATTTGGATGGGACTACGGGATTTAAAAAGAAACGTACGTTTTGGGCTTTCTATTAGATTCAATAAAAAAGACCCTTGGTTTCCCTTGGGTCTTTTTATAAAGATCTGATCGATGATAGATCCAGGATCTAGTCCCGAATACAAAATCAAACAGTAGAATCTTAGTTTTGTTTTAACATGTTTTTGTTTGTGTAAGGAACTTCTTCCAAACCTTTCGTAAGATCAGAAAGTGGGATCTTATCTTTCGGAAGATCTTTTAAGCTACCATACTCAAATCCACGTGGATAATGTTCTTTGTCTGTTGGGCTGTAAAATGGGTTATACTCTTTTACTAGGCCTTTGGAATATCTCCAAACACTAACTTCTGGATCTTGGCTCACAACAAAACAACGAGGGCTCATATAACCTTCGTTTTTCGCCGTTTGCACTTTTACAAAATACTTCGGAGCCCAAACGTTGTGGTTACGAGCATCAAATATTTTCACTACTGTTCCTGCAGGAACAAATTCCACTACTTTTGAATTAGAATCTGCTTCTGAATACAAAGGAACTGTAAAATCCAAACTTGCTTTGTTTGTTTTGGCATCACAATTTTTATGCCAAGTGACTTCCGCATTTTTGGAACAAGCTATGAAACTTGCTCCCACAATCATGAGTAATACAATTTTGTTTTTCAATTCCATTCTCCTATTGGTGGTGGTGGAGGCACTCATCCAAACGAGGGTCTCCAACCGGAACTAAGCTGTGTTTTTCCAACTTTTTGAAGATAAAGAATCCGAAGATTCCTACCACACCCACTGTTCCACCGAATGCTAAAACAAAGTGAAGGATAGAAAACTTTTCGAAGTTTGCAGGGAAAACCAACCAGAATAGTTCAAAGAACTGAGTGACTAGAATCCAAGCTGCCAATTTCCAAAGGAAATCAATGTCTCTTTTGTTGGGACGATTGAGAAGAAGAAGGAATGGAATCACGAACTTCACAAAAGGAAGTGCGAGAGTTGTATATCCCCATCCGCCAGTCATACGCATTTCGTAGAAGAAAGTTTCTTCTGGAATGTTTGCATACCAAATGAGCATAAATTGAGAGAACCCAACATAAGCCCAAAAAGTTGTCATACCCAAAAGGAATTTTGCAATGTCATGGTAATGGTTTTCGTTGACTGCTTCACCAAGGTATCCGTTTTTCTTCAAAATTGCGATGACAATTAAGTAAGAAGCAAGGGAAGTTTGGAAAGCACCTGCAAATGCATACACACCAAACATAGTAGAAAACCAGTGCGGAGTGAGTGACATGAGAAGGTCAAATGCCATAAAACACCAAGAAAGTGCAAAGAAGAGAATAAATCCCCCAGAGATCTTTGCCAAAGTTTTGGTTGTATCCACAACCTTATCTTTGTCCTGACCCACTGACTTTCCATGAAAGATGTAAGCAAATACTGACCAAATACCAATGAAAGCCACACATCGAATGATGAAAGCTGTTGGGTTTAGGTAACCTGATTTGTGGTGGATGAGGTGGTCGTTTTCACGAACTGTTGCATCCGCCCATTCATAAAGGTCATGCATTCCAAAAATTACACCCACAAGCAAAAGACCTGCGATTGGTGTAAAAAGTCCGTAAGTTTCAAAAAGTCGTCTAACAGTGACAGACCAATGAGATCCCGTTAAGTGTTGGATTGCTGTAAAAAAGATTCCTGTGATGGCAAGACCCACAACAAAGTAAGTTCCAATGAGTAAAACATGGTAACCTAAATTTGTATGATGGAAATGACCAGCTTCGTCCATATGACGAGATGTTTCATGACCAAATCCGAGGAAAGCGATGAGAAAACTCACCACTCCCACTCCGATCATAGCAATGAGGGCATTACGAAGAGTAACTGGCAGTTGGAACTGCAGTAATTTTTCGTCTAGTTTCGCTGCTTTTGTAGAGCTCATAATTTCCCCTAGTTCGCCTTTTTATTTTGAACTTCATATTCTTGAAGTTTTCGGATGTAAGCAATGAGCTTCCATCTGTCTTCTGGTTCGATTTGGTAAGCATAACTTCCCATGAGACCACGACCCATCGTGATGATATGATAGATTTGTCCATCAGACCAACCTTTGATTTTATCAGACACAACAGAAGGAGGTGATTGTTGGAACCTTGGAGCAGGTCCGACAACCGTTCCATTCCCAAGACCCCTTACCCCATGGCAAGGTGTGCAGTAGGTTTGGTAACGTTTTTCACCAATCATTAAGTCACCTAAGTTTGCTTTGGCGATTGGATTTTTTAATCCTTTGTCTGCGCCTGGCAATGTGTCAGGAGTTGCCTCTGCTGCATATGGGTATGGAAAATATCCTACAGGGATTGCGCCTTTGGGTGGAATCCGAGAAGCAGATCCATTTGTTGCAAAAGAATCAGCTTCTTGTGACTCACGCGCAGGAGAATCATACATACTAGGAAAGTATTCATAAACGGGAGTTTTGTAATCGCAATTCACGAGAACAAGGAGTCCCGCAAGTGCTAAAACTCTAAAGATGTTTTGTTTCATTTTTGGTTCTCCGGTTTTACCACGGTTACTTCCGATCCACCAAGGCCTTTTACGAAAGAAACCACTTCTGATTCGTTATAACCTTTTGCAGATTTTGGAATCCAAAGTCCGAATCTGTGAGATGTCAAATCCGGGTGAAGGATTCTTCGGGTGGCTTTGGGAATACCGCTTAAAAAACATAGTGTCGCAACAGTGTAAATCCCTGCAGAAAATACTGTTAATTCAAAGATGATTGGCACATAGGCAAACCATGCATTGAGAGATTTTCCAGAGATATTGAGAGGCCAGTCATAGGCATGAGTAAGATACTGAAAAAGAATCCCAATCGTGCATCCAAAAATCCCTGCAAAGAAAGTGATCCAAGGAAGTCCAGATCTTGGAGTTCCCATCGCTTCATCGATCCCGTGAACAGGATAAGGAAGGATACAATCAAATCCTTGGTAGTCTTTTTCTTTGGCTTTTTCAGCCGCATGCATGATAGCTTCCGGAGTCTCGAAAATTCCGAGAACTCCTTCATCCATTTCTTTATATTTGTGAAACTGTTCTAATTTTGGAAGATACATACTAGTGGTGTGCTCCTTCTTTCTGTGGCATCACTGTTTTTACTTCTGCAATCGCAATCACTGGCATAATTCGGCACCAGAGAAGGAAGAGAGTAAAGAAGATACCGAAAGTTCCGATTAACATCGCGTAGTCGAAAAGTGTCGGTGTATACATGGCCCAGCTGGATGGTAAAAAGTCTCGGTTCAGAGTCATCATGATCACAAAACGTTCAAACCACATACCTACGTTTACCACAAGGGAAGCCACAAACATCACAGGGATGTTGTAACGAAGTTTGCGGAACCAGAACACCTGCGGTGACAATACGTTACAGGAGATCATGATAAAGTATGCCCAACCGTAAGGACCAAAAGCTCTATTCCAGAATGCGAACACTTCGTATTCATTTCCAGAATACCAAGCGATAAAGAATTCTGTTCCGTAAGCAAGACCAACGATAAGACCTGTTACCATCATGATTTTATTCATGTTGTCCAAGTGTTTCATCGTGATGTAGTTCTTGAGATTGAACACTTCACGAGCAATGACCATCAGTGTTACCACCATCGCAAATCCGGAGAAAATCGCTCCGGCAACAAAGTATGGAGGGAAGATGGTCGTGTGCCAACCAGGAAGGATGGAAACAGCGAAGTCGAAGGATACAATGGTGTGAACCGAAAGAACGAGTGGAGTGGAAAGAGCTGCGAGAATCATGGAAACGATTTCCAAATGAGACCAAGATCTAGCCGAACCCACCCAACCGAAAGCAAGAACGTTGTATAAGTTCTTTCTCCAGGTTTCGGTGGCACGGTCACGGAGTGTTGCAAGGTCAGGAATGAGTCCTAAATACCAGAACACCATGGAGATGGAAAGGTAGGTTGATACCGCAAACGTATCCCAAATCAGTGGGGAACGGAAGTTCACCCAAAGTGGACCTCTTTCGTTTGGATAAGGAAACAACCAAAATCCGAGCCAAGGACGACCTACGTGAAGGATGAGGTTCGATGCCGCAACGAGTACGGCAAAGATGGTCATCGCTTCTGCAGCGCGGTTAATCCCTGTTCTCCAACCTTGACGGAAAAGAAATAGAACCGCAGAAATCAAAGTTCCTGCGTGACCGATACCGATCCAAAATACGAAGTTGACTACGAAAAATCCCCAACCTACCGGGTTATTGATCCCGAGTAGGTAAAGACCTTCATAAAACAAATAACCGATGATGGCTACGTCGATCAGGGTGATCGTAAGAACCAAAAGAAAGGTATTCCACCAAAGTTTGGTAGGGAAATCTTCGTTTGGTTTTGCGATATCAACGGTTACATCTTTAAGCGACTTCCCGCCTGTTACCAGGTCGGGGATATCTAATTTATCTCGAACTGCTTGTGCTAATGACATTCCCTTTGTGTTCTCCCCTGTTAAACGTCGTTTCGAACGCGAGTCATATAGCTGACAGCAGGTCCGATGTTTAGGTATTCCAGAAGTTTGTAAGACCTAGGGTCTTTCAAGAGCTTCGCTACTTTTGATTCAGGATCATTTACGTTACCGAACACAATGGAATTAGAAGAACATGTTTGTTCACATGCTGCTTTTACTTCTCCATCACGTAATGTTCTTCCTTCGTTTTTCGCTGCGATTTTTTTCTCAGCAACTCGAGAAGCACAGAAGTTACATTTTTCCATAACCCCACGAGACCGAACGGTAACATCTGGATTAAGGCCTAAGTTTCTTGGAGGGCGAGCCTTAAATGTAGGTGTTGCTTCCCCGAGAAGGTTGTGTTCATTCCAATGTTCTAACCAGTTAAAACGACGCACTTTGTAAGGGCAGTTGTTAGAGCAGTAACGAGTTCCCACACAACGGTTGTAAACCATATCATTGGTTCCTTCCGAACTGTGAACAGTCGCAGCTACTGGACAAACTGTCTCACAAGGAGCATTGTCACAATGTTGGCACATGAGTGGTTGGTGCGCAATTTCGAGTGATTCTGGTTTTTCAGGATCACCGATGTAGTAACGGTCAATCCGAAGCCAATGCATCTCACGACCCATTCTCACTTCGTCACGTCCTACCATTGGCACGTTGTTTTCAATATTACATGCAACTACGCAAGCACCGCAACCAGAACAAGAAGTAAGGTCCACTGCCATTCCCCATTTGTATCCTGGGTAGGCAAATTGGCTTCCTGGTTGGTCGGAAGGAGCGTTGGCTCCTTGAGCTCTTTGTAATTTTCCATCGATTAGGATTTTTGGAATCTCTGGTTCAGGAATTCCTGCACCAGGATTTTTTGCATAATCTTGGAGTTTTGCAGAAATGATAAGAGGTCTTTCTTTCCACTCAACACCCATCATCACACCAGGACTCATCATATGGTGATCTTGTGTGGTAGCGAGTTTGTATTTCTTTCCTGTAGGAGAAAGAGTGATGGAAAGTCCAGAATAAACGAGTGATCCGTTTACTTCTGTTGCAAGAAGGTTTGCATTTTTCCCTACTCCGTTTCCAATCTCACCGACGTTTGTTCTTCCGTAACCAAGAGCAATTCCCACTGCTTCTGGATGGAGGCCTGGTTGGACGAGAGCCGGAAGTTCAAATGATTTACCGCCAACAGTGACCGTAACAACATCATTTAACTTAATTCCCGACGAACGAGAGTATTGTGGGCTAATAGCAACATAATTGTCCCAAGTCACTTTCGATACTGGATCTGGAAGTTCTTGGAGTTGCGAGTTGTTTGCTCTTTCACCAGAACCGAGTGCGGTGCTTTCGTAAAGAGAAACAGTAAGACCTGACTTGGAAGGTGCAAGAGGAGCGATGGTTCCGCGGAACGAACGTCCAGACTTGTCAGCTTTTGGATTTCCAGAAACTAACACACCTTTTCTGAGTAAGTCTTCCCAGTTAGTTTTTTTAGAGTATTTTGCTTTTAGATAGTCGTATAACGAACTTGCACCAAGGAGAGATCCACCAGCCCAAGTGATGAGCATGTCTTCAAACGCTTTGGATTGGAAGATCGGTCGGATGGTTGGTTGTTGGATTGCAACAATTCCCGCTACCGATTCATTATCACCCCAAGACTCAAGGAAGTGCGACACTGGAGCAAGCCAGTTCGAAGCAAGTGCTGTTTCATCCACTCGGTCAGAAACTTGTACTACTTGTGCTGCTTCATGAAGGAGTTTTTTCCACTCATCTCCGTTTGGCGCTTGGTAGACTGGGTTCACACCAAAAAGAATGACCACACCGGCCTTTCTTTCTTTTAAGTCTTTTGCGAGTGTTTTTAAATTCTCTGCGTAATTAGAACGTCCTTCTTTCAAAGGGTTTCCCGCATCGATGGTTTTTCCATCGTTACCGAGTATGCTGTTTAACATGTTCACTGCGATTTGTAAATCAACAGCGTCTTCCGTAAGAGCATTCGAACCACCAGCAACAACAAGGGACTCTCCCTTTGCTGACGCAAGAGCCTTCGCTGTGCGTAAAACCACTTCTTTGGAAATTCCCAGTTCCGCTGCAGAAGATTCTACATTGATTCCAGAAACTCCTGTGGCTCCACCCACTCCCAAATCAGAAAGCGCTTTTGCAATCACAAGAGCAAACTTTCTTTGGTCACCTGGTTTTAGTGGCACTCTTTGGTCAGCGTTGGAACCCGTCATAGACGGATGTGTTTCTGCCGCAATGAAAGCATTGAAGGATTTTACACCTTTGTCTTGTAAGTCTCTTCTTTTAGAGAAGTCATTGTGGTAGTTTGTGTGATTTAAAAAGTCACTATCGATGGAAAGGATTACTTTTGCTTTGTCGAAATGATAGTTTGGTAAAACTGCCTTTCCGTAAGATTTTTCTTGAGCAATTGTGATCGCATCATCAGAAGAAGCAAATGCTACTTCGATATGTTTTCCACCACCAACCGATTTTAAGAATTCAGAAATGAATTCAGAAGTGGCAGGAGAAGAAAGAGGTTTTGTGACAACAATGGTTTTTCCTTTGTTGGCGTTTAATTTCTCTTTTACATCTTTGTCCAAAACAAACCAGTCGCTAGACTTAGCAGATCCATTCACCACTTGTTGTGGTTCTTTGGCACGGTCTGCATCATAAAGATCAAAAATGGAAGCTTGTCCTGAAGCACAAAGAGCACCTTCCGAAATAGGATGGCTTGGATTTCCTTCGAGTTTCAAAGGTCGTCCGTCTTTTGCTCTCACAACAATACCACAACCAACAGAACATCCACCGCATACGGAAGCGTAGTGGTAAGAGTGTCCATGTTTTACGAAGTCATATTGCTCTACTTCGTTGTTGTCTGGGTTCTTGATGGTGAGGTTCACATATGGAACAATTTTTTCAGCAGGTTTTTGGATACAACCAACAGTTGTCATCACAACTGAGGCACCCATAAACTTTAAAAAAGTTTTTCTATCAAAATCACCCTTTTTGATTTTTGCAATCAGGGGATCTGGAGATTTATAGAACTCTTGCTTTTGCAATTCACGTTCGCGAGAAGTTCCGCGAAGTTCATAAGATTGCCAAAGCGATTTTTTTTCTTTTTGGAAACTATGGTCTTTCATCATAAATTATTACTTGTCTCCCGATTATCTGTGGCACGTAGAACAATCGTTAGGAGCATTGTTCTCTCTATGGCAATCGACACAAAATCCCATGTTGAGGGACTTGGACTGTCTAACCTTTACCATCTCTGCCATGTTACCGTGGCATGTGGAACAATCGACACCGCGTTGTACGTGTCGTGAATGGTTAAAGTATACGAAGTCTGGTTGGTCATGAACCTTTACCCAGGATACCGGAGTATTGCTATCGTATTGTTCTTTGAGCCACTTAACATGTTCTTGGTTGCCCGCTACGTTACCTGCTCCATGGCAGTTCATACAAGTGGAACTTGGGGGAACTGTGGCATGGGCCGAATTCTCAACACCAGTATGGCAATACTTACAGTCGATTTTGTTATCGCCAGCATGTATCTTATGGTTGAAGGGGATGGGCTGGTCGGGTGAATAGCCCACATAACGGCTAGGTGAAAAAATCAAATATGCTAGTGCTGCAATTGCAACGATAGGCACAGAGATCTTGAGTATTTTTATATTCATTCGCAGATTTCCTGAATCCGTTTACACTGTCTTCTGACAAGGAAAGGTAAAATCAGAAAAAAAGCAAGTATGTAAGGGTTTTGGATGCGAAAAAACATGAAAAGAGACATAATCGTAAATTTTCTATGAACTTTCTTAATTGAAACCGAGTCTCAATTAATTAGCAAAATACCAACGAACACTCGTTATCTTTTTCAAAAAAGACCGATCTCCATTCTGATCGGCCTTAGACTAAGGAAAGGCGGTTCTGGCCGAGGCCCTTTAGTTTTTTACGATGGTAAACCGTTTTGTAATCGCTCGAAGGGTGTCGGCCGCATGGGAGAGTTTCTGCGAGGAGGAAGCCACCTGGTCAGATCCTGTGGCGATGTGCATGGTTTCATTATTGATCCCAATCACCGACTGAGAAATTTGTTCAATGGCTCGTTTTTGTTCCTCAATGGCCCCACGAATCGATTCGGATTCGAGTCCCACTTCGGTGGACCTTGCATCCACTTCCTGGTTATAGTTCAATTGGGCTTTGGTGGCTTCCGATAACCGCTTCATCACACTTTCCACTTCGGCTATGTCTCTAATGATGAGATTGAGGAGTTCTACCGAAGAACGTATCCCTTTGGCCCCCTCTTCCAATTCTTTGCTATTTTTTCCAATCATGTCCTCGATGGCTTGGATGGAATGAGCCGTTTTGTCGGAAAGTTTGGAGATCTCCTCGGCCACAATGGCAAACCCACGGCCCGCCTCTCCGGCTCTTGCCGCTTCAATCGCAGCATTCAGTGCGAGTAAACTTGTTTGGTCCGAAATTTCGTCAATGATCCCAATCACTTCTTTCATTTCAGAAGAAGATTCCAAAATGACATTAATCACTTCCTTCATTTGGTTGAGTGATTCCCCACCTAGTTTGGCTTGTTTGGTTATGTTTTCGGTATTGGCAAGAGCCGCTTTGGTATCCTTTTCAATTTGGATGGCACCTTGGGATAATTCTAAAATCTTTTCATTGAATTCGATGATATTGTTATGTTGTTTGGAAGTAGATGTTGCAGTTGTTTCCATACTGGCAGCTACTTCTTCTGTGGTAGCTGAAATTTCTTCGGCGGATGCCGCGGTTCCTTGGGCCATATCTGAAAAACTAGAAGAGGAATCACGTAAACCTTCGGCAGAAGAAGCAATCTCTTCTGCGACTGTTTGGATTTCTCCTAGAGAATTTCGGATGCTTTTGACAAAACCATCTAGGGCTAAATTCATTCGGCCAATCTCATCGTGGTTGGTAAGAGTAAATGATTCAGTTAAATCTCCCTTTGCCATTTGGTCCAAAATGACAACAGAGTTTTCCAAAGGTAGAAGACGTTTTTTGAGAAACCGAAACACTCCCAAAACCACAAGAGCTGTAATCAATACCACAACGACTACGGCAAAAATCGCCACTTGGATGAATCCTGAATTCATATCGGATTTGGGAAGAACCACTCCGATGATGGTATTCCATTCTTCCAATCGTTTGATGAGAAAAGCAAAGTCCTTTCCATTTTCCGTATACTCGAAATAGGCTCCGTCTTTGGCTTCTAAGATGGGGCGACCTTCTGGAATTTTACTTAGGTCTAATTTTAAAATTTTAGATTTATCGGGGCCAGCAAACACAACTCCTTTGGTGGTGATGGCAGTGATATATCCATTAGCACCAACATGGATCCCTTCTCCCATTCGTTTGGAAACAAGTTCTAAGTTTAAAGCGATCCAAAGAATGCCTATCAGCTTTCCATTGTCTTCGATGGGAAAAGAAACAAGACTTACCGGCAAACCAGTGATAGGTGACTCTTGGACAGAACCAATCAAATATTGCTTTTTGAGAGCCACAACAACATGGTCCCCTGTTTTGGATTCTTCCAATTGGTATCCAATGGACCTAGGAATCCCAGCGGCAAAAATTTTAGCGTTTTGGATGGGCTCCGATAAAAAGATATTTTCGTATTCTCCATTTGCTTCTTGCATAATACCAACAAGAAAGTCTGTTGCAAATTTAGATTTTCCCGATTGGAAAGATTCTTTGATTTCTCTTTGTTTGGAAAGAATGCCTGCAATACGAAGTTGTGATTTATAATAATTGGAAAGTTCAGCCCCTGCACTTTTGCCGGCGTTTTCCATTTCTCCTCGGTAAACTTTCAGGAGAAGTCCCCAATTCAAATACAAAATGAGAGCCGATACAACAGTGGATAAAACTAAAATGGAAATAAATGTATAGAGACCAAGAATGTATTTTAAACTCTTCATATACCCTGTATGTGACGTGTTTTGGTGAAATTTTTAAGAGGGAAACGAAGGATTTATTGAAATTAATTTCCAAACTGACAAGCTTCTTTTTTGTTTCGTTTGAAAACAATGTTCAGTTAGGATGAATCCGCAATGGATGTTTTGGTGGCACAAAAAGGGCAAAAAAAAAGGCCCTGATTCTGACATCGAAGGGCCCTAAAAACCAGACTTACACAATTTAGCCTAGTTATACTTTCGAATTTTTAGAAGATTTCCCCTGAATTTTTTTTAGCCAAACCAAAGAAATTTTCTTTGTGACAAGGCTCCTTGTCTCTTTTTTCAAAAAACCGACCGTGGGAGTGGCCACTTTGAAGGATTCCCTTTCCAGAACCGGCTCAACCGTGTATTCCTTTCCGGCAAATTCTTCTAATTGGCTTAGTTTTTCCGAAGGTAGGATGAGTAGCCTTTCTGGTTTTTCCGACCAAAGTCGGTCCAATTTGTCTTTATCATAGACGTTGCGGAAGTTTCTCTCTGCATAAAACCCGTAAGACCTTTTGGAATTGGACAACCAAAATGTATACACAACCGGTTCGTTTGGCTCCAACTCTTTGATTTTGGCACCAAACTCTTTTGCTGGTTGGTAACTTGTGAGGAGTGGATAAAACTGTAAACTAATGGAGCTAAAAAACAAAGTAGCACCAACGAGTGTGACAAGCACTTCCAAAGGAATGAGTTGGGCCAGTAACAAAATCAGTAAAATTCCAATGGCACCGAATACATAATACACGATACCTACATCTGCCACAAAAACCGGAATGAGAAAATACCCCACGAGATAGACAAGTCCTGCAATGAGAAAAGAAGGACGAAGTCTTTCTACACTCGAACGGAATAAACTTTCTTCGGCAATCTTTCCAAAATAAAGAGCAGCCCCCGGAAGCACCCAATACGTGTACTGCGGGAGTGGAAATCTAGAAAAAGAAATCAAAAACAAAAAGAGAAATACCCAAAACGGAATCACAAAGTCGATGTTTTTGTATTCGTTCGAACGGATTTTCCGAAGTATTTCTTTCCATCCAAGGGATTTGATATAATTATAAGTGCGAAAGGCAATGTAAATGATCATGGGCACCACTCCACTAAAGAAAGCCCATGAAAAAGATTTATAAAAGTAAAATGGATCGAACTTCACATCATACATTTCTTTGTAGAAACGACCAAAGGATTGGATCCACAAAAAGAAAGATGGCCCATAGGAATTAAAACTTTTGTATAATAGAACACACCAAAAAGCCGGGAGGGACGCAAGAACGAGAATTCCTGTTGGCACTCGCATCGATAGAAGTAACTTCCAATCCCTTCGAAATAGAATATCCCCACCAATAGACAAAGCAGGAATGACCACAGAAATGGGACCTTTGGTGATAAATCCCATAGACATCATCAGATACATTAAGTAAAAATAGTTAGGATTTTTCTTTCTTCCTAAATAATAAAAATGATACGTAAACACCAAATAGGCGGTAAGATATACATCGATTTTTGGATCCACAACCATCGCATAAAATCCAGGTGCCAAAAGATAAGCAAAAGAGGCCAAATAACCTTGTCTTTCTTTTCCACCTGTTAAAATGGTAATGCGATAAATGGAATAAACGGAAAGTAAACTGAGTAAAATAGCCGGAATTCGGAAGGCAATATTACTGATTCCAAAAAGAGAAAACGAAGTTGCAATGGTCCAAAAGGTTAAGATGGGTTTATCTAAGTATCTTCTACCATTGTCAAATAAAGTAAAAAAATCTCCAGATAACACGAGTTCACGGCTAATACTTGCATACTGCGAACTATCAATGTCAATCACATCCAAAGGCAGAGTGAACAAAACAGGAAGGGCTGCCAGGAGCAGTAAAATTCGATAAAAAATTCTTTCGGATGTGTTAAGTGTTTCTTTCATTCTAAGGTACCAATTTGGATTAGGCATTGTCCAAATCCTTTACAGGAATTGGGTTCTTGGTCATAACATTGTAAAATATCACTATTATGAGTGGTGCATCCATCCATACATTGGATCCTACCTGTGCGTTTCACATCAGGTGCTAAAGTGAGTTTTAGTTCTTCTTCTGTACAAGAGATAAAAACTTCACAAGCCGCTTGGCATTTTTTTTCGACTATATCTTGGCAGTTTGTTACCAATAGGACCAACGCAAAAGTTAAAATCCAATTACCTAGTTTCACTTCGTATTCCTTTTAACGCTAACATTCCGCAAGCACCATTGATGTCCCGACCAGGACTTCTGCGATTGAGGATGGGAGCTGTTGTTTTAGCTTTGAGATGCATAACAAAATCTTTGACTTCATCATCTGTGGGTCTACGCCATCCAGTAAAATCTGTATTGAGAGGGATGACATTGATTTTGCATTTGTTTACAGAACGAGAAATTTTGGCGAGTCGTTCCGCATTGTCACGACCCATATTCACTTCCGGGATCATTACATATTCAAAGGTAATGGCTCGGTCCAGTTCCTTAGTGAATCGTTTTGCTGATTCGATCAGTTTCTCTAACGGATGTTTGTCGTTTACATCCATCACAGATGAACGTGAGTTGGGGTTTGGATGGTTGAGAGAAATCGCAAAATTGAAAGGTTCTTTGTTTTCGATAAATCGATTGATCCCTGTGGTGACACCGGCCGTGGAAATGGTAATTCGAAGTGCTCCAAGGCCAAATCCATCTTGGTCTCTGAGGATATGGGCCGCTTTCATCACAGAAAAATAATTGTGCATGGGTTCACCCATTCCCATAAAAACGATATTGGTGGCACGGTCGCCAACAAGCCGTTCCACTTGCAATACTTGATCTAGGATTTGCCAAGTATGGAGATTGCCCTTGTATTCCAAAAGTCCTGTTGCACAGAATTTACAATTGAGAGTACAACCAATTTGGGAAGAGATACAGATGGTCTTTCGTCCCCCATCACCGGAAGGAATCCAAACCGCTTCGATTTCTTTGTTTTCACCTACATAAAAAGTGAATTTCCGAGTCCCATCTTCTTTGGAGGCAAGGTCTCGACCCAGTTCAATTTCTGGAAAGGAAGTATGTTGTTTTAGTTTTTCACGGACTTCTTTGGATAAGGTGGTAAACTGATCCAAATTCGTATAACGACTCTTATAAATGCCTGTATAAATTTGTGCCGCTCGGTATTTTTCCAAACCCAAAGAAACACAGATTTCTTCTAGTTCTTTTTTGGTTTTCCCTTTGAGAACCGGTATTTCCTCTTTCATTTGTTTGGATTTCCCACCTTTAGCCAATCTTTTCGTTGCCCCCCGACGGGACAAGAAATTACAGCAATTCTTTTAGACATACCTTAGATTCTTTCCTGAAACAAGTCTAAATTGAAATTCAAAAGAAACCTATTCGAAAAATGGTTCTGTCAAATGGACATTGACTTACACACTGTGATTCAAAAGCCTAGTATCTAGTGAGGGAAATTTACGAATGAATAGCGACGCCTTTATGGAATATGCCTTTATCGTCATGGTCGCACTGATAGGAATCGAAATCTTTGTTTCCTACATCAAAGGCAAACAATACTACCGATTAAACGTTCTCATTGCCGATGTAAGTACGGGTGTGATCTTTGCACTGATTGGAGTGGTCATCCTCCTGGGAGCACTCTATGTTTACGACAAAGTAGAGACAAATTTTTCGCTCTCCGCCTTAGGTTACCATTTTTTTCCTTTGGAAAGTCCGTTTCAATTCTCCCCTAGTTTTTCTGTGAACTGGCCGGCTCTTGGTGCTTGGACTTTTGCTGTTGTTTTTGCTGATTTTGTTTATTACTGGTTCCACAGGCATTGCCACGAAATCAATTTGTTTTGGGCCACACATGTCACCCACCATTCCACACAAGAAATGAATTTATCTGTAGCGTTTCGTGGAAATGGATTACAAAGAATATTCGAATATCTTTATTTTCTATCCATGGCCCTTCTTGGAATTCCTTGGGAGATGTTTTTACTGAGCCATAGAATTCTAAAAGTGTATCAGTTTGTGGTTCATACTCGTTTTGTGGGTAAACTAGGAATTTTCGAACAGTTTATGGTGACTCCTTCGAACCATAGAGTCCACCACGGGGTGCAAAAAAAATACATCGACCGTAACCACGGCGGTATCTTTATCATTTGGGACCGGATGTTTGGATCCTTTGAATGGGAAACGGAAGAACCAATCTATGGATTGACAAAACCTGTTAATTCCTTCAATCCCATCACTGTCAACTTACACGTGTTCAAGGATATGTTTTTTCAAATTCTGGAGTGTAAATCTTTTGGTGATGTTTTTAAAACCATCTTTGGACCTCCTGGTTGGAAACCAAGTTATCTCATCACAAGTGGCGACGAAGCACCAGAGCCAACAAAAATTCTAAAATATGATCCCAAACCTCCCATGGGTGTGATGATCTATGTGGCACTCCAAGCAGCAGTTCTTATGGCTGTGGGTCTTGTGATTTGGAAAGTTGCCAAAATCAATTTGGAAAAAGACATGGTGACTCTTGGAATTTTATCTGTTGTAATCATCTTTAGTTTGTTTTCGATTGATCGAACGATGGAGATGAAACGATGGTCAAGAAGAACAGAAGTGGTAAGAAACGTATTGTTTATCTTAGCCTTTGTGGCGGCTTTAGTTTATTCCAATATTCCTAATATTGAAATTTTTGCCATCCCACTGATCGGTCTCTCGTTTGTATCCCTTGTTTGGATTGTCATCAAACGAAAGACTTTTTTTGATCTCAGTAATATTTCGAATACTTGGTATTAGTTTTTTATCTCTTTTAAAACGGACTCCGAAGGGAACAATTGGTTCGACTTCAGGAGTTCGTCTCCTAAATTTAAAAACGCCTTTGTTTTATCCCCATGTTTTTTGCATAAGTTGACATCCTTGTAACAAAGCCCCAAATCCACAAACGGGGACTTAATGGTTTTGGTTTCCCCTTGTCCGCCAGACACAGATTGGTAATACAAAAAATCATCTTCAATCCATCCAAAGATATTCCCATAAGCAAAATAAGCAGAGGATCCTTTTACTTTTCTCAAATCGCGGCCCATCACACTAAAGTAAACTTCTCTTTCCATAAACCCAAGGATAGTGGGAATCAAATCCAGTTGGGAAGTGATGTCTTCTCTTAGTTCTGGTTTGATTTTTCCAGGAGCATAAATGAGTAGAGGAACATTTCTATCTTCGTAGTAGTTGAGAAACCGGTGGTGGCTATGATCAGAAACAAAAAAGAAAACCGTATCCTTAAAGTAAGGTGCTTTTTTTGCTTTTTCCATATATTCGTTCAAAGCAAAATCCGCATAATGCAAAACATTTAAGTATTCACTGTCTTGTGTAGTGGACTCAAACAAACGATACTTTTCCTCAGGAACTTTGTAAGGATAATGAGTGGTTCCTGTATGGATGACTGATACGATCGGTTTTTCTGGTTTTACATTCAGAAGACGTTTGTGCATGGCATCGAGTGATGCTTCATCCAAATAACTCCAAGGCCCCGTTTTGTATTCAGGATTTTTTTCTAACTCATTTTTTCCGACCAGAGTATCAAAACCCCAATGATACATGATACTTCCTTTGTTATTAAAACTAAGGTCAGTTCCCGTTACAAATAAAGTTTCATACCCGATGGTTTTGGCAATATTCCCAAGGCCAGAAAAACGATTGAGAATTTGTGGAGTGCGAACTGCTGTTAGGCCCGGCCTATCAGGAATTCCACCCATCAATGCCATAAGACCGTTTGTTGTCCTTCCCCCACTGGCAAAAAAGTTTTTAAAAAACATTCCTTGGCGGATCAGTTGGTTGAAGTAAGGAGTGACAACCTTCCCATCCACTTTTCCCGTTCCAATGATATCAATGAACTTTCCAGTCCAACCTTCGAGAACCACAACAACTATATGTGGCAAAGGTTTTGTTGAAGTAACTGTTGTTTTACGAAGGAGTGGATATTCTTCACTCACAAAGTTTGCGCCGGGATAAGCCACTTCTTTTTGGACAATGGCACTTGCCTCGGTTAACTTCATAAAATGGCGGTCATCCACTTTGGTCATCTTTAAGTCTGTGATGACAGTAAAACCCGGATTTAGAACCAAATCATTGATAATGGTTTCTTTGGTAATGATGGCATCACTGGTACGAAGTGGGCTTGTTTGAACACCCCCACGGATTCCAAGAACAAGAAGAGCCAGCACCACAAGGAATTGGAGACCAGCCCATTTATAATGTAAGTTTACATGGGAATAAGGGAACTTGGATTGGATTTTATAAATTCCAAACCCAATGGCAGAAATCACAAGAATTCCTAGTAAAAATAGGAAAGGATTTTGGGAAAAAGCAGATCCAACAAGTGGCAACATCTCAAACCCAAGATAAGCAAAGGCTTCGTATCCCAAATGTTTGTTTCCGTTTTCATAATAGATCAAATCTGCGATGAGAAGAAAAAGAAGCAGGATGATAAAAATAACAGGTAAGGTTCGCCAAACTGCTCTGTATATTTTATTACGATTAAAAAAATGCAAACTCGAATAAAGCAAACTGACGCCGAGTAACACACACAAGACGGAAATATCAAAACGCGCGCCTTTTAGGAAGGCTTTTAATAGAATCCAAGTTGATTTATCATGAATCCTGTAGGAATACATGGTAAAAAAAGCGACACGGTAGATGGTAAGAAATACGATTCCAAGGCCCGCAAGGAGCAAATGGAACCGAATGTAAAACGGCAATTTAGAAAATAGTTTTTTCATAAATAAAACTTAAAGAAACTTCCATAAAACTAAAAAAGATAAATCAATTGAAACACTGTCTGATCCAATGATTACGGTTTTACCATTTTGTAAATGGTTCCTGATTGGTAATCTGCCACAAAAATTTCTCCCTCATTGTCCCGACCAAACGTAGGAATGAGTAAGTTCCATTTTCCAAGAGCAATCGTTTCTGTGATCTTTGTATTTTCTCCAGGTTTTGGCACAGCGATGGCCCAAATTTTACCTTGGATAAAATCTCCAAACACATACATTCCCTTTAAATCCGGAATGGCAGATCCAGTATAAACATACCCACCTGTGATGGATTGTCCTTCGTCTCTTCCATATTCATAAAATGGCGGTTGGTAAAGGACCGTATTACAGCCGTCAGTAAAACAATGGAATCCTTCTGTTTGGTTCCACCCATAGTTTTTTCCGGATAAAATGATATCCACTTCTTCATAAGCATCTTGTCCCACATCTGCTACAAGCAAACGCCCGTCAGGTGAAAAACTCATCCGCCAAGGATTTCGAATTCCGTAAGCATAAGTCTCTGGGGCAAAACCCACCTTTCCCACAAAAGGATTGTCCGTAGGAATGGAATATGGTTTTTTTAAGGTTACATCTGGCGTAGGACTAATTCTTAAAATAGAACCAAGAAGAGTGTTTGGATTTTGTCCGTTGTTTTTGGGATCCGCTCTCCAACCTCCATCCCCAAGCCCTATGTACAAATGTCCATCAGGGCCAAAGGCCAATTGTCCCCCATTGTGATTGGGATAGGGTTGTTCCACTTGCAATAACACTCGTTCGCTAGTTAGTTTCATGGAATCAAAATCGGTAGGGTTTTCCACTTCCCATTCGGAAACAATGGTGACATCTTTTCCCGCAATGGACTTTACATAGTTTGTATATAACTTTGGTTGTTTGGGAAATTTAGGATGGAAGGTGAGACCAAGTAAACCCTCTTCGCTGTCTGTGATCACAGGGAATTTTGCAAGCACACGGCTTGTCTTTTTTTCTCTGTGAAAAAGAATCATATTTCCCGCCTTTTCAAGGG
This sequence comes from Leptospira bourretii, assembly GCF_004770145.1. Taxonomy (NCBI): domain Bacteria; kingdom Pseudomonadati; phylum Spirochaetota; class Leptospiria; order Leptospirales; family Leptospiraceae; genus Leptospira; species Leptospira bourretii. Next base: position 296,533 of record NZ_RQFW01000010.1, on the reverse strand, counting down.
CAAATAAAAAAGGACTGTCCCCCGGTGGGAACTGGATGTCTGTAGGTTCTTTTACTTTTACCACTTCTTGTAAGGAAACGGTCACTTGTTTGCGCTTTGCATCAACACCGATAAAAAGTGGTTTGGATCCGAGCACCTGGCCATCGGTTTCATACTTTTTATTGTAATTTTTTAAGATACTACGGCCTATATCATCACAAGAGACAGACATAGACAAAAAAGAAAATAAGACAAAGGTTTGGATTTTCATTCTACTTAAGGTTCCCTCAATAAGATAATTGGCTTGGATTTCTCTCCGCAATCAAAAAACTTAACCGCATCTATGAAACTCTTTCGAATCCTTTCTGTTCCTCTTTTCCTCTACTTTGCCTATTTACAATTGAACGACCCGGATCCTTACCTTTGGTTTCCCATTTATGCGTTTGTGGCCTTGATTGCCCTTGCCAGTTTGTTTCGTCCAGTTCCCAAGTTTGTGGGATGGATTCTGATTCCGATTTATCTCGTTTTGTCAGGGTATTATTTTTCGCAAACTCCCTACTTTGGCATGGAAGTGGAAGAGGTGAGAGAATTTTTGGGATTACTGATTGCCAGTGCAGCCGTAGCACTTCTTATTTTTAAGAAATAAAAACCATAGAGAATCAAACTGCCACCGCTAGTGCAACCATTGTGGCAGAACCGGGACGAAATAGAAAAAAGAATCTTCTAGAAAATGAATGGCCGAAATTTATGTTTCGGCAATCACCTTTCCATCTTCCAAAATCATTTTGATGAGTTTTGTCATCTCAACAGAATATTCCACATCTAAGTGTTTGGTGACCCCTTCACAAAATCCATTGATGATGAGTAACTTTGCATCATCTTCATTCATACCTCGGGATTGAAGATAAAACAATTGGTCGTCATCAATTTTAGAGACAGTGGCTTCGTAGTTTAAAGTTCCCTCTTCCCCTGATACATCATTGTAAGGATAGGCATGAGACTGAGAACGGTTGTCCATCATCAGTCCATCACATTTGATATGGCTGTAAGATCCTTTGCTAGATGGTTCAAATTTGACAAGTCCTCGATAGGAATTGATTCCTCCATCGAGGGCCACACCTTTCGCTAAAATATTGGAACGAGTGTTTTTACCGACATGGATGATCCGAGCCCCCGTATCTTGCACTTGCCCACTTCCGGCAAAGGCCAAAGACAAAACATCACCCGTAGAATGGTCACCTTGTAAAATGATCCCTGGGTATTTGATGGTATTGGCACCAATATTACAATCGGTCCAAGTGATATGAGCGGCTTCTTCGCAGATCCCTCGTTTCACAGTCCAATTGTACATATTCTTTTTCCAATTTTGAATGGTGGTATAAAAGATTTTAGAATTCTTTTTGGCTACGAGCTCTACCACTGCCGTGTGGAAGTTGGTCCCCTTATCTTGGACAGAGGTACAACCTTCGCTGTATTCCAAATGAGCTCCTTCGTCTGCAATGAGAAGTGTGCGTTCATATTGTCCAGAACTAGCAGCCGTTACTTTAAAATATGCCTGAAGAGGCATGGGAGTTTTGACTCCCTTAGGAATGTAAGCAAAAGATCCACCGCTAAAAACAGCGGAGTTTAGTGCCGAAAACTTATTATCACCAATGGTGACTACAGTTCCCAAATATTCCCGAACCAGTTCTGGGTATTCACGGATGGCGGTATCAATGTCACAGAAAAGAATTCCTAAATCAGTGAGTTCTTTTTTGACATTGGCATAAATGGTTTCGGAATCGTTCATGGTTTCGATTCCGGCAAGGTACTTCCTTTCGTGTTCGGGAATTCCCAATTTTTCAAAACTACGTAGGATTTCGGGATCCACTTCGTCCCAAGATTTTTTCTTTTTTTGGTTGGAACCTACGTAATGCACATAGTCATCAATATTGATCTGAAACTGCGGAATGAATCCCCAAGTTGGCATGGGTTTCTGTTCATAAACTTCAAAAGCCTTTAAACGAAATTCAGATAACCAACTTGGTTCATTTTTAATATGGGAAATCGATTCAACAACCTTACGAGTGAGCCCTTTTGGAAAATTATCAGGTTTGTAAAATCCTAAGGAAACCTTGTCTAAGTCGGTTGTTGATTCCATTGTTTCTCCCTTCTCTACTTGTAGAGAATACTAAATTAATTTACAGAAGCGAAGTAAGCCTTGGATCCTGTAGGATCTGCTTTCATCGTTTTCTTTCCTTCGTCCCAATTCGCAGGGCAAACTTCACCGTGTTTTTCCACAAATTGGAAAGCTTTGATGAGGCGAACTGCTTCTTCAATGTTACGTCCCACAGGAAGGTCGTTAACAGTTGCTTGGCGAATGATTCCCGCTGGATCGATGATAAAAGTTCCGCGAAGCGCAACTCCTGCATCTGGACCAGACTCGATGAGAACTCCAAAAGACTTTGCAATTTCTTTTGTTTTGTCAGCGATGAGTGGGTATTTGATCTCTCCAATACCACCTTCTTTTCTGGCAGTTTTTTTCCAAGCTAAGTGTGAAAATTCGCTATCAACAGAAACTCCCAAAACTTCAGCTCCGATCTTTTTAAAATCTTCGAGTTTTGCATCGTATTCAATAATTTCTGTCGGACAAACAAATGTAAAATCGAGCGGATAGAAAAACAGTACCACCCATTTTCCTTTGTAATCAGACAATTTGATTTCTTTAAAACTGTCCCCGATCACTGCAGTTGCTTTAAAATCTGGGGCATGTGATGTCACTTGTGGCATAAAGTCACTCCTTAGAATTATTCTAAGTACAATCCTTAGATTCTGTCTAGATGTTTTTGAACGAGCGACAGGTTTTCCAAACACCATTCTTCCTTGGCCAATGTTTCCACAAATCTCCGGTCATGACTGACCACCACAAGAGCAGAACTGAGTGTCGTTAAAGATGATTCTAAAGCTTCCAAAGATTTGAGATCCAAATGGTTGGTTGGTTCGTCTAATAGAATTACTTCCGGGCTCTCTTCCAGATGCAGTGCGAGGAAAAGTTTTTTCCCTTCTCCTGGACTGAGAGATTCTGATTCAGAAAATCGTTTTGGGTCGCTCCCAAGCCTATGAATTCCCGAAAGCACTTTGGCCTTTTTCTCATCCGCAAAGTTTTGAAATTCCAAAAGTAAAACAGCCAATTCCTTTTTTGAAAATTCCTGAGGAAGATACAAATAAGAAATTCCTTTCTCTTGGAAGGTTTGGACCAAATGCCGAAGGAGAGTTGACTTTCCCGATCCATTTGCCCCTGTGATAGCGATCTTTGCCTCCGGAAGTATTTCCAAAGGATTCGACAAAGTAAAAGACAAATGATCCAAATGAAGTTTTTTATCATCAAACCAATATAAGGTGTTTCTTTTCGAACAAGAGGCCTTCCAAACAATTCCTAAATTTTCTTTTTCCGGGAGTGTTTCCCAAAATTCTTTTTCTCTTAGTAACGAATGTTCTGTTCTTCTTTCGATTTGATTTTTCAATCGCCCTGCTTGGCCATCTTTACCAGTCACTCTCGCTAAGTTCTTTTTTTGACGGCCGTCATGGTCATGAAGATCAAGTCCCTTCTTTGATCTATGTTTATGAGAGAGACTTGCTTCTTCCCTTCTTCGTTTCAGTTCGGCATCCAGTTTTTTACGTTCCGTCTTTGCGATTTCCCAATTGTGAATTCTTTCTTCTGCTTCTCTTTGCATTTCTTTTTTGCCTTCGGAATAATTTCCTGGCCGCTGTGAGAAGAACTTTTTTTCTAAAAATACACAAGAGGTAACGATCTCATCTAACAAAGACCTATCGTGGCTAATGAGTATCCCAATACCTTTGTAAAACAAAATGGCATTTCGAATGATTTGCTCAGTTTTTGAATCGAGATGATTTGTAGGTTCATCTAAAATCAATACATGCGAATTTTTTGACAAAGCCATTGCCAAAAGAATCCTTCGTTTTTCACCAAAACTAAGATACTCATAATCTTCTACCGATTGGATCGTAATGGCAAGGAGGTTCTTCCAAAATCCGGACTCTTTGGTATCATCGTAAAGAAAATCAGTTAGTTCCTTCTCTGAAACTTCTGTTCCTTGCGAGATCGAACAAACAAATTCGTTTCCCAAAACACTGCCTTTGTCGGGAAGGATCTCTTTAGCAATGATTTTGGCTAGAGTAGATTTTCCACTTCCGTTTTTTCCGACAATACCAGTCCAACCTTTCGAAAAATGAAGGTTTATGTTTTGGAACAAAGGTTCCGACTGCGATTCGTATTGGTACGTTAGGTTTTGAATGATAATATGATCGGACATGCGACAAGCTCCTGTATTTTCCAAGGGGAAATAGATAAGCAAGCCTTGTCCTAAGGATTAGGAACAGAGTGGATTTGAAATTTAGTTTTTGCTTACCTATTTTTGGTTTCGCAATCTCATCGGAGTATACCTCTACTTTGTTTGTTAGACTCTGAAAAATGGAAAAGTTGTCAAGAGTTAGTTACCTTTGGCCATCAAGAATTTTTCCATAAACTCAGTAATGTCCCTGATGTTCCGATTGATCATTTTCCTTAACTCTGGTGGAATATTTTGTGACTTAATGACTCGGTAGTAGTTCAAAGCATTTTTTAACATCTTACGACGGGCAAACTCTTGTGCCTTCATTAACATCGGTTTGTATTTATAATATGAGTATTCCATAATCGAATAATTCTTCGACAAACGGAATGCATGTGGTATTTTTCCAAAGTCATAAGTAAGTGTTAAAAAGGGAGCATCATCTGCTTCGGGGGGTTTGAGTTCCAAAACCCCGTGGATGATTTTTTCTGGTTCCTCTTCTGTGGCTTTTTCCGCCATCTCGTCCAGAGGGATAGGAGATTCTTCATCAGCAATTTCCCCCAAATTTCCATCAACAATTTCAATTTCGGGAGCTTCTGCATCTTCAATCGAAGGCCCTTCTCCTGGGACACCAGCCTCTTCTTTTAGTTTACGATCCCGAAAGACTTCATCTGCATCAGGAAGACCAATCTTTAAATCTTCACTTGTTAATGGTCGATTGGTGAGCTCAACTTGGATTGGTAAATCCGTTTCGATGATGGTTTCTGATTTATTGGAATCGGTTGGCTCTTTGGGCTCAGGTTTTGGCTTAATTAATTGATCAGTTTGGGGATCAACTGGGTCTGGGAGTTCTAATTCCTGACGTAGAGCATCTGTAGTAGTCTCCAACCAATTGGGCTCTTCCTCTAACGAACGTTCACTGGGATGAAGTGATGGTTCCTTTTCATCCCTACGTAAATCGTTTGGATCCGGAAGGCCAATTGGTTCTAAATCAGAAAAATCAGGAAGTTTTAATCCAGGTTGGTCAGGGAAGTATGGTTTTAGTAAATCATTAAGAGAGGCTTCCTCTCCTTTGGCTTCAAGTTCCTTTGCTTTTTTTTCAATCTTCTTTAAAGCTTGGTTTTTTAGAAAATCTTCCCGCTCCTGGAAACGGTCTTTTTTTCGTCGGTCTTCTCCCGAACGTCTATCTTTTCTTCCTGCAATATTAGTTCGTCGATCAGCATTTTTTCTTCTTTCTTCCCCTGACCTACGATCAACAAGAGGAAGATCCTTAAACTGTTTCCAATCATTAGAGAAAAAAGTATCTTCGGGAAGATCTAACTCTGATACATCTTTTTTAGAAATTTGATCAGCAAGCGCTTGTAAGTCGAGAGGTTGGTTGGGACCACCAGTATATCCAGGACTTCCCGATCCACCAGATATACCCGGTGTCCCTGGTTGGCCTTGTTGATCTGGAGGAACATAAAATGGACCCACAATTCCAGAGCCGGGAGGTGCCATTGGAAAACCAGGGGCAGCACCTGCAAGCCCACCGGTCGTCAAACCTTGGTTTAATGATTGTAAAAGTTGGTCCTGGTTTTGTATTGCTTTTTGGTCAACTCCAGGTCCTCCGGGCGTTGATTGTAAAAACTGATAGACTATGGGGTGAACAAGTTGGTTACCCCCGGCAACAGTTTGGTTCACTTGCGGAGTCGATAGTGAATTCTCTTGTCCGCGTTTATCTCCTGCACCTGGTTTTTCTAATGAACTTGGTGGGAGCGGAGGTGGTGGCAGTTGTGATGTCGGTTGGGGTAAGGGTTGGTTCGCTTGGGGAAAATTCGGCGGGGGACTACTCTGTGCAAACTGAATGGCACGAGCTATGGACTCCGCAAATAGTTCCGAAACTTCTTTTAAGGCACTGACAAGATCACCTAAGTCTTTGTCGGCCTTCGGCCCTTGACCAGGTTTCGGTTCTTTTTTCTTTTGTTTCTCTTTCCCAGAAGGATCTGATTTTTCATCACCCTTACCTGGCTCTCCTCCCTTTCCCTGCGAAGGATTGTCTTCTAAAAACTCTTCTAGATCCTGGATGTTTTTTTTGATTTTTTCTTTGATCTCTTGGTCAGGGATTCGGTTCCCCGTCCTTTCAAAAATCTCAATGGCTTCTTCCACCTGCTCGGCTTCCACAAGTGCTTCCGCATTGAGAAGTGGCCTTCGGTGAAAACTATACTTCGAGTTTTTTGAAATGATATCATCAGCAGAGAAACTGATATCTGGAGTATCTCGTCTTGGTCTCTCACCAGAAGAAGAGGATGGAGTTTCACCCCCGTCTTCACCAAAGTCACCTAACGGGAGATCGCTGATGTCTTTTGGAGCTTTTTGTTTCTCACGGCGTTTCTTTCCTGGTTTTGTATCTTTCCCACCGCCACCACCGCCTTCTCCCCCAAAATTTTCTTCATCATCCGATTCTAAATCTGATAACCTTTCGGAAAGAGGTTTGGGTTTGGACTTAGGTTCTTTGGGATCTGTTTGAAAATTTAATTCTTCACCACGCCCGCCACGAGATGTCCTTTCTTGTTTTGAGGACTTTGGCCTGGATTCTTTTTTTGGTTCTTCTTCTAAGGAAGTTTCTCTCTGTTGTTTCCGCCTTTTTTGACGTGGACTCAAATCTCCTGATGGCCTGGCTCCCCCCTCGCTACCAGCGATATCATTGAGGTCGGCACCAGTGCCAGAGAGACCGAGTAACATCATGAGGGTGGTTAACATAAAAGGGTTCTACTCTATATTTTCGAGGTTTACTATGCTGTAACTTAAGGTAGACTCAAAGAATATTCAATTTCTCAGCATTTTACGCAAGTCTTTAGGCCAAAATGACCGCAAGTTCTTTTTCTGCTTGACACAAGAGAAATTCTTGCGTTCCATGGTGGCATGAAATCCGTTGCGAAAAAAAATCTCAGCTTTGCCTCCTCACCGGACAATGCAGACGGGTTGCAGCTAAAAATCACTTTCGACGAAGACACAAAAACTGCCTTCGGTGATTACACCTGCCCCGAAAAATACCAGGGTTTACCGGATCAAATCCACCCAGGTATTATTTCTACCATCTTAGACGAAATCATGGTCAAGATCAACGAAGCGATGAATTTCGAAACCACTACAGGTGAATTGACGATTCGATTCTTACAACCTGCAAAGGTAAACGAACCCCTCCACTTACGTGGTTGGTTTGTGAAAAAGAATAAAAAAATCATAGAAAACCGTGCTGAAATAGAAAATGAGATCGGCAAAATAGTGGCCCGCGGAAAAGGTAAATATATCGAAGCTGAAGACTGATTATGCCGATGTGGTGGAATTGGTAGACGCAGTGGATTCAAAATCCACCGATGGTAACATCATGCCGGTTCGATTCCGGCCATCGGTACCAACAGTAATTTAGTTCGAATTCTTCTCGCAAGCCTTTAGATAAAAATCCTCTTCGATTCTGTCTATGGCTTGTAAGACAAGGAAAATCTCCTCTTCTTTCATCTCATCAAAGATCTCTCTTCCTTCTTTTAAAATGGAAACACCTAGAGAAATTCCTTTCCGATCTTCTTCTGTGTAAAGACCACCCTTCGATTCCATCTTCACAAGAATATCTTCCATGATCAAAATGATCTTTCGAATGAGTTCTGCATTCGAAAACACTTTGAAAAGTGCACCAATGTCCTTTCGAAAGGCATCTGCTTTTTCTTTTTCCACCTTTGCGATTAGAAATTCCATCGCAAACTCGGAACCTAGTAATCCAATTTGATTTTCATGACGGTCAAGCTCCATCACAAGTTCCTCTTCAAACTGATGTGCCGTCACATAAGAATGTAAGGCAGCAAGACCCGCTTTGAGTGCCATTGGAAAGTGTTTTCCAAATCGGAAGATAGACATGGCCAAGTTTCCAAGAATCCCCCAAATTTTTGTAGGATGGTTAACAAAGCCAGATAACGCATCAAAGGCGGAGTCTAATTCCTTTCGTTTGGAATACTCAGGATAAAGATATTCTAAAAAAAAATGTAATAATTGGTCAATTTTAGAGCGGGAAATGGAACTAAATTCGGGGTAAAGTTTCAAATTTTCAGGAGAGTATCTTTTCTCTAGAGATGACTGGTACATTAAGATCAACTCTTGGAAAAGGGGGTGATCTAGAACTTTTGAAGATTCTTTTTTTGGTTTCATGGGAAAAACTGTTACTTATAAAACTTCATCAAAATAATTCTCATATCGTTCCCAGTTTACTTTTTTACCTTTCGGATTGTATGGGAGTGAAGGGATTTTTTTGACATCCAGACCAACAAACAGGGAATAAATGCCCACTGCCAAAGAAATTGCAGTTTCTTTTTTATTTTGGGTCAAGTATTTGACATCACGACTTCGGTTTACATATCCAATTTCAATGAAGGCACAAAGGGCATTGGTGTATGTTGGCAAACTATATGTAGAAATGTAAGGTTTTTGGATGGGACCAAGTTCAGGATAAGGAGAGTCCTTTTCTTTTAATAAAACAGGGAGGCCATACTGGACAAAACGCATTAGTTCCTTTGTCACAAAATGGTTGTCGCCACCAAATCCCTCTCTTCCACCTTCCCTTCTCCACTCTTCTTTTTTTCCTTTTTCCCTTTCCCAAAACTTTCCCGTTTCAGAAAAGGTTTCATGGTCTGTTGCGTAAGGCCCTGGTTTTCCAATTTGTTTTTCCCAATTGGGATCATCGGCGTAATGCCAACTAACCATATTTTGGCGGTAACCTTCAAATTTTGTAAGATCCGTATCCTTTCCATTTTTTTTAGGCCAATACCCATGAAAATAAATCCATGTGTCAGCTATGGCATTTTCTAATTTCGTCCAACCGGATTGGAAAATAAGCCATTCGGACCAAGGACTATTCGTAAAACTATTCGCTGAACTTTTTTTATCGGAGATTTTTTTTAATTTTGAAAATGTTTTATAACCAGGAGTGAGAACCGCACCCATCCCACCCGTTTGTCCTTTACTGGCAGGATTTAAATGTAAGGACAAAACAAGTTGAGGTTTTAGTTCATTGATTTTGGATAGTCTACCTTTTCGCCTTACACCTGTTTTTTGGTCTGGGAAATCATATAACCTATAGGCAGAATTGGGATCATCAGAGTTTGGGTCATCATCAAACGACGACTCACGAGTGAGTTTACTTTCAAAAATCACTCGTTGGAAATCTGATTTTTTAGAGAAACGTTTGAGATATTCTTCAAATTCTTTCCAACCAGCTTCAGTCTCAGTTAGTTTTAAGACTCGGTGGACTTCTTTTGCTAAGTCAAGAACCACTTTTCTTTCCGTAACATTCCCGTGTTCGGTCCCTTGTTTGTATGTTTCTAAATAAGTTTGAGTGACACTATCGTATTTGTCTCCATGTTGTGCCTTGGGGTCTTTGGCAAGACCTCCATGGCCAGGATCTACTACGATCCGAAAGACAGGAACAGCTTCCAAGGAAAAGGAAATAAATACAATATAGAGAATTGATAAAGATTTTTTTAAGTTATGAAAAGACAAAAAGACCACGATGGTCATTCTCCGCTCACCTGGGAACGGAGAAAAGAAAAAGTTTATAAACTATTTTGCGTTTTGCGATTGGCTAAAGATTTGGTTTCTATTATCACTTAAGTCTTTTCCGTATTTATCGGAAATGGCTTTTTTATCCGCTTCTGCTTCTTTGAAGTCGGAAAGGATTTTAATTCCATAATCTTTTGCAATTCGGTAATGTACGATGGCATCGTAAAACCTGTCATCCCGCGACATATCTGTAGCCAAACCCATCTGTCCATAAGCAATCCTCAGTTTCTGTTGTGCTTCTGCAATCTCTCTGTATGGGATGATGGCTTTTGATCCTTCTCCAGAAGTTTCAACAAGTTGCGATTGTTCCTGGTTTGTAATTAAATCGGCACATTCAGCAAGAAGGTTTTGAGTTTTCGTATCGTAATTTTTTGAAAATTTTCCAAGAAGTGAGGATATGTCTTTTTCCAAAGCGACCATTGCTTTTCCAGAGGCAATATAAGCACGACGATAATAATAACGCAGAACCACTTGGTAATCTTTTTTGATTTTTTCAAAAGCGGTTTTTGAATCAGGAACTTCATCTCCGAAGTTAGCAGTAACAATCGTTAGAAGTTTTATGGCATTAATGACTCTATCTTTGTTATTTTCCGAAATGTTTTTGTACTGTTTGCGTTCTAAATTATTACCTTGGTCCAGTTTATCGAGTTCCTCAAAGGACTCTTTTCCTTTTTCAGGCCCCCCTGACTCTTGGGCAAAAACTGAGAAACTAAAGATACAAAACAAAAGGAAGATGAAACTATTTTTTAACACGAAACTTGCTCTCCTTAAACCAAGGAGCAGAATACACGGAAAAGAGGAGGTTTGACTACTATTTTTTATCCTTTTGAAAAAAGAGTAATCCATCACCAACAGGATACAAAGTATAACCTAAAACTTGGGATTTCACCTCATTCCAAAGAGCCATCACCGCTAAATCAGAAGGTTTCTTTGGATCGGGAGAAAGGACCCTTCCATGCCACAACATATTATCGAATAAAAAATAAGACCCTGGTTTTGCTTCTTTCCAGAGAATTCGAAAGATATCAGGGTAGGTGATTTTATCACAATCCACAAAAAAAAGATCTGATCCTACCCACTCCGAATATTCATTTTCTAAATAATCCATCACAGAGTCCGTCACTCGTTTAACATGGATTTGTTCTAAAATTCCCATTTTTTGGGCATATCCGTCCATCAGATCAGCTTGTTCTTTATGACGATCCACAGTCACAAATCTTGTCTCTGGTGAACCCACGGCCATCCAAAGAGTAGAATAACCAAGCCCAGTTCCTAATTCCAAAATTTGTTTGGGCCTCACGAGAGAAACCAAATGAGATAAAACAGCACCGGTGGCAGCAGTGACAATGGGGATATTTTTTTCTTTGGCATACGTTTCCATTTCAGCAAACACAGGGTTTGGTTTGTACACCAAACTCGAATCAATATAAGATTCAAGTTCTGGAATGTAAATGCTCGGTCTAGGTTTCATGATTTGGGTGGTAAAAAAAGAGAAACTCTATCTTTTAAAATAGGAGGAGTCTTTTTGCGGACAAGATCGTTTAACTCACGATAACTATATCGTTTGGAAGGATGGATGAGAACAATGGCTTCGTTTTCAAATGCAGAAGCGTTGGCCACAATTTCGTCAAAATGAGTATGGCCCCATTCCCGAGCTCGGTCCACATCTCTTTTTTCACAATAGTAAGTACATTCCATAAAGAGAATTTTGCTTTTGCGAACATCTTCATTTTCTAAAACGTATTCTATTTTTGTGTCTCCTGAAAAGGAAACCAAAGGGACAGAAATTTCTTCTGTGGGATCTTCACCCAAATCTTTTTTGTTTCGAATTTCTTCGGAACTAAGGCTTGTCCATTCTTTCTTTAATTTTCGTTTGGTTTCATACACAGTATAACCTTGTGAAGGAACCCGATGAAAACTTTGCCAAGGTTTAAAAAAATATCCAGGTTTTAATTCAACCCTGTCACCAAAATCCAAACCGATCAGTTCACATTCATAATCAAAATCTTCAATTTCAGAATATAGTTTTAGAATTTGAGACATTTTGGGTTCTAAAGATTTTGGAAGATAAATTTTAGGTACGGGGAGTTTTCTTAGACTTCTTTGGGATACGTAATAAGGAATCCCACAGGAATGATCCAGATGGGCATGAGATAACAATATCTTTCCTATATGAATTTTATCAGGATTGATAAATCCAAAATCAAACATAAAATCAAGGGAAGGACAAATGATGGATGTCCGAATTCCACCTTCAGACAAACCTTCAAATTTGATTCCCTTGTATTCAAAACTAGCTGTTAACATCAATCTTCCGGTTGTATCACCTTTATTGTTTCCCCAAAAGATGACTCTAAAACCTTAGGGCCAACAACGGTTACAATCAATTTGTCTGATTGAAAATACAATTTGCCTGCTCGTTTTAAATCAGAAAGTGTCAAACGATCAATTTCTTTCCTAAAATTTTGTAAGTATCCATCTGGCATTTTATGATCACGCCTTCGTACTTCGCTGGCAAGAGTCCTTTTATCATCTTCAAACTGAAATACAAACTGATTGATGATGGCGTTCTTTGCTCGAACTAGTTCTTCTTCTGTCAGCGAATCAATGAGTTTGGGTTGAATGAGTTCTCGCATAAGGGATAAAACTTCTTTGGCTGACTCAGTTTTAGTCATCGCAAAGAATTGAATGGTTCCATAATTTTCCTGAAATTCGGTATTACTACCTGCAGAATAAGCAAGGCCCCGATTGTTTCGGATTTCTCTCATATAATAAGAGTTAAACCCACCTGCCCCGATGATATAATTCAAAACTTGAATGGCATAAAAATCAGGGTGGTTGTGTTCAGGAAGAACCCCCATCATTGAAATGAAAGTCTGGTTGAGATCTTTTACGACAAGTCGGATGTTTTTTCCTTCTTTTTTTACGTTTTCAGAAAGACCTGTTGGGGTAATCACTTCTGCGTTTTTATTTTCAACACTAGGACCTAAATTAGAAAAAAAACTTTCAAACGATTTGAGATCATAATCTCCCGTCACAAGAAATCTTCGTTTGGGTTCTTTTAAAATTTCGGATTGGAATTCGGTAAGATCACTTAGTTTCACCGCTTCCAAGGAAGAAATTTGCATGGAAGTTCCAGCTATGGTTCCCCGAAACAAAGATTCCTTTGCCTTCCTAGAACCAAGAGCAGTAGGATTGTCATTTCTCCTTTTGATCTCTTCTGTGAGTTTCCCTTTGGTAGTCACAATTAAGGACTCATCCAAGTTGGGAGAATCGAAAAATGACTGAATGATGGGAAGCACTTCTTTCTCAGTCGATTTTAAATAAGCAAAACTAAATATTGTTTTTTCATAATCGATTGAAACAGAAAAGGATGCTCCATAAAACTCCAAAGTTTCTAGGAACTTTTCTTTTGGGTAAGTTTTTGATCCCGACAATTCCCAACTATCTTCCAGAAGTTTTGTGATCTCTACCGCCCGTTTGCCTAAATTTTTCCTACCATGGTAAACATAGATATCCGCATAGACTATGGGAAACTCTCCATTTTTTAAAGAAAAAACTTCAACTCCTGATGATTGTTTTATGGAAGTGATTTCCGGAACTTCAAACTCCAAGGGTTTGAATTGTAAATCTCGCACAAAATCCCCCATCTCACGAGCCGAGAGACTAAAAAAACTAATTCCAATTAAAAGTAGATAAATACGTTTCATTCTGATTTTTTCCTTACGTCTTCCAATACACCGATCACGACTTTATCTTTGGTTAAATATGTAGGGACAAGCGTTTGGATATCTGCCGACGATGTTTTCATAATGGTCGAATATTGATTGAATAAACCCGCCCAATCACCATATAACAGCTGATAATAACTTAGCAGATCAGCAATACTTGCATTTTCATCCAAGGTTTTGATAAAATCGGAAACCATTTGATTTTTGACTTTCTCTAATTCTTCTTTCGGAACACCGGTTTCTTGGATTTTGAAAAGTTCTTCCCAAATGATTTTTTCAATGACTTCAGGTTTTGCACCCTCATTCGGTTTAATAAAAAACACAAAATAATTTTTATATCGTTCTCCTGGATAACCATTCGCAGCTCCAATGCTCAGAGCTAACTTTTCTTCCAATACAAGTCGTTTGTATAACCTAGATCCAGTTCCCGAAGTGAGGACAGTGGACAATACATCAAACGAGGAATTGTCTTTATGCGGATATGGAGGTTTTAAAAACCCCATCATCATTTGGCTTCCTGATGGATGGTAAACTTTGAATCGTTTTTCACCAGGAAAAGATTTTTCTTCCACCTTTTGGATTGGTCTTGGTTTCCCTGGTTTTAGGTCAGAAAAATACTTACGGATGATGGACTCCGTTTCTGCAAAATCAAATTGGCCAACAACAGAAATCACCATTCGGTCTGGAGTATAATGCTTTTGAAAAAAAGCCTTAGTATCTTCAATTTTTAAAAAAGGAAGACCTGTAGAATATCCAATTACTGGCTTTCTGTAAGGATGACTTTCAAAAGCGATTGAAAAAAACTTTTCTCTAAGGACACCAGCCCCACTATCGTCAGTTCGCATCCGACGTTCTTCAATCACAACATCTCTTTCGGTATAATATTCACGTAAGATTGGATGTTTCAAACGATCGGATTCAATTTTTGCCCAAACTTCGATTCGGTTGTTAGGAAGTTGGATTTGGTAGTTGGTGACATCCTGCGAAGTGTATGCGTTGAATCCCACTTCCCCATTTTGTTCATAAATATAAGAATCTTCGTTTTTTACAATGAACTCATCTTGTAATTGGATGAGTTTTTTTAATCGGCGCTCTAAGGTTTCTTTTTCCTCTTCTAAAGAACGTGGAATGGTTTCGCCACGAGTTGTCAAATCACGAATTTTTAGTTTGAGGTCATCAAGTTCCGTTCCCCAAACTTCGATTTGTTTTTGGTATTTTTCTTCTTTTTCGTAGTTTGTGGTACCAACTGTTTTTGTTCCTTTGAAAAGCATATGTTCCAAAAGGTGGGCGGTTCCTGCTTCCTCAGGGGTTTCATCCACAGCTCCAACCAGAAATTTAATGTACAAAGCAACAGTAGGAGAAGTTCCTCTCTTCATCATCACAACAGTCAGCCCATTGTCCAAACGAACGGTTTTTATCTTGTCTCGAAACTGTGATTCAGAGGTTCCAAAAAATTGGTCCTGGGAAAAAAGGGGCAAAAATTGTAGGAAAAAACAAAGGAAAAAGATTCGTAATTTCGACATCATCTACTAGTCTTGAAGTTGGAAATGGTTCGTAAACTTCTAATTTTAAGTCTCCTATGTTCGTGTCGCCTCTTTACCATCGCCGATCCCAGTTATGTGGAACGAGCTCTCCAAAATGAAAGTGACGAAGGTTTTATTTCTCGAGAATTTTTTCAAATCAAAGTGGAAATTCCGGTAACGTATAAAGAGGTCTCAGGGATTGCCCGTCGGAATGATTGCAAACAAAGAGCTTTTGTGGAAAGAGAGCGACTGGCTCTGCCCTTCCTCATACAAATCCAAAGACAAAAACACAGATTCGGCGAAGGCTTTGATGAATACTCAAAATCTTTGGAAGGAAAGGACAGGCAAGCTCGGCTCATCGCCAATGCACCACAAATGACTTCCGCAACTGGTGCCACTTCCGCTACTCAAGTGACACCGACTACTTCCGCTACAAATTCGCAGACGATCCAAGGACAAACCGCTACAAATTCACTGCAGACACAATCCTCCGGACAGAGCCTAGGCGAAGTTAAAGGGAATCCCCAAATGCAAAAAGAGAACACAATCGAAAACATTCATAACTTCGCTTGGTTCTTTGATGGCCTTGTTCTTTATAAAGAAGATTATTCTGATCGCACAAAATGTGCTTTCCTATTCCGAAATATCCAACCTAAATTAATGGAACGTGTGGAGAAAACTCCGCTTTTAGAACCTAGGAAACTGTAAATGAACAAAACTTTATCAAGGATGATCCTTTCTTTCGCAATTCTTGTTTTCGTTTGGAGTTGTAAATCCAAAGAAACAAAAGAAGTCTCACAAACCAAAGATACTGAAAACGAAGTAATTTTAGAATTTACGAAAGCAAAGGAAGGATTTCTTTCTGAATCCTTATTCCAAGTTGCTGTATCTAGTGTTCTTCCCTCCGAATCAGAACGAACCGAAGAAGCAAAAACAATTGCCGAACAAAAGTCTCTGAACTTATTAAAAACATATACGATCCCTAATCTCTCTGAGAAGGGAAGAAAGGAACTCCGCGATATTTCCAAAGAAGGTAAGATTGTCGATAAAAACGTTTCTGTTGGAGGGAGGTATTTTTTCTTATACCAAATTCAAAAATCCAACTTGAAACGCCTGGTAACCAAAGACTTAGAATAAAGTTCTAATATTTGTTAAATGGAGAATGATTTGTTCACCTTAGCGGGGATACAAATGTTTTTCACAAAGTTACAATAAAACAATTTCGCATCCAACTGTAACTTCCCCTTTCCTTCCACTTGGAAGGTCAAGGGTTTTACAAATTCAAAGTATTCAGTTTTTTTGTGATGGATTGGCCCTTTTAGTTTTAAGTCTGCATTCAAAACCTTTAGTCCATCTGTGCCTGACAAAAAAATACGGTGAGGTGCTTCCATCTGGAACCCAAAGTCTTTTGGTAAAAACAATTCCAACTCATACTTGCCAGCGGATTTCTGTTTGATCGAAATTTCTATTGGATGTGAATCCAAAGGATCGGCACTGAGTCCAGATCCTAAATGATTACTAACAACGAAAAACAAAGTTACCAAAAAAGAAAAGAGAACCAAAAAACGAATTTGTTTCATACAATGATTAGACTTATAAAACCTTTCGTAAAACCACACAGCGATTGGAATTTGTCCCTTTTTCGTTGTTAGAAACCTGCCAACAATTGGATAGTTTTGTGAAACTTTGGGTATGGACATATGTTTTATTCCAGACAAGACCAGTCCCTTCCGCCATCCGTACCACATCTTCATCCAAATAAAGAATGGAATTTCCTTTTTTGACTTCACCTACTTCCATTACCATATAGGAACCTTTTTTTAGAACCCTTGCTGATTCCTTTAAAGTTGAACGAATGAATGCATTCCAATCACTGAGATTGCTAAAGATACTTAGTTTTCTATCTTTCGATTTTTGAATGTCAAGAAACCAGTGACGTAACCAGTTGTCACCTTCATAGTCCACCTTATCAAGAAAAGGCGGAGAAGTCACAATCAAATCGACTGATTCTGATTCTACATTAGGTACCGAGTTCGCTGAATTCAGTGAATACAAATTGTTTTTTGAAAATTCATGATAAAACGGAGGAATGGGAAGAGCCAAATCCCGTTTCATTTTTTGATAAATTCGAGGTTTGATTGGCCTGTATTCCGGGGTTTGCCCACGTTTGACATTGTTTTTCGCCTGTGCTTCCGGTGGGATGGAAACTTGTGGAAAAGTATAAACAGAAAAAAATCCAGTGCTATGCCCATGCAAACGAGATAATGCAATCAGTGAAATAAACTTCATCTCTACTGACAAATCTTCTGCCATATATTTTTTCAGATTTTTAATTTCTTTGAGAGTGCGCGGATGAAAAAAAGGAAGTAAGTTTATATCAAAAGGTTCATCTTCAACTTCCTTATCCAAATCCAAAGAATTCAACTTTTTTTCCAAGTCTTCTAGTTTAGGAACATATTGTCTCGCACTCGCAAGAAAAATAGACAACGGATGAATATCATTATGAACTGCCACATGACCTTCAATATTTGCTTGAATGGCCGTAGTTCCCCTTCCACCAAACGGATCGTAGACGACCCTATTTTTCTTTTTTAAGAATTCCTTCATAAAAAAAGAAGGAAGTTCCGGCTTAAATGATGCTCTATAACTTACGGTATGATGAATTGGATGTCCTTGGCGTTGTTTTGCTGTCCAAAACTCACCAAATACAATTTTATCGGAATCCTTTAATAGTCTGCCTGCTCCTGCCATCCTTTGCAAAAGCCTCCTCTCTCTTTATAGAAAGATCGGAGGAAAGGCGAATCTTAAATTGGATTTTTTATTGAAAGCTATGGGACATAGTCTTCATAATTTGGGAAGAAGGTTCGAATTTCTTTTAAAGGATTTGACCGCACTTTGATCTTTTCACCAGTCCGATCATCCAGATAACTTATGCTATGCGCATGTAAAATTTGCCTTTCTGCTCCAAGTTCTTCTAATAAAGAAGGTGAAAGTCCCGATTGGACAAAATCCAAAAACATAGTTTCTCGTGGACCATACAATTTATCCCCAAGAATCGGATAACCGAGGTAAAGGAGACTCACTCGAATTTGATGGATTCTACCTGTTACTGGCCGCACAAGCACCAAACTTACGTTTTGTGAATCAGAAAATTCTAAGGGAATCAATTCAGTAGAAACAAATTTTGAATCGGAAAACTCTTCCAGAGAAAACTTCATTTTTTTTCGGATTGCTGAATCTATATTTTTCCCAAGAAAACCATCTAAAAACATTGGTTTAGGAAATTTTCCCCGAACCACAGCCAGGTATTCTTTTTTCACTTCTCTCTTTTCAAATTTCTTTTGGAGCCAAGTGCGACTCTCTTCAGATTTTGCAAAAATCACAATCCCTGAGGTCTCACGGTCCAACCTATGTACAGGGATCACTAGAGGATAGATTTCTTCCAAAAGATTCAATAGAGTTCTTGTACGGTATCTTCCAGCCGGGTGCATGGGTAGGTTTCCTGGTTTATCGATAAAAAGGAATTCTTCGGTTTCTTTTAAAACCGTATAACCAGTATCTACTTCTGGCTCCTGTATCCGGCCAGGGATGGGTTCGTAAACAACACTGTCCCCTTCCTGGAGTACAAGTTCCGCACTTGCCACATTTCCTCTGACTTGGATGCGGCCCATATCCAATAAATATTGCCATTCATCCTGACTATGGTATGGGAATTTCGTGGTAAGGAAAGCAAGGACCGTTTTTCCCGTATATGGATAACGGATCAATGATTGGTAAGAAGACACTTTAAGATTCGGGGCTTGGTTCTTCGGAAGTGAGTTCGGAATCCATGGCACCACCAAAAGGATCATCCGGTTCATCCACAGTGCCAATCACAGAACTTGTATCCTCTTTGTTTTCATCTCCAATATCAGCATTGGACTCTTGTGCTTCCATTGGTGTTTCAACTGCTGGAGATTCTTCCTTTTCTACATTTAGGAAGGCTTCCAAAACCTCTACGTCTTTTTCTGTTAGGTTGTAGAACTGGCAACCAACCCGAAAATTGGTTTCTTGGTTACGGATGTTTTTGATGATCCCGCGGATGGTAACTCTTTTTCCACTTTCCAAATTTAAATCAAAAAGTATGGTTCCGTTTAGAGTGACTGATCTAGAAAATGATCTGGATGGTGCATGGATGAAACTAATACCACCCATACTTAAATCCATTACCTGACAAACATCACGTGATTCTTGGAAAACTCCCGTGCTTATGATATCGCGACTCACTGCATTTGCAAATGTTTGAATTTGTTTATAAATTTCAAAGTCGAGTGGTTTTTCTGATAAAACTTGTACATATCCAAGATGTACATAACCTTTGTATTTGATTGGGACACAAATTTCAGAAGTATAGGTGTCAGGAATTTTAGAACTATCGAAAATTCTTAAGTATTCATCAAAAGGAAAAAAATCTGCGGAAGCAGAAGATTTCTCCTTACGATCGATTATAAAAATATCCTTATCGTAGTGGTGCATGAGTCGCAGTCGATTGTCCATACGACCAGCAAAGAAGATAGAGGATAAAGGAAATGCTTTTGTGAGTTTGGCTCGGTATGCAAGAAGGATTGCGTCTACTTTTTTATCATCAAAACCAATTGCTTTGGATACGTCATTGACGTTGATGATATTGGAAACCACCATCCCAGATTGGATTTGGCTTGTATCAACCCTTGAGCTCTGTCTCGAAGCAGGAGTAATTTGTATTTTAACAGGAGTTAATATCTCAACTCCGTTTCCGTCACCACCAGCAACAATAAAATGAGCCAAAAACTTACTGCCATTATGGACAACAGTAAGGATCCGATCCCTACTTGGAAATTTTAGATTGGTGTTGATGATGAGAGCTTTATTTTTTAAGGCAATGATCTTTACTGGATATTCTTTTTCTGAATTGATAATGTATGCAGGGAGTTTACCGAATAAAGCGGTAATTACCTTTAAAATACCTTCGGGATCTTTGATTTCCTTATCCATAATCAACCGTGAAGTTTATGAAGCAACATCGTTCGCTTGATGTCCACCAAAGTTTTGGCTCCGGTAACACTCATAGATTGTTTTAGTTCTTCCGAATATTTTTGTAAAAGAAAACGAATCCCGGCTTCCTCACCACCAACAAGCGAAATGGCAACAGGCCTTCCGAGAAGGACAAGATCTGCGCCTAAAGCCAACATTTTAAAAACATCCATTCCCGAACGAATGCCTCCATCCACTAACAAAGGAATTTTTCCCTTAACTGCTTCTGCAATTTTAGGTAGAACCCTTGCTGTTCCGGGCATTCCATCCAAAACCCTTCCTCCATGATTCGAAACCACGATGGCAGAAAATCCACCTTCCAAAGCTAGTTTCGCATCTTCTGGGTTCATAATGCCTTTGAGGATAAACGGTAATTTTGTTTTTTCTTTGAGTTTGATCAAACGTTCCAAAGGTCTTGTGATACTTGATAAGTTCTTTTGTACCATTGTTTTAAAATTTACGGCATCAATGTCCATTCCTAAAGCGAACACTCCGTCCGCTTCAGCTTCTAAAAACCGGTCAAGTAACATGGATTCATCTTCTCTAGGTTTACAGATTAAAATTCCTTTTCCAGATGCTTTTTTCAAAGCTTCCAACATGATTTTATATTTATCTGGAGAAGCACCATCACCAAGCCAAGCGAGACTTCCATTTTGAACAAAGGAACGAACCACAAGATTGGCATAATCTGCGTCTGTCATCACAAAGTTCATGTTGGTTCCCACCCCTGTCATGGGAGCAGCCATAATCGGTGTTTTTAAATCATAACCTAAAAACTGAGTTTGGATTTCAGGAAATACATGGTCCCGAATGTAACCAGGTACTATCGAATATTCGGAAAGAGCAACGCTGTTGTCATGGAAGGTTTCCATACGGCCCACTCCACCCATACCCGGAATCCCAGAGGCACAATTGCTACCGTCACATTGTTTGCAAACCCAACAAATATCTTTTCCAAACCGAATTCGTGCTTGGTCGCCTATTTCCTTTTCGGTAATCGAAAATTGTTCATCCACTTCAAATCGAATTGTTTGTTTTACCTTTTCAAAAACAAGATTCGCTTCTTTCAAATTTTCAGCTACAATGATTACATGCCCCGACTTATCAATATTATTTGTAGGTTCTTTAATGATATCACCAGGTTTGGATTGGATAAAAACCTCAGACACACCGTCGATTTTTTTAGTTTCTTCTACTCCACCAATCGAAACTAGTTTTCCAGGTTTTGAAAGTAACGAACGTTCGATGGACACTCTCGACAAAACAGGATCCAAATTATCCGGAGTTTCACCTAGAGATATCAACAGTGCAGCTCTGTTTAAGTTCACCCCTGTGGATAAAGGATAAGTAAATGCCGACATAAAGCCACCAGAGAGCCTTGCTGCGATTTCTCCAATTTTGACTCCGTCCTTTGTAACCTTAATGTCTCCCTTACCTGCCCCAAGATGGATTCCAAGTGCTCGCATCCCACCGGCCATCACCCGTTCCACTTCATCCAAAACTTCTTTGGACATCGCAGAAGGCATGTTATGCCCTACTTCAATAAAATAAGGTTCCCGTTCGATGATCCTGTCGGCAATCCCCGTCATTCGAATTTGACCTTGGAAAGCCAAAGCATCCACAGAAAGTTCAGGACCTTCCATATATTCTTCTAAAATCAATTCACCTGTAGGACAAAATCTTTTGGCATGACGAAATGCAGTTGGAAGGTCATCTTTATGATTTACCTTAATGACCCCACGAGCACCCATATTGTCAGCCGGTTTCATCACTAGAGGAAAAGTCAATGAATCCAGAGCATCTTTAGCATCCTGTAAAGACCAAACAGCTGCAAAACGAGGGATTGGCATTCCAAACTCTTTTAATCTTTGGCGCATCTTTACTTTGTTAGATGCTGCTTCTGCATCTACAAATCGGATTCCCGGAAGTTGTAAAGCGGAAGCCACAGCAGCAACCGTCATACTCGCATCGGTTCCAGCAGTAATCACCCCATGAATTTGGGAGTTTTGCGCAAATTTTTTAGATTCCCGAACCATTCCTTCAACGTCCTTTGTGGACATGACAATGGCTTCATCCGCAATTTGAAAACCAATCGAAGATGGATTCATATCGGCAACAACTGTATGGAGTCGCATGGTTTTTGCAGTTTGGATGATGGGGACCTGTAACAATCCCCCGCCGATAATGAGAATAGTTTTGCCTTCTACCGATTTCAAATGGTAACGCTCTCTGCCTCTAAAAGAAAATTTGTTTTTACCTTTCTTGTGATAGAACCTTTTTGAATGATCCCTCCTGCGAGTAGATAATCACCATTTGTATCATAAAAGGTGGCCGACTGTCCCGGAGTTACACTTTTTACATCTTCTAAAAATTCAACTTTCCAGGTATCACCAAGAGCAGTCACCTTACAGTGAACAGGTGCACTTCTGTATCGGATTTGGACTCTCATTTCTTTTGATTCACCCACTTCCATAGGAGATAAGGCTTGGTAAGTAACTTCTTCTAAAATAAAAGATTCGGAAACAGTTTCCTCTTCTTCTCCAAGGACAACAGTTCCATCATCTTCAATGGATAAAACATAAAGTGGATTTTTCCATGCAATCCCAAGTCCCTTTCTTTGACCGATGGTAAACCCTTCTTTTCCTTGGTGTTTGCCAATGATTTGTCCAGATGCTAATTTAAAAAAACCAGGAGTGAATTCCATTCCCTTCTTCTTTAAAAAAGTTCTATAATCATTTTCTGGAATAAAACAAATTTCTTGTGATTCCGGTTTTTCAGCCACTGGGAGGCCCATTCGTTTTGCAATTTCACGCACCTGTGCTTTGTCCATTTCACCAAGTGGAAAAACTGTATTTTTAATATTTTCTTGGGACAAACCGTACAAATAGTACGCTTGATTTTTTTTCATGTCCACTGCGTTTCGAATTGCATATCGTCCATCTACTTCTATAACACGAGCATAATGACCAGTAGCAATTTTTTCGATTCCCAATGTTTTTGCTTGTTCAAAAAGAGCACCAAACTTCACAAAGGTGTTACATTCTACACAAGGGTTTGGTGTCCTTCCATCTTTATAATCATTAATAAAACGTTCGATGACTCGTTCCCCAAACACCTTTTCCATTTTGATTACATAAAACGGAATGTTTAAAGAAAGACCAACATCGCGGGCATCTCGAATGTCTTCGGGAGAACAACAGGATTTTTTAGTGGTATCGCAGGCTGGTGCTTCATATTCCCAAGTACGTAGGTTGACACCGATCACATCGTAACCTGCTTCCATCAGAAGCCCTGCGGCTACAGCGCTATCTACCCCACCACTCATCGCCACTATGATTTTTTCTTTTTCTTTCACCTTAGTTTTTGGAATGAACAATTCCTACACGCCCCCGAGTGAAGTCCCAAAACAAGGGACGAGTCCGGAGGATGTCGAGTCCGATCACCCAAACCTCTTCCCTATCCTTGTCCCCCGGCAAAAGGAAATTCTCAAGTGAAATTCCTGTGAGATATTGGACTTGTTTGTATTCTTCCCGAATCCCTGATATAGTCACTAAATAGAAAGGAGATGCCGATTCCATATGGTTTGCCGTTTTGATTCTATTTCCTGCAAGAAAAACCTTCTTTTCTCCAAGAAACAGGTCATTCGGGCCTTCGGGTAAAAGGTTTAAGGAAGCTCCTGTGTCTATCTCTGCAAAGGATCTGCGTCCTTCAGGATATTCAAATTCTAGATAAAGATTCTTCCCTTTCTTTTTTGTATTCAGAAATTTAAAATCAGTAGAAAGATAAGCATCCGGATGTTCACAGAATGGGGAATCCTTGGGAAACCGTTTTAACTCTTCTCCCAACCAGAAAATACAATTCTCCGAAAAAAAATCGATTCCGAGAAGCCCCGGCATGGACTTGGGTAAAATTCCCTTCATATTCTTTAGCGTAAAACTTTGTCCACCGAGAGCGAAAGTTGAACTTTCTTCTGTACCGCCCGATTCATAAAAACTCAATTCCGATCCAGTATCCCACAAAAAAGAGTTTGTACCCTGGTCCGATTTGATTCCCGAAAGCAGAAGGTGAGTTCCTGTATCGATGATTTTGATACTGGTATGAGGAGGTAAAGTTTTAGATTTAGGAAACTGGTATGAAACTGGAGTTTGGCGGGAAGGAATGGGCCCTCTGAGACAGGCCCCAAAATAAAATAAAAATAGAACTACACTAACTTTTTGATACAACGAGAGTTTGTACATCTTGTATAGTCTACGATACAATCCCTGTATTCAATTCCTGTATTTTCATCTTTTGTCTTGTATTCGATAAAACAAGAGTATGGTTGGAAATCATACGAAGAAAGACCCAAAGCTCGATTGCGAATGGATTCATAAACATCAGAAGGAACCGATGGGGAAAGATCGTTGAGTAGGTATGCTGGCTCTGCCATACTTTACCCATCGGCAAATTTCCTAATCTTTATAACAAATTGTGCGGTTTCTACCAGAATGTTTTGCCTGGTAGAGTGCTTTGTCAGCCCTTTCGATCAAATCCTTATTGTTTCGATCGGTCGGTCGGAAACTAGAAACCCCCACAGACAAAGTCACTTTTAGATCCGACCCATCATTTGGATTTTTGACCACCATGGATTCAACAGCTTTACGGATTTCTTCACCCTTGGCCATGGCTTCTTCTTCTGAAGCTCCAGGCATTACCAAACAAAACTCTTCCCCACCATACCTAGCTGGGATATGGTGTCTTTGGCCTGCATTGATCAGTTGTTTTGCGACTTCAATGAGAACCACATCACCCGCTTGGTGGCCATAAGTATCGTTAAAACTTTTGAAATGGTCTACATCTGTAAAAAGTAAACACAACTTAGTTCCTTTTTTGCGACAACGTTCCATTTCTTCTTTGAGTTTGGTCTGGAAGTAGTGATGGATTTTTAAACCTGTCATCATGTCAACTGTTGCCAGTTCATACAACCTAGCGTTGTCCACAGCAATCCCCGCAAGGTTTGCAAGAGTGGTCATAAATTCTTTTTCATCTTCCAAAAACTCTTCGGAAGTCATCTTGTCCCCAAGAACGAGTAGTCCATTGACTTTGCCCTTAGCATTGAGTGGAACAAGGATCTCTGCTCCCATCTTACGGAGGTAAGTAATATCAGGAATAGATTTTAAAGAATCCATTTGGAGGATTTGGTCCATGGTAATGGCTTTGGGTTTTTCTTCAAAATAATGAATGAGAGGGCTATCGATTTTTACTTCGTAGTTTTGTTCCTCGGCACTTAATTCAAATCCTTTGATGGACTGGGGCTCCAACTTAAAAAGTCCTAAATCAATTTCAGGCTCTAAGTACATTGCGGCATGTAATGTTTGTAGCTGCGCCAAACAGATGTTAAGAATTGCATCAATTAAGTATTTATAGTCTAACGTGGAATTCAGGGCACGAGAGATTTCCAGTAGTTGTTTTTGGTCGTAGATTTTTTTTTCGTAATGCTCAAAAACGATATCAGTGTTTTCTTTAAAAGACAAAACGCACCGCCAGAATTCTGTATAAGATAGGAATCATTCGTCTTTTTTGACTACTGTAAAGTAAGATTTTGGCGGAAATCGATAAATTTACAACCAGTAGAAAATAGCAAAGTTTTCATAATGTTTACGTTGACAATTTACCAATCTTTAAAATAATGGTTTTATACCGCGCGGTGGAGCAGCTGGTAGCTCGTTGGGCTCATAACCCAAAGGCCACAGGTTCGAATCCTGTCCGCGCAACCGTTATTATCCTTTCCCTAATTCCTTACTTCTCTCCGTCGCTCGTTTGATTGCATCTCTAACGGCGGTTGAGAATCCACCCCTTTCCAAAGCATCCAAACCATGGATGGTTGTTCCCCCGGGAGATGTCACCCAATTTCTCACTTCCATGGGATGAAGGTTTGTATTTTCCCTTCGCAAATTCCTGAAATACACAAGAGTGCCTTCAATGGTTTCCATTGCCAAAGACAAGGATTCTTCATAACTCAAACCCTCTTGCAACCCTCCCTCAGCCATTGCCTGCAAAAATGTGAGAACATAGGCAGGACCTGATCCAGAAAGCCCTGTGACCGCATCCATCAGTGATTCTTTGGCAACACGGATTCCTCTTCCCATTCCATCAAACAATCGTTCTACGAGAGAAACTGAAGTGTCGTCACAAAAATACGCAAAGGCTCCTCGTTCAGAAACTAGAGGAAGATTGGGCATCACTCGGACAGAATTTGATCCCTTTGGTGCGACTTCCGCCATTTGCGAATGAGAAATTCCAGCAGCAATGGAAACAAAGGTAGCTGGCTTTGAAAATTCTTTTAAGACAGGAACAACTAAATTGGGTTTTACTGCGATCACAATCACATCCGTAACTTCGGAAATGGCAGAAAGAGTTCCCAGAAGATTCACTCCTGACACAGGAGATTCTTTTACGTTGGGATCAAACCCGTATACCTTGGTACCTTTTCCGACAAGGGCCGTTGCAATGGCTCCTCCCATCTTTCCAAGGCCCACAACTCCAACAGCTTCAAATGGTTTCTTTTGCATAATCCCTCTCTCCAAAAATCTTTGAACCAACCCTTAAATAGTCGGCTCCTAATTCACAGGCGATTTCATAATCCCCGCTCATTCCCATAGATAACTTTTTATCTGGAAAATATGTATCACGTAATTCTGCAAATAGCGAAAACACTTCCCTGGTTTCTCGCAAATCTCCGCTAGAGGGTCCCATTCCCATAAACCCCTCCCAAAGACAAAATTCATTTTGGTAACCGATCATTGTATCTTTCATGGAACGAAGAGTTTCAAAACTAAGTCCATGTTTGGTATCCTCTCCCGTGAGATTGACTTGGATCAAATATCGAATCTGTTTTTTTTCTTTTTCGGCACGTTTGAGAAGTTCCGTTAAGGAAGAAATGGATCCAACCCCATGGGTAAAAGAGAATATTCCAAATAACTTTCGTAAGGTCCCTGATTGGACGGGACCAATATGGTGTAAATTGACTGATGTGGCTGCTTCGGGAAACTCTTCTCTTAGTTTTGTAAATTTGGAAATGGCTTCCGGAATGTAATTTTCACCAAATTCACGAATTCCTTGCAAATAGGCCTCTTTCACCACTTCGTAAGGTTTGGTTTTGGACACGGCAATGAGAACGGGAGATTTGTTTGGGAACAAATCTTTAAGAGAAGATTGGATGGAGCGATAAGAAGAACCGTAATCGGACACGATTACTTAGCTAAGGCTTTTTCCAAAGACTCAATTCGGCGTTCGATTTCTACAAATCGTTTTTCGTTTCGGTCATTTTGGCTAGAGAGTTTCTGTTCCACAGTCCGCATCCGAACTTCCATAGAAGAAGATCCAGATTCTTCCGATGTTCTTTTTGTGGATTTCTGTGAATCGGCTAACTTTTGTGATTTGGTACTTTGTTTTTTAGAAGTCGCAGAACGGTTCTTTTGGTTACGAAGAGAAGCCACTTGTTTTTCTTTTTTGGAAACTTTGGACTTCGTCTGTTTTGTCGGTTTTACCGAATCTTCTACGTCGACTTTCGGCTGTTTGGTTGTGGAAGTCGGTTCCATTGTATCCGAGAGTGATTCTTCTTTTTTAGAAGTTTTCTTTAATTTTTTTGTTTCTTCTTTCGGAGAAAAGGATTCTTCTACTTGATCCAACTTCTCTTGTAAACGAGACGATGGATCTACTTTTTCTTTGGATTTGGTGGAAGCCGCTACGGAAACAGAACGAGGTCTTTCAGACTCAGGTTCCATATCTTCTAAACTCGGAAGTTCCGGGAGTTTGGACCTGTCCTCAGGACTATCTTTTGTTTCTGATTTTGCAAAATTTTCTTTGGGTGCAGGAATCCCCGGGTTTTCTCTTTCGATTTCCCGGTCCACCATCTCTACTTCACGGTTTTTTCCGATGGTTTGGAGTTTTTGGTAAATTTCGTTTCTATAGATAAATGCGAAAATGAACGATGAAAGAAGTAGGACCACTAGAATGGCAGTTGTGAGTATTTTCAAATTGTCGCGGCGGCCCATGACGTGCGGATTCCTTTCCTTTGATAAGAATAGAGTACACGTTTTTGGGTTTTCGAAAAGTGAGAAATCATGAACTTTGCAAAAAAAATCACAATCGGTTTGGGTTTCCTACTCATGATTTCCGGTCTTTTGTCTCTTCCGAGGCCTCATGATCCCGATGAATTGGGCCGAGTCCAAATTTTAAAATCCGCTCTCAGCATCGATACAAGTTACCTTCTTTTTCTTGTGGAAGACTTTGAAGGAGAAAGGCCTTGGGATTTTTACCGAGTGGATTCCTTTTTGACCCTCACACAGTTTACAGCTTCCATTCCAAAATCAGAGGCATTTTTGTTAGAGACAAACATTCTCAAAGAGTCGGGGTATCCGAACCTCCAAAACCAAACCAGTTTTCTTGTGCAAAGTTATGTAGAGAATCCAAGACTTGACCATTGGGAAATTCGACCCAAAGAACCAATTCTTATGCCACTAGGTATGCCCATCCAAGGAATTCTTTGGGTGTATTCTGAAGGCCATCATATCAATTTGAGTATGGGGCTTTCGCAAAAAAAATCCAAAGATTTGTATTTTGATTTAGGGACTTTGAATTTTGTGGGTTGGAGAAGATTAGAATTTACCATCAATCTTCCCAAAGAAAACACTAGGCTCATCCAATCCATGTCCTTTCCTATTTCTTTTGCCTCCTTTCGACTCAAAAGTTTAGCTTCACAAAAGAAAGGAGAGTTTCATTTATACTTTGACAATTTGAGTTTTGTCATTGATAAAAGAACTTTCATCTACCCTGGTTCGGAAGTCAACGATACCTGGGGTAACAAACGCTAAATGGTATATTTTTTTTATAACATCCTGGTTTTCAAAATTGATTGGATTTTAAAATTTTTATCCTTATTTGTGAAACAAATAAGAGAAGAATTAGAAAAAAGAAATCGTTCTCTTCAGCAAATTTTTTCCAAATCGGCAGATGGGAAATTTGTGATTTGGCTCCATGCAGCAAGTGTAGGTGAACTCGATCAGGCCAAGGCTCTAACAGAAACCATCCGAAAAAAAAATAAAAATGTTTTTATCATCCAATCGGTATTTTCCTCTTCTGTAAAAGAATCTTCCTTTCAAGATCCATTGGCCGATGTGTATTTTTATCTTCCTTTGGATAGAGCCCATGCCTACGACCAAATATTTTCTCATTTCCAACCCAAAGTCCTTTTTATAATGGCTTGGGACACTTGGCCCAATCTTTTAAAAAAGGCAAACCAGATGGGAACAAAGTCCTATCTATCGTGTGCTAGTTTGTCGTCAGGCTCCTCTCGAAAAAATCCACTCATTCGTTCTCTAACAAAAGCTTCCTTTCGTTATCTTACGGGAATTTACCCAAGCCATGAACTGATGGCAAAAGAATTCGAAGGTCTTGTAACAGAAACAACCGACTTCCAAGTATTAGGTGACACAAGATTTGAATCTGTTTTGAACAAATTAGAAAACAAATCTCCAAACCCTACTTTTACCAATTTTCTTTTAGAACAAAAAGACTTTTTATCCAAAAACAAACCCGTCATTCTAGGTTCCACTTATGGAATTTGCGAAGAACATTTTATTACCTATTTAAAAAAACACAAAGATGAGTCTTTTTATTGGATTTTTCCTCATAAATGGGAAAAAACTCGAATGAAGGATTTCATTTCAAATTTGGAACAATACGGGTCTGTGGAAGTGTTTTCGAAACGAAATCCGGGCGATCCTTTGCCTAAATTCCTTCTTTTTGATCTTATGGGAATTTTGGCATTTGCATACCGCTATGGAAGTTTTGCTTATGTGGGTGGCGCTTGGTTACACCGAGTTCATAATACCATAGAACCTGCTGCTCTTGGCCTTCCCGTCATCACTGGGCCAAAAATCTATAATGCACCAGAAGCAATCGTCATGCGAGAGTTAGGCGGACTCTTTCAAACCGAGACAGAATCTGAATTTATTGAAAAAATTCACTTACTCACAACGGACCAAACCTTAAGAGAAAAGATGGGAAATGGGAATCGAAACTTTGTTGTAGAAAACAGAGGTGCGTCGGATAAGATTTATAACCGAGTTTTCTCCAATGCCCAAAATTAAAATTGCCGCCGTTACATTGAATACGACTCCCCTCGATTTTTTGGGGAACTATGAGGCCATTAAAAAGGCAATAGAGAGTCCTGAAGCAAAGGAAGCAGACTGCATTCTTTTTCCTGAGCTTTCTATTTCAGGATACGGATGCGAGGATGCTTTTTACAAACCTTATGTTTGGACTCGTTCCGAAGAAATCATTGAAAAACTAAAAACGATTTCGAAAAACCAAATCATCCTTGTTGGTCTTCCTGTATTTGTAGGTTCCTATTTGTATAACTGTATGGCAGTGCTTTTTGGTGGAAAGGTAACTGCTTTGATTCCTAAACTCAATTTAGCAAATACAGGCGTACACTATGAACGAAGATGGTTTCACTCCGAGTCTGAATTTTTAAATAAAACTATTTCTTTTGCTTCTGACGAAGTTCCTTTTGGGCATTTTATATTCCATACGGCGCATTGGAAGTTTGGAGTGGAGATTTGCGAAGACAGTTGGTCCGTCCAAAAACCTTCATCCTTCTATTCTCTTCAGGGAATCGATGTTTTATTTTCCCCAGGTGCTTCCCATTTTGCCATAGGGAAACAAAAAATACGCAGGCAAATTTTTACAGAATCCAGTAGAAACCAGTGTAACCTCCAAGTGTTCACAAACCTCACTGGAAATGAATCAGGAAGGATCATCTTTGAAGGAGGAGCCATTTTTGCTTCCGCTGGTAATTTGGTCAAAGAAGGCCCAAGGCTTTCCTTCTCTCCTTTCCAGGTAACTTCTTATGTGTTTGATCCAATGGAACTTCGTGCAGCCAAAGCGAGGTCATTTCGAAGTCCAAAACCCAAGGAAGGGAATCGAGAGATACCATCCATCCACCTAGAATCTTTGTTTGATGAAAAAAATCAAAAAACCCATGGATTTTCAATTTTAGATAAAAGAAAAGAAATTCTTTCAGAGGAAGAATTGCCCTCTCTCCATCTCAGTGAGTAT
Source organism: Leptospira bourretii (assembly GCF_004770145.1). Classification (NCBI taxonomy): domain Bacteria; kingdom Pseudomonadati; phylum Spirochaetota; class Leptospiria; order Leptospirales; family Leptospiraceae; genus Leptospira; species Leptospira bourretii. The sequence goes on along the minus strand of NZ_RQFW01000010.1, from coordinate 265,225 downwards.
GAAGAGTTTACGAAAGCAGTTTGTCTTGGTCTTTATGATTATTTGCGAAAATCAAAAACAAAAGGATTCACTCTTTCTTTATCGGGAGGAGCCGACAGTGCCACCTGTGCTCTACTCGTACATACAATGAAAGAAATCGCCAAACGAGAAAATGGCGATTCCATCTTTGGTTCCCTTGGAATTGATGAAAAACAACTTCTTGTAACCATTTACCAAAAAACAGAAAACAATTCTATTCTCACAGAGGAAATTGCAAAAACTCTAAGTGAAGAACTTGGTTATCGTTTTTATTCCATTACAATTGATTCTGCCGTATCTACTTCTGTCCAATTGATTGAATCCGTACTCGGAAAAACATTAAATTGGAAAGAACATGATTTAGCTTTACAAAACATCCAAGCAAGGGTTCGGTCTCCTCTTGTTTGGTTACTTGCCAATCTGGAAGGACATTTGTTAATATCAACGGGAAACCGAAGTGAAGCGGCTGTTGGATATACAACCATGGATGGAGATTCTTCCGGTTCCATTGCTCCACTAGCAGGAGTTAGTAAAGAATTTTTATTAGACTTTTTGGATGATATCCAAAATGGAAACAACCGTTTGATTTCACCAAAAGAATCCATTCGAGTTTTACGAAATACAAAACCAACCGCAGAACTCAAACCTCTCTCGGAACACCAAGAAGATGAAAAAGACTTAATGCCTTATCCCATCTTACAATCCATTGAAGAGAAACTTGTGTATCAAAGTTTACGGGAAGAAAATTGTTTTGAAATGTTAAAACAAGAATTCCCTTGGGAATCTGGAGAAACCCTCTTAGGTTATATTAAAAAATTTAAAAAATTATTTATGGTCTCACAATGGAAACGAGAGAGGCTCCCTCCCTCATTCCATTTGGATGTATATGGCCTGGATCCAAAATCCAGTTACCGATACCCCATCCTATCAGGTGAAACTTAACCCGGCGGAGGAAGGCCCGCTTTTTCGAAAGCACCTGCTGCCTCTTTTTCCACCTGTTCGTTTTGGTATTGGATGTTTTTCAAGATCTCTTGGAATTTTTTATCCATCTCGGGATCATCTCCACCTTGAGATTCAATTAGGTAGTTAATGATTTCCAATCGATCCTTTCCTTGTTTTCGAACATGGTTATAATATAAGGCAACGTCCGTAGCATTTGGATTTCCGCCAAACACAGAGTTTGTGGCTCTTGAGAGTTTTTGATTAAATTCAGCTGCCTTTTTTTTCTCTTCGGCAGTGGTTCGTTTCGGAATCAAATCATTATCGGGAAATTGTTCTCGCAGTTCCTCAAAAGCCTGCATGGCCTCTGGAGGATAGGGTTTCCCTGTTTGTGGATTGATGGGAATTTCACCCGATTCTGATCCTGTTAGATTCCCATCTTCTTCATAACGCATCCCACCTGCATTGTAGTAGTCGGAATCGAAGATAGAACCTGCATCTTCCCCACGTACCCCCAAACGATTGGTTCCTTTCGGGTTGTTACTTCCACCCCCAAATAGGGCTAGGGCCTGAGACCCTCTTTCTTTTTTACGACGAGCCTCTTCTTCATCCTCTCCACCCATAACAAGTAAGATGAGAAAAAAAAGCCCAATCAGTGCGATAGAGACAAAGAGTAATTTTTTTTGGATTCCCATAGATTGAATTCCTGAAAACTTGGAAGGGAAACGAGAAATAGAATGCGTTTTCCCTCTTTACATCCAATTTACTTAGTCGGCATATCTTTTCTCTCTTTTTTTCACTGCGGGATCAATACAGATACGCCCGTTGCTCCCTTTGTGTTTTTGGTTCCACCCAATGTGCCACAGATCCTTTCGGTTGTGGCGGTCAATAGCAACATTACCAACGATTACCAAACTGATTTTTTCAATTATAATGCAGACCCAAGACCTGAATTTATCTTACGTTATTTTGTGACCAACAGAGAACCGCAATTTTTGGGTTACAATCTCTATGTGACAACGGCCTTCCCGGGAATCATTCAAACCATCCAAGGAGAATGGCTAGAAGATGGGGTCCAACCTAGTTTTCCTCACCTCCCCTATGAAGCCTCCACTTCCTCAAGTAAGGTAGTGACCAAAAGGATCCGGTTTGCGGTTCCTCCGCCTGGGGCAGAATTCTTTCAAAAATGCCAAATTTACAATTTTACCATGCGGTCGATGCTTACGGGAGGGCTTATCTCCAACCCTTCCACGGCGGTGAGCACCTGTGCCATCCCCAACCGAGTGAATGATATCCAAACACTTTGTGCCACGGGAGCAGGTTGTAATACCAGCACCTGCGCCAATCCAACTTGCGGGACTCCGAGTGCCTGTGCACTCGGAACGGCCTGTAACCCCTGCACCAAAGGAAATAATGAACTTGGGTGCACTTGTCCAGCCGGCCAATCTCCCCCAGGATGCCAATACGTTGGCCCATAAACGGGAAGCTGGTTCTCTCTATGTCGTGGCCACACCCATCGGAAACTTGGGCGACATCACACTACGAGCCTTGGAGATCTTTAAAGAAGTGGACCTAGTCCTTTGCGAATCAGCCAAAGAAACTAGGTCCCTATTTTCCAAATTAGAAATCACAACACCGGTCCTTGCCCTTTATAAAGATAGTTCGGAAACTCCATTTGCCAATGTCCTAGACCAACTCAAAGCCGGGAAATCCATGGCCCTGGTTTCGGATGCCGGAACTCCAGGTGTTTCGGATCCAGGAAGCCAAATGGTGCGCATTGCTCGCGAAAAAGGAATTCGAATCGTTCCTGTCCCCGGTGCTTCTGCCCTTACGGCTCTTTTGTCTGTTTCTGGGTTTCAGGTCAATCCCACATATTTTTTAGGGTTCCTCTCTGAAAAACCGAGTAAAAAACGCCGAGAATTAGAAAGAGCCTCTGAGATCGATGGACTTGTGGTTTTTTATGAATCCGTCCACAAACTCCCGAGACTCTACCCTATGCTCGAAGACCTATTTCCGGAAACGGAAGTGCTTGTGGGAAGGGAGTTGACAAAGACCTTTGAAGAGGTACTTTACTATGCAAATCCTAGGGAATTGGCAAAAGATCCGCCAAACGCCAAAGGAGAGTTTGTTTTTCTCTTAAACCATCGAAAAAAAACACTTAAGGGAAATTCGGATTCCTCCGATATGTGATGTAGGAAGAGGACTAAATATATGAACGTCGACAAAGTAGGACGAGTTGGTGGTTACGGATACGAACCAAAAAAAACTCAAGGGCCCAAGGAAACGGAAGCACAAGCTCCGGTAGATACAATTTCCATTTCTGACGCTGCTAAAAAAATTGCATCGGAAGCAAAACTTCAAGCAGAAGTAAAACAAATCGCAAAACAAATCGTACAAGCTCCTCCAGAAGAAGATCGTACGGAAAAAATCAAAGCGATCAAAGAACGATTGAAAAACGGCGACTACGACAATCTCTCTACTGAGATGTTGGATAAAATCTCCGACCAAATCGCGTCAACTTTCCTCGGACAACAGTAAAAAGGACGGGTGGTGAGGGATCCTTTTTTATTGTCCTCTCCGAGGATTTCTCTAACTCCGCCGAATCATAATTAGGGGATCGTATGCCAGTTCTCCCCGAATGGATCAATTTTCAATTTCCTCCAAAAATTCACTTCGAAATCGATTGTGGATACAAACTCGGATCTTTTGTCAAAAACATTGGGTCTCGAGTGGTTCTGATCACAACACAGAAAGAACTAGAAAACGCCGAAGAACTCTCCATCATCAAAACTAGTCTCGAAAAACACGCAGAAGGTGTGATCATCTATGATGACATCGTGGACCGAGTTCATTTTAAAGATTTAGATTCCTGTGCCCACTTCCTTAGAATTTCCAATGCTGATTGTGTAGTGGCTTACGGTTCCTTTGAATCAGTAAACGCGGGTAAGGCGGCATCCCTTCTTGCTACCAATGATTTATTTGCAGAAGAGCTCCTCATCGGTAAAAAACAACCCAAGAAAAAAGGCCTTCCTTTAATTGTGGTTCCGACAAAACCCCTACTCGGAAATGAATGTTCTCCTTTCTTTTCGATTGTGGATGATAAAGATAAAAATAGAAAGTACTTTGCTCATGAGTGGGCGTTTCCAGAACTCATTGTCTCTGATCCAAAAATTGGAGCTGGAATGTCTAGTTCGGAAACTGCCAAAACGGGGATCTCTATTTTGTCAGCGGCCGTAGATAGTATCCTTTCTAAATATGCCAATGAGATCACTTCTTCCACAGCTCTTCGTTCTATTGAACTTATCTCCAAAAACATTGTTCCTGCCATTCGGGAACCAAGAAACCTTGGACCGAAAAACTCCATTTATGCGGCAAGTTTACTTGCAGGGATTGCGCAGTCGACAAGTAGCCTTGGACTTTGTTATGCATTGTCATTGGCAGTAACAACCGTTACAAATCTTGATATCTTTCAAAGTATGTCGATCCTTCTCCCTCACGTAATGGAATACAACCTCACCTCTTCTGCTGGTAAGTATGTAATGATCGCAAGGGCTCTGGATGAAGACGTTACCAATATCTCCGTGATTGAAGCGGCCATCAAAGCGGTAGAAGGAATTCGTAAAATTTATTTAGAACTTCGCATTCCCCAAAGGTTGTCCGAATACGAAGTGAAAAAAATCGACCTTCCAGGGATTGCTACCTTGGCAGCAACTTATTCGTTTCTTGATTGTCTTCCTAGAGAACTTCCTAAAAATGAAATCGAAACCATCCTAGTGGCTGCGTTTTAGGTTCCCTTGATCCAACTAACGGAATTCGAAAAAAAACTTTTAGAAACCTTTGCCCTAAGTGATCGCGATGCGAGACGATTGTTACGAGTCATCCAAGACCTTTCGATTGTTGTGGGGATGGACCATGAAGAGATTTACGACTTCATGCGGTTTGGGGTCGAAAATGAGTTGGAAATTTTAAAAACAGATTATAATTGGGAACACTTTCGGATTCGAATTCAGAAAAAACTAAAAAAATCCCCACCCCTTTGATTTATAGACAAGGAAACAATTACCACTTCTTTTTAGCAAACGCCGACTCGGTGGCACGGTTTCAAACATCCATCGCACCCTTTTATCCGATCCCGAAAAAAAAGATTCCGGAACTTCCTTCTGTGACAACAGAACCCATTCTCTTTCCACAATTTGTATATGAACTGCACTACAATAGGCAATCCTTTGTTTCCAAATCTGTGGTCACACCGACTTACATGGGTAGCACGAAAGTTCCCTGGGATGAGGAATCCAAATCAAAACCAGGGTTTTCTTCTTTAACCAAAACAATAGGTGCTATTTGCAATTCTCCCTTCTTTTTATATCGAGGGAAACGGGATCAGTTCCAAGCGACAAAGTATCTATCCCTCAGGGACATCATAAACCCAGAACTTTCTGAAGATTCGGTACGAGAAAAAATTGAAGTATTGTATATTGATGTAAAAAGTAAAACCTATCTCTTTCGATTAGTCTCCATTCTTTTTTCAGGAAACCCAAAAGAAGAAGAAACCATTGTTTCTAATTTGTTTCGCCATGAACCCGAATTTGCCAAATTCTTAAACAAACAGATGTTTACTGTTGAAATGATTCCCATGATACATGGAAACTTTTTACAAGAGATCCTACGTGACCATGATGAAAGGTATATCAAATACATCCTTCCCAGTCTTTCCAAACCAGTATTCGATGTGATTCGGTCTTCTATCTCCAAAAATAAAATGAAACAGATTTTAGAGGGACCAACAAAAAAACCACCAGAAGGCGAAGATTTGATTTCTCTCATTGAGACGGAACTTTACAAACGGTTTGCAAGAAATATTTATTATGAAGAAGGATCCATCTTTACATACCGGGAAAAGGGAGAAGAAGAACAAAAGGAAGAAGTTCTCTTTTCCAATGCAGAAAAGTTTCAATTTTTTATCGATGGAAGTTTTCTTCTCTTTTATGGAAGGACGGCCACAAAACTTTTTTTCAAAACAAATGATTGGATGGAGAGTTTACGATTTGATTTCTTTTTATCACGAAAAGAAATCGAAACAAAAGAATTTCATAGGCTTCCCCCCGACCTACTCATTGAAATACCGTATTACCCAACAGGGATTTTTCTTGTAGGGGGAGGGATCACCAAAGAAAGGAAACCATTCGAATTTTCTCTCCTTTGGTTTGATTACTAAAATTTAATTTGAACCAATTCCTTTTTCTCTGGACTCAAATCTTTCTTTAGATCTACACTAAGACATGGACCAGGTGATCAAACCAATTCGAAACAGAAAACGTCTCCCATTTCTTCTAAGTAGTTTGTTATTTGCCAGTTACTACGTTGTGTTTTATCTAATTCCTTCACCACCAAACGAAGTAAGTCAATTATCCAAATGGATTTTGGATTGGAAAATTTACCTACAAATCGCCGATGAGATTTTAATCTTTGCAGTTCTTGCGTTCATTCCTTCAATTTATCAATTAGCAAATCCTTGGAGAAAAGAAGAACCACCCGCTGCTCTTTTTGCTTCTGGTTTGATTTTCCTTCTGGTTCTGCCAATGTTTGTCCTTGTCGATTTACTCATTGGCCGATTGGTTTATCCCGTGAATGTTTATCCTCTTGGAGAAGAGACGATTGTGTTTCTTCTTAGTTTGCAAGTAGGAACCATGCATATGATCTCACTCGTTTTGGCACTAGCCATTCTTTTATACAGCATTTCTTTTCGGAAACGAAAAGGAAGTGGATTGATTTTTGCCTTTGGAATTTTTACATTTGGATTCCAAATTCTTGCAAGTTATTCATGGATCCTTTCGCCAGAGCTTTTATTGGTTTGCCAACTCAGTTTTCCGATTTGGTTGGTGTTTGTTCAATCAGTAGAACAAGTTTGATTTATTTCATTGAATGTTTTGTAAATAAGGATGAATTGGTTTTTCATTTGCGAAATCAAATTTTGAATGATTCTTTTTATTTTCTGAATTTATATAAAATAGGAAACAAAGATAAAAAGCGGTAACGATTTTTTTATTTTGCAAATATGTTCTTTATAAATTAAAATATAAATCAATTACCGCATCTTTTACTTAAGGTACGATTCCCACTTTAGTTCCCCGTTTTCACCCGAGTGATGGCCCAATTCCATTTATCAATTTCTTCTTTTCTTTCAGGCTCTTTCATCTTAGGCAGAAACTGAGTGGTTTTGGTTTCTTCTTTGCGAAGGCTGGCGACCGATTTAAAAAATCCACGTTCGAGACCAGCAAGGTAAGCGGCACCAAGCACCGTTGTGTCGACATTCTGCGGACGAATGACTTTGGTTCCGAGAATGTCTGCTTGGAATTGCATAAGCCAAGCATTCGAAGTCGCTCCCCCATCCACACGTAAAAACTTCAAAGGTTTTCCCGTTTCTTTTTCCATTGCATTGGCAAGCTCATACGACTGTAAGGCGATGGCTTTGAGGGCTGCTCTTGTGATCTGTGCAGGCGTTGTGTCACGAGAGAGACCAAAGATAGCACCACGAGCTTCTTGGTCCCAATGCGGAGCACCCAGTCCAGCAAAAGCAGGGACAAAAACCAAATCATCTTTTGTTTTGATGGCCTTCACCAATTTTTCAGAATCTTTGGAGTATTTGAAAAATTCTAAGTTGTCACGAAGGAACTGCACCACTGCTCCTCCGATAAATACAGATCCTTCCAAACAATAGACAGTTTTTCCTTCAGGACCGAGTGCCAATGTGGTGATGAGTCCTTGGTTTGAAATTCTAAATTCATCCCCTACATTGAAGAGTAAAAAACATCCGGTTCCATAAGTGTTTTTTGCTTCTCCAGGTTCTGTACACAATTGGCCAAAGAGAGCCCCTTGTTGGTCTCCCACTAGGGAAGAAATTGGAATTCCATCGGGAAGAGATTTTACACTAGTTGTGAATCCAAATAAATTTCGAGAGTTGAATGCTTTCGGAAGCATAGACATTGGGACTCGCAAAATTTCACAAAGTTCCTCATCCCACTCTTTGGTTTGGATATTAAAAAGCAGAGTTCTTGAGGCATTGGTATGATCGGTTTTATGTTCTTTGTGACCTGTGAGTTTATATAAAAGCCAAGTGTCGATGGTTCCAAATAACAAATCGCCCTTCTCTGCTCTGGCACGAGCACCTTTTACGTTATCAAGAATCCATTGGATTTTGGTTCCAGAAAAATATGCATCCAAAACAAGACCTGTTTTGTTTCGAAAATTGGATTCGAGACTTTGTTTTTTTAAGTCCTTACAAATATCTGAAGTTCTTCGACATTGCCAGACGATAGCGTTATACACTGGTTTGCCGGTCTTTTTATCCCAAACCACTGATGTTTCTCTTTGGTTGGTGATTCCAATGGCAACAGCATCCTTTGGATTTAAGTTTCCATTTTTAATGGCTTGCCCAATCAGTTTTTGCGTTTTGGCCCAGATCTCTTCTGGATCATGTTCTACCCAACCTGGTTTTGGATAGTATTGTTTGAATTCTTGGTAAGCAGAAGAAATGACTTTTCCTTTATCGTTAAAACAAAACGTTCTGATTCCGGTAGTACCTGCATCAATTCCAATGATATAATTTTTTTTTGCCATCTTAAACCTCTATTTCCAAACCTTCATAAGCCATAATGATTTCTAATTTTCCATGGGGATCAAACATCTCTTTGTATTTGAGAGCTCGTAAGTATACTAAATCCAATTTCTCATCATCATAAGAAGGATCATGATGGAACATCACAAGTTTTTTAACCTTCGCACGAAGGGCAATGTCAGTAGCAATGGATGCCGAACTATGACCCCAGTCGATTTTCTGAAGTGATTCTTCAAAAGTATATTGTGTATCAAAAACAAGTACGTCTGCATCCCTGAAATAATCAATATAGGTATCGATATTTTCCATTTCTTCCAAATTGAATTCTGCATCGGAAGCAAAGATGATTGCCTTTCCCTCTTCCATAAACCGGTAAGAAAAACTTCCACCTGGATGTCTTACAGCTTTGCTAAAAGCTTGGATATGGGGCCCGAGAGAGATTGTTTCCCCTTCTTCAATATACTGAAAAGTTTTGTTGGCAGCGTAATGATCAAACGAAACTGGAAAATGAGTGAATACAAATTGGTGTTCTAATCTTTTTTCAGCATCGTTCATACAAGAAATAAATTCAAAATGATTGCCTGGTAAAAATAGAGGAACAAAAAAAGGAATTCCTTGGATATGATCCCAATGTGTATGAGTTAAGATCCAGTAAGCATGGCCTGTACCCTTTCCAAATTCGGAGGCCATTATTTGATTGCCAAGTTCACGTAACCCCGTTCCCCCATCGATGATGATTAAGTTGCCTTCTTTATCTCGAATTTCAACGCAGGTCGTATTACCACCGTAAGTTGATGATGAAGAAAAACTTAAAGAATTCAGGAAACTATGGATACTTTGTTCGTTTTGAATGTCCGTGGGACTTGCCAAAGAAAGAATTTTTTCGATTTTGTGTTTAACACTTTCAGGCCGAATGGGTGAACCTATGGATCCGCGGACACCCCAAAACTTGATTTTCATTGCTCTTTTTCTAGAGTCCTTTTTTGAAAAATCAAACGTTTTTTGATTGTATTTGGTTCTTTCAGATGTTGTCTTAACTGAAGTTATGTTTCAGTATGAAATCAACCGAGAGAATGACAAAGCCATAGTCCTTTTGAAAGGGTCCTTGTCCCTTCGAGACACACCCAAACTGAAAGCGGACATCAAAACCTTGATTGATACAGAAGATGTCAAGGAACTCGTTTTAGATTTTAAAAACTTAAGTTATCTAGATTCCTCCGGGATCGGAATCCTTCTCCATACTTACACTTGGACTAAGGAAAAGAAAAAACAAGTTCGTATCATCCATCTTTCCGAGGAAGTTAAAACAATCTTTACCGTAGCCAACCTTCTGGATATTTTCCAACTCAAAGAATCAGAGTAAACCTACACCCGATAGTCCTGGATGGTTTGGATGAGAAAAGATACAATTCCAGAAAATACATAAAATCCAACCGCACCATACATCACATAAGGCCAACGATAAAATCCAATGGCAAGTAGCAGAAGTCCTAAACCAAGAAGACTAATCCCTAATTTTTTCCAAGAGAAAAGTCCTCGGATAGCCACTTGTGGTTTGCTGTATCTTAATGTGGAAACCATAAGAAGTGCAGTGAATACAAAAAATACCACTGCGATCCACACAGGAACTTGAGACACAGAGAACACCAAAGGAAAAATTCCAATCACAACCCCAGCCACTGGAGACGGAAGTCCATTAAATGATTTGGGATCATGTGCCACATTAAAACGTGCTAACCTGTATGCAGCACAAATGGGATAAAGAGCAGCGATGAACATTCCTAATGGAAAATAATCAGGTTTATCAAAGATATCCAATTTGATATCGTAAAAGAACATTTTGTACGATAAAAATCCTGGTGCAATTCCAAAAGTTGTTAAGTCGGCAAGGCTATCTAGGTCAGCTCCTAATTCACTTGTACAATTCAAAGCACGAGCAGCCATTCCGTCAAAACCATCGAATAACGCAGCTAAGATGATAAACACTCCAGCAAGTGAATAAAGTTCATGAGAATTTGCCTGAGATGGATTGGTCTCTGCCACAAGAAGCATAGAGACAAATCCTAAAGTTAAATTACCCAGCGTAAGTGTATTCGGAATCCAAGTTAATTTTAGTTTCATAATATTTGTTCAAAGTTTCGTTTTGGGCTTACCTTGAAGTCGAGCCCTACAAAAGATTTTTGTTTCCAAAGGTGGTATCCAAGACATGCCACCATCGCTCCGTTATCTGTGCAGTAAATTTTTTTGCCAGGATAAAATAGGTCAAACCGAGACCTTTCCTTTTCTTTCTCCAAATTTTCCCGAAGGGTTCCGTTGGCGAGAACCCCACCCGCTGCCACAACTGTCCGAATTCCCGTTTTTTGGATGGCCTTTCGAATGTTCCGAGTGACAAGCTCAAAGGCTGTCTTTTGAAAGTAATAAGAAATTTTTTCAATAGGAGGGTCGGTTCGATTTGCCTTCAAAAAATATAAAACCGCTGTTTTTAGGCCACTATAGGAAAAACGAATCCGATCTTCTCCATCTTCCTTTAAAAGTTTTGGAAAGGGGTTTGGTTCCCCTTTTGTGGGTTGGTAGGCGTTGGCCCTAGCTTCCAGATAAGGTCCACCAGGATAAGGTAGATTCAAAACAGCACTCACCTTATCAAAAGCTTCACCAAGCGAATCATCCTGGGTATCGACAAGGATTTGCAGATCACCAAATCCTTTGTAGAGGTAAATCGAAGAATTTCCTCCCGAAAGAAGAACTCCAAGCCAAGGAAAGGGAGGGAGCTCCCTTTCTAAGCCAATCACAGCCAAATGTGCTTCCAAGTGGTTTACTGCCACAATGGGAATTCCATAAACTAGAGAAATACAACGTGCCAGTTGTGCTCCTATCATTAGCGACCCAACTAACCCAGGATAGCTGGTAACAGCCACATATTCTAAATCCGAATAAGATACACCTGCTTCTTCCATGGAGACCGCAAGAAGAGAATTGATTTTTTCTAAATGAGCTCTGGAAGCAATTTCAGGAACCACTCCCCGGTAAGGGGAATGGGAATCAATTTGGCTATAAATTTTTAAGGAAAGTAATTCCTTTCCATCCCGAACTATGGCAATGGAAGTTTCATCACAACTGGATTCGATCCCTAACCCGTAGGCCATTATTTCAAAACACGAATGGCTTCCGCAAGTTGTGTATCCAAATCCAATCGCGGTTTGGAATGGGAAGAACCAGCTCGCATTTCGTTAAAAAGAAAAATACGAATCACAGAATCAGAAATGATTAGATTTTCCTTTTTTAAAATCGCAGAAAAATCGTTCAGTGCAGCGTCGTTATATTCTGTATGTGTTTCTAAAAATGGACGAATTAAATTTTTCTTATACAATTTTTCCAAAGCATACTTTTCATCTTCACTCGCTGCTATAGGATTCACAACATAATCAGGAGTGATCCCTTTTCCATGAATGGAAATTCCAGAAGGTGTGTAGTATTTTTGAATGGTGATGGCAACCCCAGTTCCTCCTGAAAGTGGAAAAATAGACTGCACACTTCCTTTACCAAAACTTTGGGTTCCAACTACCACAGCACGTTTGTTATCTTTTAATGCACCAGCTAAAATCTCTGAAGCACTAGCCGAACCCCCATTTACCAAAATAGCAATGGGAATCTCCAAAAACTTTTTTTCTTTTTTATCAGCTTTATAACTTTTTACTAGAACTCCACCTCGTCCCTTTACGGACACAATGTCCGCATCTGGAGGTAAAAAGATATCCGCAAGGTCAATGGCTAAATCCAAAAGACCACCTGGATTCATACGAAGATCAATCACTAGTTTTTTGGCACCTGCTTCTTTCATGGCAGTCACAGCCGAAGCAAATTCTTTAGTTGTAGTTTCTTTTCCCATAAACTGAACCAATTTGATATAACCAGTTTCTGTTTCTGGAAGGTAATGTGACCTGACATATCGAATTTGAATGAGTTCTCGAACCAAATTGACAACAAATGGATCCTTGATTCCTTTTCTTTCAATCTTCATGGAAATAGAAGAACCAACTTCCCCACGCATCATAGCAATTGATTCCGATAAAGAAACAGACTTCGTACTTTTACCGTTGATTTCTATGATTTTGTCTTGGGGTTGGAGTCCGGCCTTCCAAGCCGGTGTGCCTTCGATGGGTGCTACGATGATAAATGCGTTTTCTTGGAAACTGATCTCAACTCCGATCCCACCGAAACTACCTTTGGTTTCATTTTGTAATTCACCAAATTCATCTGTGTCCAAAAATCGTGTATGTGGGTCGCCTAAACTCTGTAAGGCCCCAAGAATGGCACCTGTATAGATTTTTTTCTCTTCTTGTGGGTCTACATAATCGTTTTCGATATAGGAAACGACTTCATGTAAAATCTGTAAGTATTTTTCTCCATCAGTGGATATAGCTTTTACTTTTTCAGTGCTAACAAAAAAAACAACCGCCACCAAACAGAAGGTAACGACAGCCCAAATCAGGCGTTCCGAAACTTTGATTTTATTCATTTCCATAAATTGACTCGTATAGGTCTTTGTTTTCTTTTTTTAACATTTCTTTTGCTTCAGGGATGGACAACCGATACACATCGCAAGCTTCTTCAAAGAGAGCCATATCCGTTGGTGTAGGTCGTTTGGTATCTGCCATAAGTCCTGTTTGGATTCGGTTTTGGGCAAACCTCTCTAAAACACGTTTTAGGTCATAAGCAGAGATATCTTGTTTTTTGGGAGCGCAAGAAAGGATAAGGGATAAAATCAGAAGACTGGGCAGAAAGAAGAGATGTTTCGACATCCCTTCTAAACTCATGCCCAACCAAGCTTTGGTCAATCAGTAAATACGATAAAGACCGATTAGTTTTCCAATTATCGTAGCCTTTTTGGTACGGATTGGTTTTAATTTTGCATTTCTTGGTTCTAGGCGAATCATATCTGTTTCTTTATAAAAGACCTTGAGGGTGGCCTCGTTTTCAATCATGGCCACAACGATTTCGCCGTTCCTAGCTGTATCTTTTTTCTGGATGATGGCGATGTCCCCATCGCTAATCCCAGCTTCTACCATAGAATCTCCTTTGACCCGAAGGGCAAAGGTGCCTGGTTTTTCAGCCATTCCATCGGGAACAGCAATGTATTCCTCAATGTTTTCTTCTGCCAGGATGGGAGAACCTGCAGCGACTTGCCCGAGGAGAGGAATCCCGGAAGCTCTGACGAGGAGAGCTTCGTCCGCATTTCCTTTCAAAAGTTCAATGGCACGACTTTGGTTTTTGGAAGTCCGAATATAACCTTTTTTTTCAATGGCCTTGAGATGGTCATAGGCGCCTTTGGCAGTGATTCCAAATTGGTCGCCCATTTCACGAATGGTGGGAGGGAAACCCTTCTCGCGAACTGTGTCCGAAATGAATTGAAGGACTTGTTCCTGTTTTTCCGTGAGATCTTTCATACTAAACAGATAACTAGGAAATGGGCGTTATGTCAACAAAAAACTAGGAGTTATAATTTTAAATATTCACTTTTTAAAACAAAACTTCCTTCTTCCACAATGGCCTCACCTGATTCGACACCATTTGTGATTTCCACCCAATTGTCATAGGTTTTGCCAACCCCAATTTTTTTTGCGGAAAAGGATCCATCACTGTTACGAACAAAGATAAAATTTTCCCCTTCAATTTTATGAATACAATCTGCAGGGATCACTTTTGCCTTGTTAACCGAAGATTCTACCATTGCACCAACAACAGTTGCAGTTACACTTTGTCCTGGGCGTAATCTTCCTTTTGAGTTTCTTACTTCCAAACGAATTTCTGCTGTTTTTTTGATTGGATCAATCACATCTCCCACATGGGAAACCACAGCTTTTAAAGAGTCATCCTTCGAACCAATAGGGATTACCTTTGCTTCATTTCCCATTCGAATGGATGCCAAATCTTTTTCATATACCTCTAAGTTGATCCAAAGAACACTTAAGTCCGCAACCGTAAAAAGATTATCTCGAGCATTTACCGCTTGGCCAATGATTGCTTCTCTTTCTGTAACTGTTCCAGAAATGGGAGTTCGAATGTATAAATTTTTAGAATTATATTTCCCAGCTTCTAAATTCGCAATTTCGACTTCGTTGAGACCAAGATTTTCAAGTGCGTTTCGAGATGTTTCCATTTCAGCTTTCACTGATTTGTAATCCATTAAGGACATTTCATATTCTTTTGCAGACGTTACTTTTCTTTCGTATAAGTCTTTGGCCCTGTCCGCTTGTACTTTTAAAGCTTCAAGTCTTGCTCTTGCTTTTAGATAATTTGCTTCTGTGGTTCCCAGTTCCACAGATTGAATGGAGGCAAGAGCTGTACTTTTTTTTACATGTTCTCCTTCTTTCACAAACACCTGTACAATTCGTCCGCTGACACGAGATCCAACCTTTGCCACGCTGTTCATATCATAGGAAACAGTTCCTGGTAGTTGTAGTTCTTCTTCCAATGCCTTCTCTTCTAGATACACAACGGAAAAAGGATGGTTCTTTTGAATTTCCTGAGAGATAACGAATTTTGACTTATCTTCGGTTAAGGCCTCTGTTTTTTTACCAGACCCAAAGAACTTGGTATATCCAAAGTAAGCCAAACTTCCAACGAGTACAAGTATACTCAAAGAGCGAATATTTTTAAAATTGAATTCAGTTTTCATATAAGTTTAAAACTCCGAGCTATCCATCTTTCCGATAGAAGCTTTGTATCCTTCCAAAGCATTGTAATAGAGATAAATGATTTCATAATAACTACGAAGGACACTGAGATAGTTTTTCTCAGCTTCCAAAAAAGTTACTAAATTGGATGCACCTCGAATGTAAGCAAGCCTTGACTTCTCTTGTACCTCTTTGTTTTTTTCCAAGAGCCCCATTTTTTGGTAATCCAATAGTTGCGATTCCCGAGCCTGCAATTCTTTGATGGCTGCTGAAATTTCGGAAAGGATTTCGTTCCGTTTTGCATCCACATCAAATCCTAACTTTTTATAAGATTCTTCTGACTTTAAGATTTCCCCTTGTTTGCGATCAAATATAGGAAGTGGAGTAGCGGCATAAATTCCGGTAACATTTTCATTTCCTTTGTTTAAAAATTCGACACCCAAGGTTAAAGGTGGAATGATCTCTCGTTTTTTTAATTCGATATTCATTCGTTCCCTTTGTTGGCGAATTTTTAAAGCCACCAAATCAGGTCTTTCTTCAATGTCAAAATCGTTCAAATCAATCCCAAATTCACGTGTGGAAATAAATTCTAATCTTCCTTTGATACTCAATGGCGAATTTAAATCCGAAATCCCAATCAATACCCTAAGGTTTTTTACCACTTGGGCCCGAAGGATTCTCGCATTTCGGTATTCTCGTTCAATTTGAACACGTTCCAATGCCAAACGATCATATTCTAAAAAAGAAATATCACCTTTTTCTGCTCTGAGTTTGGTTAAGTCCAAAAGGTCTTGGTAGTTTTCCAAAAACTCTTTTTGGTAGTTGATTTGTTCCGTCACATACAGATAAGTCCAAAAGTTTTGCCTTAGTCGTAATCGGAACAAACGATCGAAGTCGCGAAAACTTGCAATCGTTGCCAAAAACTCTTGTTTGGCGACTTTTTCACGTTGAGGAATCACCCCACTCATATCAAATGGTTGGTTATAAATAAGTGAAGTTTCTGGTTTTCCTGTTGCGGCATTGGCAGAAGCTCCCATAAATTGTTGCTGCATGTTGATTATGGGATTATAATACAAACTAGCAGTAATGATATCACCACGAGCCATTCCAATATTCTGTTTTTCACGTAAATAAAGAGGATTGCTTGTGACAGCAAAGGTTTCCAATTCCTCTAAGTTCCATTTTTCTTTGGAATCTTGGGCACGGGAATCTTCCCCTAAAAAAAACAATTCATCTTTAGAATGAAGTTCATACACCGCCTTTTCTTTTGGAAAAACAGTGTATGAATGAATTCCCAAAAGGAATACAACCAAAAACTTCGTTATCGATTTCATACAGTTACAAATTTCTTTATATAATCTTCGATTCCATACTGAATCACTTTGATGGCTTCATTTCGATCGTAAACTTCAGCAATTTCTACAGTTCCTGTAGAAGGAGAATTTGGATCTAGTTTGTAAGTTAAAAAGTAATGGTGAAGTTTGTTGATAAGAGCTTTGGGAACCTCAGAAATGTCTTTGATTTGACCGAACACTTCGTCCCCTTTTAAAACAGCGACAATTTTGTCATCAGCCTCTCCCTTATCAATCATCCGAAGTCCACCAATAGGAATCACTGTAAGAATCATATTTCCGTGAGTAATGGGATTCACACTGAGAACACAAATGTCGATAGGATCGCCGTCTCCAATGATATCAGGTCTTCCCACCACATCCGAACAATGTTTGCCAGATGCTTCACCAGAATACGTTCTGGGAATGAATCCGTAAAGAGTCGGCGAACGGTTGCTATACTTTTGAGGTCTGTCCACACGGATAAAACCAGAAGCTTTATCAATTTCATATTTGACTGTGTCTTGCGGTGTGAGTTCGATAAATACATCCAACTCATCTGGTGCTTTTGGTCCAAGTTCCAATCCATGCCAAGGGTGTGCTACGTAATAATTAGGTTTCATTTAAGTCCTCTTTTTTTTAGATTTCTGATTTTGTTTATTTGTTTTGGAATCATCTTCCGTTTGTGATTCGTGATGATCCGGTTCGTAATGATGCGAATGTCCATGGGAATCGTGAATTTCAGATGCTTTGTATTTTTTCATCTCTTCTACAAAGTATTCATTCATCTTACGTTCCCTTTCCATCTGGCGAATTTCTTGTCTTTGTGCTAGTTTGACTAAAAATTCGAAAGCAATGGGAAGAAGAAAACGAGATAAGATGGTCGCCACAAGAACCCCACCCATTACCACCGTTGCCAGTGGTCTTTGCACTTCTGCTCCCGCACTGGAAGCAATGGCCATTGGCAAAAATCCAATGATGGCTACAAGCTCTGTGGTCGCTACAGCACGAAGAGTGTATACAGCAGCTTCCACCACAGCTTTCGAAGGATCTCGGGTGACTTTCAATTGGTCTTTGAGTGCTGATGCGTATACAACCCCGTTTAACACCGATATACCGGCAGCCGCAATGAATCCAACACCTGCCGGAATGGAAAAGGGAAGGCCGCGGAGCACAAGGGAAAGGATTCCACCGGAAAGTGATAACGGCACTAAAATAAAAACTCCCAATGCATAGTAAACACTTCCAAAGGCGATAAATAACATCGCAAAAATAATGGCACCTGCAATGGGAATCACGATGGCTAGCCTGTTCTTCGCACGAGTGAAGTTTTCAAACTGGCCACCCCAATCCACATAATACCCTTGAGGAAGTCCTGATTCAATCGACTCAGTAGCCGCTTGGACATCATTCACAAATCCAATCATATCTCGTCCACGAACGTTCACTTCCACAAGGATCCTTCGTTTTAGACCTTCGTGATAAAGTGCGGCTGGACCTTCTGTCATCATAATATCTGTGACTTGTCCAAGAGGAACCGTTCCACCAAGTTCAGTCATTACGGGAACGTTTTCAATGACACCAATGTCTGTTACGTCAGCATCCAAACGAACAATGAGATCAAATCGTTTGTAACCTTCGTAAACTTTTCCTGCATTGGCACCCACCCGAAGTGTTTCAATGGTAGTGAGAATTTCTTCTGCACGAACTCCATAGCGGGCCATGTTTCCACGATTCATTTTAATTTCGAGAAGTGGTAAACCTAAAAGTTTTTGGACTCGTAAGTCAGCAGCTCCCTGGATTTTTTTGATTTTGGATGCATAATTGTCTGCAATGGATTTGAGTGTTTTTAAATCATCACCATAAATTTTAATCACAATATCTGCTTTGGAACCGGATAACAATGCGTTCACGCGGTTTTCAATCGGTTGTGATAAACTAATGTAGGAAGAAGGAACATTGTTGTTCACAGAGTTTTTCATGAGCTCCATCAGCTCTTCCCTGTCATGTGCTGAAACCCATTCTTTTCGGGGTTTCAATTTCACCATCATCTCCCCTTCTTCCGACCCAATGGGTTCTGCCGCAGACTCACCCCGGCCTTGCCTCGAAACCACACTCACTGCTTCTGGAAATTTCAAAATCACCTTTTCCATTTCCAAATTCAAATCACGAGAGTGATTGATGGCAGTAGAAGGCAATCGTTTGATATCGATCGCAATTTCTCCTTCATCAATCCTTGGTAAAAATTCGGAACCAAGAGTGGATGCGAGCATAAAGGATAACAAAACAACTCCAATCCCCGCATAAGTGAATTGGCGTTTGAACTTCATCCCATAAGTCAGAACTTCCGCATATTTAGTTTGAAACTTTTCCCAAAATGCAGACTCGTGCAAAATTGGTTTTTTATAAATATAGGACATGAGGGCTGGGAAAGTGGTAATGGAATAAAGGAGGGCAGCACCTAACGCAAATGCTACGGTAATTGCCATCGGACGGAACATCCTACCTTCCACACCTTCGAGTGTCATGAGTGGTAAATAAACGAGTAAAATAATTCCCACACTAAATGCGGAAGCCCTGACTACTTTGATACAAGACTCCATGATCACTTCTTCCATTCCATCTTCCATGTCTTGGGCTGAAGTTTTCGAAAGTAGGAAACTCTTACGCAGTAAAAATCCATGAAGTGTGGATTCTAACATCACGATGGAACCATCCACTAAAAGACCAAAGTCGAGAGCACCGAGAGACATCAAGTTTCCGACAATCCCAAAGGCATTCATAAGAATTGTGGCCACCATCATAGAAACTGGAATCGCAAGTGCAACGGCAAAGGCACCCTTCACCGTTCCTAAGGTTAGAATCAAACAAACAAGTACAATGATAGCTGCTTCCACCAAATTGGTAAATACTGTGGAAAGAGTTCGACCAATGAATTCCGACCGGTCATAATACACTTGGATCTTCATCCCTTGGGGAAGACGAGATTCAATTTCTTTCATTTTTTCTTTGACTCGACTCACCACTTGGAGGGAGTTACTACCGAGTAACATCATCGCAGTCCCACCCACAACTTCGCGTTTGCCGTTCATTGTGCTTAGTCCAAAACGAAGTGCTGGTCCCGTTTCTACTCTTGCAATTTGACCCAGTGTCAAAGGAATCCCATCTCTTGAAGTTCGAACAGAAAGTCTTGCAATGTCATCAATGGACTTAAATTGGCTTTCGCCTCGAATCACAAATTGTTCTTCGCCTTTTTGGATGTACCCACCACCTAAGTTGACATTGGCACCTTCCAGAGCTTCTGTGATATGAGAAAGTGTTAAATTATGAGATAACAGGCGTTTGGGGTCAATTTTGATTTGAAACTGTTTGGCATCTCCCCCTACCACGTTCACATCAATGATCCCTTTCACAGAACGAAGTTGTCTTGCCACTTCCCATTCCATCACCGTTCTTAGTTCTTCCGGAGAATGGCTTTCCGATACTAGAGCAAATTCATAAATATCACCAAGACCTGTGGCTATCGGAGAAAGTTCCGGTCTTCCATATGATTTGGGGATAAAGTTCTCTGCTTGTTTGAGCCTTTCATTCACAAGTTGCCTTGCAAAATAAATATCTGTTCCATCTTCAAAGATAACGGTTACAGAACTGACACCCGTTCTTGAAATGGAACGAATCTCTGTGACCTTGGGCATCCCGTTAAACTCAAGTTCAATGGGATAGGTGATAAATTGTTCTACTTCTAAAGGAGAAAGACCAGGAACCGAAGTCACTGCCGACACCTGAACGTTTGTCACATCAGGAATGGCATCGATCGAAAGATGAAGCGCATTGTAAAAACCAACAACGGTAAGCGCTACTGTCAAAACGAGTACGGTTGCTCGTTTGTGAATGGAAAACTGAATGATTTTTTCTAACATAATTCCTTATTCAAATTGAATACACCCCCAAAACCTGTATCGGTTTGGGGACTTATGACTAATCTACATGCAACGATTAAGCCAAAACAGGAGGTGGGAGGTAAAGAAAGTGAAATAAGATAAGAATTTCATGAAAAAAAGCAGGTTCTGTCGAAATTGCCGACCAACGAATGACTGAAACTTTCACGGGGGACTCTTCTCTGCGAGAAGGAACCAGTTTCAAAACTTGGTTGGATTCTTTAGAGGAAGTCAGAACACGAGTCGTTTCTTCCAACTCGTAAGATTGGTATTGAAAATCCAGATCTTCGAGAGGAGAAACAAACCGGTCGTCGACCAGATTCAGATTGATGAAAACCGCTAAAAGTAGGATGAACCCTGACTTCCAGAAGCGCCTAATTTTCACTGTTTTTTCCTATTCTTGAGACCCAGGTTCAAGAATCGACCTAGAGACTCAAGTGAAAACCCCGGAAATATGAACTTTTTTCCATTTCCTTTTGATGACAAATACTTGTGTAGTTGCCAAAACACGTGAGTCAAACAAGACTATCCCTACCGATGAAAGACGAATCTATAGACACCATCATTAGCGACGACATTACGTTTCGCGGAACCCTTTCCTTCAACCAAACACTAAAAATCAAAGGTCAGTTCAAAGGCACAATCACTTCTCAAGGCAAACTCATCATTGATGAAACAGGTGACGTAGAAGCCGATGTGGAAGTAGGAAGCCTTGTGGTGCAAGGAAACCTAAAAGGAAACGTTGATGCAAAAGAAAAGGTAGAACTGAAAAAAAATGGTAAGGTCGTTGGAGATATCAAAACACCGGGACTCGAAGTAGAATTCGGTTCCAAAATTATTGGCAATTGCATCATGTAACCAAGGTTCACTTCGGGCCATTACTTTCCGAAGTTCGAACCAAAGTTGATTCCAAACGCCCCCTCTTACGTTACTTAGTCGATAAAAGAGAGGGCCTTCGCAACATTCACCCCAAAGAACTGCTAAGTTCTGACTTTTCTTGTTTGCATTCCCCCTTCTCCCTTCCCGATCTTTCTATGGCAGTAGAACTACTTCTCTCATTTGTGAAAGATGGAAAAAAAATCCTCCTCTATGGTGATAGGGATTCTGATGGAGTGAGTTCCACTTGTTTACTAGCATTCTTTTTAAAATCCCATCCAAGCTTTTCTTCCATCAATTTAGAAGTGATGGTTTCTTCCGAAAGTGATCCTTACGGACTTTGTAAAGAAGCCCTCGTAAAAATAAAAAAAGCAAAACCTGACCTTCTTGTGACACTGGACTTTGGCTCAAGCCAGGCCGATGAAATCGAAGAACTTACGAATACAGGAATTAAGGTAATTGTTCTTGACCACCATGAAGTTCCCGTTCGTATCCCAACAAACTGTGCTTTGGTGAATCCGAGAAGGACAGACTCCCTATACCCTGAAAAAAAAATCTGCACGGCAGTGCTTTCCTTTAAATTAGTATCTGCCATTTTATTCCGACAAAGTGATGAATTTGGAAAAGTTTATAAAAAAATTGAGTTTAAAGAAGAAACCGGACAAAACCAAATCACTTATTTTCAGAATGGAATCAAACTGACAAATGAAACTTTCACCTCACTATCATTAGATGAAAGTTCAATATCCCCTTACCCGGAGGACTTTGCCACGAAGGTCCCAGTGGATGAAGAAAGAAAACTTTTCTTTTACCAATGTTCCAAGATCCCTGAGTTTTTTTCTGGATTAGAAGAAGAAACAGACCTTGCCGGAATTGGAACCATTACCGATATGATGCCCCTTGTGGGTGAAAATAGGCATTTTGTCAAACTTGCCTTAAACTCGCTTACCAAACTCTATGTTGGTGATAAAAAAAGAAAAGGTTTATCGGAACTATTAAAAGAACTGAAACTAAGCCCCCAAGGTGTGACCACAAAAGATTTAGGTTGGTCGATAGGCCCCGTCCTAAATTCGGCAGGCCGAATGGGAAAAACGGAAGAAGCTGTTTCTTTATTATTATCGGAAACAACTACAGAGGCAAAAACAAAGGCCAAACAACTCCTTTCCATCAATGAAGAAAGAAAAGAAAGAACCAAACGCAATATGGACCGCGTCGAACGTTATTTTCTAAGAAAACCAGAAAGAACCTCGCACGAACTTGTGTTTTGTTATGAACCAGATATGGAACCTGGGGTCAGCGGAATTGTAGCCACAAGGATGGTGGATACTTATAAAAAACCTGCCATTTTTCTTGCACCTGACAATGGTGATGCGAGAGGAAGCATTCGTTCCTATGGCCCCGAAAATGTATTAGAACTATTAGAATCTCTCGCCGACCATTTTCTACACTTCGGTGGGCACCCGGAAGCGGGAGGGTTTTCTATCAAAATCGATCAAATCCCGGCCTTTGAATCGGCATTGTATACGGCTGCTAAAAATTGGCTTTCTGTTGACAAAGATAAACCAAATGTCCATTCCATTGATACGGATTTTACTGTTCTCGCCGAAGAAATCGGAGAAAGGTTACTCAAGGAATGGAAAGACCTCGAACCCTTTGGCCAAGGAAATCCAGATATCAAACTTGCGATTAAAAATGCAAAGGCAATCCACCTAACTCCACTCAGTGGAGGAAAACATGTTCGATTCCATTTGATTGGGAGTGGTTCCTTAAAGTATATGATTTGGAACAAGGGTGAAGAATTCCAAAAGTTTATGTCAGAACATGGAAGTTTTGATTTGGTAGGAAGTTTGGAAGAGAATTTTTACCAAGGAAGGACCACTCTTCAATTTATCGTCGAGTGGTTTGGAATCACGGCAGAGAACCCTGCTGTATCAATCTAAAAAAAAAATAAGCAAACGATTAGAAACTCTCTAAGGTTTCTTTTTTTTTGCAAGTTGGAATCCCTTCAAAAGAGAAGAGATTCTTTCCTCCATCAAACATTGATTAAAACTTTTGATTCATCCACATAAACAGGAGTCCATCCTGAATTGTCTTTAAAATAACGAACTGCTTTGATTCTTAAGTTTTTGTCGAGGGTAAACCAGTGGTTGGTATTGGCAGGGATCGAAATGAAATCACCTTTACTCACATGTACTTCGAATCTTTCTCCATCAATGATGAATCCGAAAATCCCACTTCCATCTATGATATAACGGACTTCTTCATCCGTATGGATATGAAGTTTGTCAAATTTTGCTAACATGTCTTGGATTCCAGGAACTTCGTCATGCAGGACAACAAGATCATTGGCCTTATAACCATGTTCTTTCTTTAGTTGGTCAAATCGATATTCCAATCCGGAGAGGACTTCTGCTTTTTCCGCATCATTTAAGCCCTTTTGAGCAAGGATGAGATCCAAAGTTTCAGGTGTTTTATAGAATTCATAAACGAGTCCCTTGGCACCAAGGAAATCTTTCATTGCTACAGGATCCTTTAGAGTTTCTGTCTTTCTTAGAATGGTTGCCATGCGAATTACCTACTTATGGACAAGCCTCTAGATCCCTTTGCACGAATCAATTCGTTTTTCGCTATCCTAGAAGTATTTCTGCTATAGCAGATTTAACGACCTATAACAGTGCGCCTGGTTGGAAAAAGACCCAACCCACTGTAAAAAACAAACTCAAAAGAAATACCAAAAATCCTAGGGTTGGCATATTCGGAAGGTCACGAACACCTGCCACAGCTCCCGTCTCTTGTTTCATATAGGATTGGATGGTGATTTTCATGTAGTAGTAGAAGGCCACACAAGAGTTTGCCACTGCCCCAAAAAGAAGGAAACGATTGAATAATAAATCCGATTCTGCAATTTTTTGCAAAAGGAAAAGTTTGGTCCAAAATCCAATGAGGGGCGGAAAGCCAGCAAATGCTAAAAAGATAATGGAAAGAGAAAGAGCTGTTAACGGATGTTCTGCGCTCAAATGGGCAATCCCATTGACGGTCACTTCATGTTTGCCTTGTTCCAAATAGGAAATGATGGCAAAAGCAGCTAAATTTAATAAAGAATAAGAAAATAGATAATACAAGGCTTCGAGGCCCGCCCCACAAGCAATCCCTGCCACAATATATCCAGCATGAGAAATTGAAGAGTAAGCTAACATTCGTTTGAGATTCTCTTGTTTGAGAGCTACAATATTTCCCCAAGTCATGGAAACAAGGGCAATCACTCCCATTAAAACCTTCCATGAATCTCCCATCTCCCCTACAGGGATATGATTGAATAATACAATCATTAGCCCAAGTGCCGATGCCTTTCCCGCACTTGCCATAAAACCAGTTATGGGTGTTTGTGCACCTTCATACACATCAGGTGTCCAGGAATGAAATGGAACAAGAGCCGCTTTAAAAGACACTCCCACCAAAAAAAGTCCAAATCCTAACTTTGAAAAATTGGATTCATATCCTTTTAGAAACAACCCACGCAGTGCTCCGTCTAGGTTTGTGGTTCCTGAACCACCATATAAAAAAGCAATTCCTAGTAACATAAACCCAGAACTAAAGGTTCCGAGTAAAAAGTATTTCATGGCACTTTCTAAAGAAGACACAGAAGAACGAGCCATTCCGATCATCACATAGAGAGCAAGGGAAAGGATTTCTAATCCAACAAAGATGACAATAAAATCATATCCAGAAGTAAGAAACATCATCCCTGACAAACAAAAAAGAAGAAGGGGAAAAAACTCAGGAAACAATGTTTTGTGTTGTGCAAGAAATGGTGGAGCAATGAGTAAAGTGATAAGACCCGCAATCAAATAAATTGCACTCAGCCAAACCGTAAGGGGACTTAGGGAGATCTGTGATCCAAAAAATTTGCCATACCCAGGAGATCCTGTTGTATGATACAGAGCATACATAGCGCCAAGAATTCCTAGAACCGAAAGTATCCATAGTGGTTTGGAATCATCCTCTTTCGGAACAAGAAACTGAACAACCAGAGAAAGTAAAGCCACTCCACATAAAATCAACATGGGAGAGATTGCTATTAAATCATTTGAGGAAGGAGTATATGACATGGGTTAGTTTCCTATTTTCTCTTTTTGGATTGGTTCCAAGTCAAAATCAGACTCAATGGACTTTTCTAAATTTTCCAAGTTTTCGTTCAAATTCGGTTTGTTTTCTTTCACAGAAAGAAAAGTAGGAAGTGCATACTTCGATTGAAAAGACCCCAACCTTTCTTCAAAAGACAAAGGTTCTTTTCCTAAACTTGAATAATCAGAAAACTGCCGACTTACATTTCCACCCAGGAAATCTTTTTGAATGTCCTTTCTTTCTGTTATGGATTGTACGGATGCTGAATTCAAATATACATTGGAGGAAGATTGTAAAATTTCTAAAAATGGTTTTGGATAAATTCCAATCCAAAAGATAAAAAGAACCAAAGGAGATAAAATTCCCACTTCTCTAAATGTTAGATCTTTATATGGTTTTGCTTGGATGGTTTTACTCACACCAAATAGGAAACGTTTTACAAACCAGAGTAAATAAAGAGCTCCAAGAACCACACCTGTTGCGGCAATGCCACCGAGCCAAATATTGGATTTGATGGCTCCCATAAGGATGAGAAACTCACCCACAAATCCATTGGTTCCCGGAAGACCCACAGAAGATAGAACCGCTATGAGAAAAAAAGTAGAAAACACAGGCATCTGACCTGCAAGTCCACCGAACTCGGCAATGTTTCTTGTATGAGCTCTTTCATAAATCATCCCGATCATAAGAAAGATCATCCCAGTGGATACACCATGAGATACCATTTGTAACATCCCACCCACAACTCCTTCGTTTGTAAAAGAGAAGAGACCCAAGATACAAAATCCCAAATGAGAAAGGGAACTATAAGCAATGATACGTTTGATATCTGTTTGGACAAGGGCAGCCATTGAACCGTACACAATACCGATGACAGCAAGGATTTGGACCCAATTTTGAGAAAGTAAACTTGGTTCTGGAAAAAAAGGAATACAAAACCGAATGAAACCATAAGCCCCGATTTTGAGTAATACACCTGCCAAGTCCACCGAACCAACAGTAGGCGCCTGTGTATGGACATCCGGCATCCAAGTATGGAAAGGGAAAAGTGGGATTTTGATCGCAAATGCTAGAAAAAAACTAAAAAACAAAAACCATTGCAAGGGTTCGGAATACATTCCAAGACTTGCTGTCGACAAGGACTCAATCGATGTTTTTCCTGTTTTGAAATAAAGGGTGAGTATACCACCTAACATAAACAAGGAACCGGCCATAGAAAATAAAAAGTATTTTAAAGCAGCTTTGGTTCTTTCTTCCCCACCCCAAATTCCAATCATCAGAACCATCGGTAATACCATAAGTTCCCAAAAAACATAATAAAGGACAAGGTTACCGGCAGCAAAAACCCCAAGGACTGCTGTTTCCAAAACAAGTAAACAAATATGGAACTCTTTGATTTTTTTAGGAATATTGGACCAAGAGGCAATACTCGAAAGAAAAAACATAAAGGCAGTTAAGGCAAATAAAAGAAGGGAAATCCCATCAAGACCTACATGGTAGTCAACACTGAGTTTGCCAGAAAGAATCCAATCAGGAATCCAATGCACAAATTGTAATCCTGACTTAGTGGAATCAAAAAAGAAAAAGAGCCCTACGGAGAGGATGGTTGTAAATGCAGACGAAAGTGCCGAGATGACAACAACTGCCCCTACTCGTTTTTGGAATACAATGAGTAAAGAGGATAGAATTGGTAAAAAGATAATGATCGATAAAATTTGTTCCGGCACCTTACACCCCCCTCGTTAATAGATACACTAAAATACAAAATGTACCAATGACAACATACAAGGCGTAATCGCCAATAAATCCTGATTGGAGCCTTCGTAAACCATTGGCAATCACACCAAAACTCCCACCAATTCCCAAAAAGAATCGATCGAGGATCTTGGTATCAAAAAAGAAAGCCACTCCTCTTGATAAAAAAAGAAAGGGCCTCACAAATAGAAAATCATAGATTTCATCGATATAGTATTTATGAAAAAGGATCTTTCGAAATCCTGTATGTTCTTCCAAAATCGGACTTGGTTTTCTTTGGTAGAGAAAAAAAGCGAGGATTAGTCCAATGGTGGCAATACAGACAGAAAACCCAGCTAATGAAAGTTCTACGTCATGAACCAGAGTCTTGTGTTCCGCTAAAGTTCCCTGAAGAGAAGCCAATTCATACCCTTTTGACAATACAGGAGCAAAAAATCTTTCTAACGCATCAATATGTAAAAAGAAATGTGGGGTCTGTAAAAAACCGGCAACCACGGCACCTGTCGCAAGAATCACAAGTGGCAAGGTCATTGTCCAAGGAGATTCATGAACTTTGTGATGTGAGTCCGTGTTGTCTTTTCCAAAGAATACAACAAAGACAAGTCGGAACATATAAAACGAAGTGAAAAAGGCAGCTACAATGCCCATTGTCCAAAGGATAGAACCAAACGCACCGTAGGTGTAGGCCTTTTCTAAAATTAAATCTTTTGAGAAAAATCCAGAGAAAGGAAAAAATCCTGCAATGGCAAGAGTTCCCAGTAAAAAAGTAAAAGATGTAATTTTGATTTTTCCGAAAAGTCCACCCATATGTTTGATGTTTTGTTCGTGGTGGAGGGCGTGAATCACTGAACCTGCACCAAGAAACAATAAGGCTTTAAAAAAGGCATGTGTCATTAAGTGGAAAAGTCCTGCCACATAACTCATACTACCCATGGCAAGAAACATAAATCCAAGTTGTGAAACTGTTGAGTAAGCTAGAATTTTTTTGATATCGTTTTGCAAAGTTCCAATGGTGGCGGCAAAAAGTGCGGTCACTGCCCCAATGATGGCGATGAAAAGAGAAGTTTCCGGTGCGAGTAAAAATACAAAGTTAAGTCTAGCAATGAGAAATATCCCCGCCGTTACCATTGTCGCCGCATGGATGAGAGCAGAAACCGGCGTGGGTCCTGCCATCGCATCAGGCAACCAAACATACAAGGGAATTTGAGCTGACTTACCCATAGCTGCAACAAAGAAAAAAAGTGCTACAATATTTGCATAATTTGCAAACTCACTCATCTCACTTAAATTGGTTTGGAGTTGTAAGTATTGTAAACTACCACCTAACCAAAACAAGAATCCCGTGCCTAAAATAAAACCAACGTCACCAATTCGGTTTAGGATGAATGCTTTCATCCCCGCTTCGGCTGCAGAACTTTTATCGTAGTCAAACCCAATCAGTAAATAAGAAGATAAACCAACTCCTTCCCAACCAAGAAAGGTAAGCACTAGGTTGTCACTTAATACCAAGTTTAACATACAAAATATGAATAAATTCAAATAGGCAAAAAATCGGTTATATCCCGCATTCCCTTTCATATAACCCATCGAGTACAAATGGATGAGAGATCCAATACCTGTGATGATCAGAGTCATATAAAGAGAGAGTTGGTCGATTTGGTAACCAAAAGAAGATTTAAAATTACCGACAACGATCCAGTCAAAAACAGGAACCAAGTGTGGTGCCGTTCTTTCCATTGGCCGAAATTCGTTAAACGCACCTAAGGTGATAAGAAAAGGAATGAACACAGCCAAGGTCCCAATGGCACCGGCAAACCGATGAGGGATCCGATCTTTTAAAAGACCGTTGTGTAAAAAACCAAGAAGAGGAAGAAGGACAACTAACGGGAATAAATCTAACATAGGATTACCATCTCATCGATTGGAGTTCATCCACATTGGTGGATTTTTTATGCCTGAAAATGGCAATCACAAGTGCCAGCCCCACAGCCGCTTCTGCCGCAGCAATTGCCATCACAAAGAAAACAATGGTTTCCCCGGAGATATGGGAAAGGGCTTTGGAAAAGGTAACAAAAACTAAATTCACTGAATTTAAAATGAGTTCCACTGACATAAAGATGATGACGATGTTTCTTCGGATGAGGACTCCAAGAACACCAATGGAAAATAAAATTCCAGCAAGGCCTAATATGTAGGAAACAGGAATGTCATTAATGAATTGGTTCATAAAACGTTGTCCTTGGTTTGTTCTACTTCCGTGAGTCTTTTTTTGGCAAGGATCACTGCCCCGAGAACTGCCACGAGAAGTAAGATAGAGATCATTTCAAAAGGAAGTAAATAGTCCAAATAAGTCGAAGCACCGACAGTGGCCACATTCCCTTTTGCATTGATTGTCCCTGTCCCTTGGATGGGAAAGGAATACTCGGAAAGTTCATATCCTTTTCCTTTTTGGTCTGAATGAGGAACTCCAGTTGTGAGTGCACTATACAACAAAAAGAAAAAACCTAAAGCAAACACGGAAAGTAAAACCAAACGGATTGGATGTTTTCTATACCGAGACAAAGTTTCTGCTCTTTGAGAAAGTAACATCAAAACAAAAACAATGAGAACCATAATGGCTCCGGCGTATACTAACACCTGCATGGTGGCGATAAACAAAGCCCCCAAAATTCCATAGATTCCTGCGAGTGCAAAGAATGTAAAAACAAGAGATACTGCCGAAACCACAGGATTTTTTTGGAAGATGACACTAAGGGCAGTCACCACAGTCACTGTTCCAAAAAAAATAAATAATAAAAAAGAAGGAGAAGATTCTATGTTCATATAAATAATTTCATCCATCCTTCTTTCCAATAAACAGTGTAAATGGCCGCAAACATCACTGCAAAAAGTCCCCAAGGGATCATTTTTTTCCAACCCAGTTTCATCAGTTGGTCATAACGAAAACGAGGGAGGGTCCAACGAACCCAAATAAACAAAAAGGCAAAGAACAAAACTTTTAAAATGAAAAACCCAAGTCCATAAAATGCTTGGTAGGGAGAACCGGCACCCAATTGAAACGGAACATTGTATCCACCAAAAAAGAGTAAGGTGGTAAGACAAGACATGGTGATCATATTCATGTATTCGGCTAAAAAGAAAAGGGCAAACTTAAAAGCCCCATATTCTGTATGAAAACCTACAACCAACTCCGATTCCGCTTCCGCAAGGTCAAAGGGAAGTCGATTGGTTTCGGCAAACATCGCAGTCACATAAATAAAAAAGGCAACAAACCCCGGGGGAGACAAAATATTCCACATTTCTTTTTGGGAATCACTTATGTCTGTTAGTTTGAGCGATCCAGTCATAATCACAATCACAACAATGGAAAGTCCCATAGGAAGTTCGTAACTAATCATCTGAGCCGTAGAACGAACCCCACCGAGTAACGAGTATTTGTTGTTACTGGACCAACCTGCAATCATAATCCCATACACAGAAAGGGAAGAGATGGCAAGCATGTACAATACCCCTGAATCGGGATTGGCAATTTGTAAATCAATCGTTGTCACACCAGTAAGAGCGGCAAGCCACTCCGGTGCCGGAAGACTTCCCCCAAAAGGAATCACAGCCCAGGCCATAATGGCACAAGTCATGGAGATGGTGGGAGCCAAAAGATACATCCCTTTGGATACGTTTTTTGGGAAAATTTCTTCTTTAGCGATGAATTTGATTCCGTCAGCAAGAGGTTGGAATAGTCCAAAAATTCCGGCACGGTTGGGACCCGGACGATCCTGGATAAAACCAGCAAACTTACGTTCGGCGAGTGTGTAATAGGCCACACCCGTTAAAATGATAAAAAATAATGAGAGGATTTTAATTCCCCAAGCAAGTATTAGAGCCCAGTCCATATTGTTTCGATGACCTTTAGTGAGAGTTGCTCACTTCCTTTTTCAATCGAGCAGAGAACTCCCCTTTAAACTTTGTCATCGTAGGACGGACTGCCATAACACAAGCATCCGCTAACGGACAGATGGTGGTTCCACCTTCCATATTCCTAGACAAAGAAAAAATGAGTTCTACATCTTTTTCTGTTCCTTCTCCGACTTTAATTTTATGGAGAAGGTCTTTTACCCAATGTGTACCTTCACGACAAGGTGTACATTGCCCACAAGATTCATGTGAATAAAACTCTGCCAATCGGTATGTGGTTTCCACAAGATCTGCAGATTCGGAAAGAATAATGACTGCCCCGGAACCTAACATGGATTTGAGGGAAGCTATGGATTCATAATCCATAGTGGCAGTCATGGCCTCTTCTGCTGTGAGAATGGGAGAAGAACTTCCTCCCGGAATCACTGCTTTGAGGGTTCCATCGTTTTTAATCCCACCACAGATATCGTAAATGAGTTCTTTCATGGGAGTTCCCATTTCGACTTCATAAATCCCTGGTTTTTTCACATGTCCGCTGACAGCAAAAAGTCTGGTTCCTGGTGATTTTTCAGTTCCGATTTTTTTGTATTCTTCTCCCGTCATACGAATGATATGCGGAACATTACAAAATGTTTCCACATTGTTCACAACGGTAGGACATGCATAAAGACCAGATACAGCTGGAAAAGGAGGTTTTAATCTTGGATGGCCCCTCCTTCCCTCAAGGGAATTGATGAGAGCTGATTCTTCCCCGCAGATATAAGCACCTGCTCCGGAATACACAGCCAAATCAAAATCATAACCAAGGCCTAAGATATTTTTTCCAAGAAGGCCAGCTTTGTATGCTTCTTCGACTGCTTCTTCGACGATACGAATCCCTTTATGGAACTCACCTCGAATGTAAATATAACCTTGGTGGGAGTCGATTGCTTTGGCAGCAATGACCATCCCTTCAATCAGCATATGTGGGAATTTTTCGATTAAAAGTCGGTCTTTAAAGGTTCCCGGTTCCCCTTCGTCCCCATTACAAATTAAGTATTTGGGTTTGTCGGTTTTTGGAATAAAGCCCCATTTGTTTCCGGTAGGAAAACCGGCACCACCACGACCACGAAGGCCGGAGTTTTTCACATCGTTTACGATTTGTTCGGCGGTCATTTCAGTCAGTGCCTTTTTTTGGCTTTCGTATCCGCCGACAGACCGGTAATGGTTTAATGTATGAGAATCAGCGGCACCAACATGTGTTGTGAGAAGAGTTTTTAATCCCATTTTATACCTGCTTTTCCAATTCGGAAAGTATGGCTTCGATAGATTCCGGTGTTAGGTTTTCATAATATTTGTCATTGATTTGAGCCACTGGACCAAACCCACAAGCACCAAGGCACTGCACTTCATCCACTGTAAATTTTTTATCACTTGTGGTTTCACCCGGCTCAATCCCTAACTTGGAACATACATGTTCTGTGATGGAATCGGAACCAGCAAGGTAACAAGAGATATTTCCACAAATTTGAATGTGCAACTTTCCCACTGGTTTTTTGTTGTACATGGTGTAAAAAGTAGCAACCCCATGCACATGAGCAAGGGATACCGGATCACCAATCCGATCTGCAATGTATTGCATCCCTTCCTGGTCCACAAAACCTTTGTCAGCTTGTAATAAAAAAAGACATGGCAAAATTAACGAACGTTTGCTCGGAAACTGAGGAATCAACCTCTGGAATCGTTTTTCTGAATCTTGTGAAAATTGATAAGCCATTAACAATCCAACTCCCCTGCAATGACATTGAGTGAAGACATGGTGGCAATGGTATCCGCAAGTAAGCCCCCTTTGACAAGTTCAGGGAACGCTTGGTAATACCAAAAACAAGGACGTCTGACATGCACTCTCCAAGGAGATTTTTCACCTTCTGATACCACATAAAAACCAAGTTCACCGTTGGCAGCCTCAGTCGACATATAGTATTCTCCCGGAGGAACCTTCACTCCGTGCATAATGATTTTAAAATGGTAAATGAGTTCTTCCATATTGTGATACACACGATCTTTCGGTGGAAGGAAAGTGTGAGGAACATCCGCATGATATGGTCCTTCTGGAATTCCATCGATCAGTTGTTCGATGATGCGCATGGACTGACGCATTTCTTCCATACGAACCAGAGTTCTGTCGAGGGCCGATCCATCTTCTCCCACAGGGATATCAAAATCGACTTTGTCATAGAACATATAAGGATCATCTTTTCTTACATCCCAAGGAACACCGGCCGCACGAAGGTTCGGACCAGAAAATCCGTAGGCAATGGCACGTTCTGCTGAGAGGCCGCCAATCCCTGCGGTCCTTTCATTAAAAATTTTATTCCGAATGAGAAGGTCTTGGAATTCATCCAAGGCAGGTTTTAAACCTTTGATGATGGTTTTGATTTCGGATTGGAATTCGGGATAAATATCACGTTCCATTCCACCCACACGACAGAATGTTGTAGTGAGCCTAGCGCCCGTTAACTTTTCTAAAATTTGATAAATATTTTCTCTATGATGGAATAAATGGAGTAATCCAGAAAAAGCACCAAGGTCCACACCCATAATTCCATTACAAATGATATGATCCATGATCCGAGAAAGTTCCGAAATGATCATTCTTACATAAGTAACACGATCGGGAACTTGGATCTGCATCATTTTTTCAACGGTTAGGATCCAACCAATATTATTGAGTGGAGTAGATACATAGTTCATACGATCTGTACAAACTAAGAACTGATTGTAATCGTAACGTTCTCCTAATTTTTCAAAACAACGATGGACGTAACCAATGACGGATTCTGTGTCCACAACTCGTTCTCCATCAATTTGGATTACGTTTTGTAAAATTCCATGTGTGGCGGGGTGGCTGGGTCCTAAGTTAACCAGTAAATGGCCTTCCGGTAGGTCTTTGAATTTTTGACCAAAGTGTTCGGCTGTTTTTTCGTACATTACCATAATGATTTCCTACCGCCTAACTGGCAATATCCTCGTTCACATGAATGGTGAGTAAATCTTCAATGAGATAATCTTGGCCTGGTCCCTCTAACGGATAATCTTTACGAAGTGGATGTCCAATAAAGTTATCAGGCATAATGAGCCTTTCCATTTGAGGATGGTTCGAAAAGGGAATTCCCATCAGGTCATACACTTCTCTCTCAGGCCAATTGGCTGCAGGAAAAATACCGACAAGGCTTGGAACCTCTTCCCCTTCTCCCACGGGAACTCGGAGTTGCAAACGGAAATGTTTGTTTTTAGGCGAACGAAGTAAGTAAACCACTTCGAACCTTGGTTCCCTTTTTCCCAGCCAGTCGACGGAGGTAAGATCATTCAAATAAGTGAATGCAAATTCCGGATGATCCTTTAGCGCCTGTACAACGGTGGGAAGGGATTCCTTTTTGATCGTAAAATAAAGTAAATTGGTGTTTATGTCCCTTTGCGGGAGTAAAACTTCAGGAAACCGCGAGTTTAAGTATTCGGTAATTGTTTCTTTCATGCCACTACGAGAGGTTTGTTGCGTTCGTTGATTTCTTGGATTTTTCGCATGACTTCTTGGCGTCTCGCTTCTAATCCTTGGTTTTGTACTTTCTTTTGGAGTTTGACTAGGGCATCCAGGAGAGCTTCTGGACGCGGAGGGCAACCAGGAACATAAACGTCCACAGGAAGGATTCGGTCAACACCTTGTAACACACCGTAGGTGTGAAACATACCACCAGAAGAGGCACAAGCACCTACAGAAATTACAAATTTAGGTTCTGCCAATTGGTCGTATATCTGACGTAAGACGGGAGCCATTTTATAAGTGATGGTTCCAAGAACCAAAATCATATCTGCTTGGCGTGGAGAAAAAGACGGACGTTCTGCTCCAAAACGAGCAATGTCATAATCGGCACAAGAGGTACTCATGTATTCGATTCCACAACAAGCAGTTGCAAAAGGATAAGGCCATAGAGAAAAACTTTGTCCCCATTGGACAACATTGTCCAAAGTAGCAACTTGGAACATATCGCCAAACATCTCACCCGGTTTGGATAGTGTTTCTGTTAATCCCATTCCAGAGCTCCCTTTTTCCATATATAGTATAGACCCACAACAAGTATGAGTAAAAAGAAAAACATCTCCACGAGGAAGAAAGTTCCAAGACCTGCTTCTTTAAAACTAATTAAGTTCACTGCCCAAGGATAAAGGAAGACAGCTTCAATATCGAAGAGAATAAAAAGAACGGCCACAAGATAAAACTTAATATTAAAAAGTCCTCTTGCATCACCATAATACGTAACCCCACATTCAAAGGTATCTTGGGGTTTTGATTTTTTCTTCGGATTGATGAGGAAGGCAAGGGTCAGGATCAGAGCGGAGAAACCGACTCCGAGCAAAAGTTGTAGAAGGATTGGCGCAAAACTATCTGGTGCAGAACCCATGTATGAAAATGCTCTCACGACTAGGTTCGCTTGTCAAGATGAGAATGATTTTCCCCTTTGTTTTCGTGTTAATTTCGATCGTTTGTAATTTTTGTGGCCGATTTGAGATAAATTCTCAATACCGGTCTCCCCAGAGACGCTTCAATTGTTCCCTAACATTCTTTTCCATTCCCTGGTTCGTAGGTTCATAGAACTGTGGAATCTCCGGATAAAAATTGGTTGGGAAGTAACGTTCTTTCAGGAAATGATCAGGGAAATCATGAGGGTATTTGTAGTCTTTCCCCGCCCCTTCCTTCTTATGGGTGGCTGTGGGAGCATTGCGTAAGTGATTTGGAATTTGAAACTCTCGTTTCCTTTCCCGAACTAGTTGTAAGGCTTTATCAATTGCCAAATAACTAGCATTAGACTTAGGTGCAGAGGCAAGAAACGTTGTACATTGCCCGAGGGGAATGCGACCTTCCGGCATCCCAACTCGTTCCACGGCCTGCCAAGTGGCAATTGCAAGCGGAAGGGCATGAACACTGGCGTTTCCCACATCCTCACTGGCAAAAATCACAAGCCTTCTTGCGATAAAAAGCGGGTCCTCTCCCCCTTCGATCATAAGTGCCAAATAAAAAAGAGCGGCATCGGGATCACTCCCACGAAGGGATTTGATAAAAGCAGAAATGATATCATAATGACTTTCACTGTTTTTATCATAAAAAATTACATTTTCACCCAAAATTTCAGCTAACTTAGATTCGTCGATACTTCCCGTGTCTTCTGTAAAACTTAAAATTCGTTCCAGATACCCAAGGAGTTTTCTCGCATCTCCTGAACTTCTACGAAAGAGTTCTTTTTTTAAGTCCGGAGGAAATTTTCCTTTGTGATTTAGTTTTGTAAGGCAAGTTTCAAAAATAGAATTTTCTTCTTCTTCTGACAAAGTTGTGAGTCGGTAAACTAACATCCGAGAGAGAAGAGCTTTATTGACCCGAAAACTTGGATTTTCTGTTGTTGCTGCTATTAAAATAATTTCACCTTCCTCCACAGCGGAAAGAAGGGCATCTTGTTGGGAGGAAGAAAAACGGTGGATCTCATCTAAAAATAAAACTATGGTTCCCTGACGTTTGGCTTCATCCAAAACCTCTCGCACTTCTTTCACACCACTGGTCACACAACTCAAATAACGTTTTTGCAAACTCCAACCTTGGCTTAAAAGATGAGCCAAAGTTGTTTTTCCCGTACCTGGAGGTCCATATAACAAAATTGAGGTGGGTTTTGAAATTGCCCTAAGTGATTGCACCACTTGGGTTTGCCCTACAAATTCAGACCAGTTTTTTGGTCGAACAGCATGGGCCAAAGGAACTTGTTTGTTTTGAGAAAAAAGAGAATCCAATTTAAGTATTTTCCAATTCTTTTTTGACTGCCATATAACAATTGTATATGGTCTCATT
Source organism: Leptospira bourretii (assembly GCF_004770145.1). Lineage (NCBI taxonomy): Bacteria > Pseudomonadati > Spirochaetota > Leptospiria > Leptospirales > Leptospiraceae > Leptospira > Leptospira bourretii. The sequence goes on along the minus strand of NZ_RQFW01000010.1, from coordinate 228,170 downwards.
ACAAACATCACATCCGGAATTACAACAGATGAGAGACCTTTCTGAAACTTTCCCTTCTACCAAATTTTTAACAAAGGCAGCAGTTCTGTCTGGCAAAAAGAAAAACCTTGTCTTTTCTAAAATGACTTCATCCACTGTTTTTGGGAACAAACGTTCGTCCGACATCTATCCTCCCGTGATCCATCCAAGATACATGGCATAAAAGTAAACAGTGACCCTAACAAATCGAAAAAGAGAGCCGAGTAAAAATAGCGAATAACGCATCTTAAATGTACCCACCGTATAAGCCATCCAAGAATAAGGGATGGGAGTGAGGGCACTTAAAACCACGGCACCAAATCCATATTTACGAAGATAAGGAAGGAGTTTGTCTTCGTAATGTAAAACCATCTGCCGACCCAAATGAAACTTAGGAATAAGATACAATCCAACAAAGTATGCTAAGGATCCCCCAAGGATACTCCCAAAAGACATAGAGAGAATGGTTTTTAAAGGATCCATTTCTCCCGTGATGGCAAGCATTAGAAAAGCATCGGGAGGAACAAAAGCAGGCAAACTATCAGAAAGAATCATTCCTACAAAAAGGCCTAAATACCCAAAGATACGAACAAAGTGTTCGCTAAATCCGAGAAGTTCCTTTCGAAAGAAAAAAGCAAGTCCAAATACAATCGCCAACACAATTACAATCGATAGAATGGTTTGAAAGATAAGACTACGAAGGTTGATAGAAGTTTCTTTGTCTTTTGTCATAAAATGTGATCTATGGTACATTCACCTTGTTTTGTTAAGAGTGATCCACCTAACCTCCATTTTCTTTTCGGATTAAATTGCGATTGGTTTTGACCCAATCTTCAATTTTAGTAACTGATTCTTTGATGAGAGCATCCAAATTGTTTCTTTCCTCTACATTAAAATTTTGTAAAACAAAATCAGCTACTTCCATTCCACCTTTTTCGGGTTTACCAACTCCAAACCGCAACCGGTGGAATTCTTGCGAACCTAGTTTTGCCACGATATCTTTTAGTCCGTTGTGGCCAGCCGTTCCGCCGCCAATTTTATTTTTTATCTTACCAAAAGGTAGGTCCACTTCATCCTGAACGACTAAAATTTGGGAGGGAGGAATTTTATACAAATTGGCAAGAGTTTGGGTGGCTTTTCCAGAAAGATTCATAAACTCTAAAGGTTTCAAAAGATGGACTTTGTCTCCGTCCAGAGTATGAGTTGATTCCATATATTTTTTAGAATCTTTGAAAGACACACCGAAACTACTTGCAAGAGCATCCATGATCATAAAACCAATGTTATGGCGAGTGTTTTTATATTTATCCCCTGGATTCCCAAGGCCCACAATGAGAAAATGAATCATACGTTTCCGAGTAAAATATGTAACAATCGTTCTGTGGCCTTCACAGCGGCCACTTGTTGGTCAGAGTCAATGCCAATGGTGCGTATGGGATGAGTTTCACCTTCCACTTTCCAAGTGATGACAGTTTCAACTAATGCATTGGTATTTCCTCCGGGAGGAATCCGAACTTCATAGTCATAGAGTTTTGGGATTTGGATTTTTAATTCTTTTAAAATTTTACCAAGGGCATTCATAAACGCATCGTAACCGCCGTCCCCTTCTCCCTTTGCCGCGTAATCCTTTCCTTGGAAATTCACCTTGACTTCGGCTTTTGGTTTGACCCCGATCCCACTTGTCACGGTGCAAGTCTCAATGCGAAAACTTGCTTCCAAATTTTCACCAGTGATATCGGAGATGATATAAGGAAGGTCTTCCTTGGTGACGGTTTTATTTTGGTCACCAAGTTCAATCACTCGTTCCAAAACTTTTTTTTCAATTTCGGGGGAAAGAACCATACCCAACTGTTTTAAATTTTCAGTAATGCTGGCTTTACCAGCTAACTTCCCTAATGCGTAAACTCTAGATCGTCCAAACCTTTCTGGCAAAATGGGATTGGCATACAAATTTCCTTTTTTATCCCCATCGGCATGAACTCCAGCGGTTTGTGTGAATACATCCTCACCAACGATGGGTCGGTTATCCGAAATACGTTTACCCGAAAAAACCGCCACAAGCCTTGAAGCATTGGTGATTTCTTTTTCCACTATGGAAGTTTTAAATTTTGTTTTGTCATGGATTGCTGTGACAACAGCTTCTAAAGGAGAATTTCCGGCACGTTCGCCAAGTCCATTCACAGCCACATGGAGCCCACGAACACCGGCACTCACTGCTTCTAAACAGTTAGCAACTGCTAAATCATAATCATTATGTCCGTGGAATTCAAACCAGAGTTTTGGGAACTCTTTTACAAGATCGGCAATGGCTGTCCGAACTTCAAAGGGAGACAAAACACCAAGAGTATCAGCCAAATAAAATTTTTGAATCGGAAACTTGGATACAACGTTCAAGTATTCTAATACATAATCCCTGGAATGGGTGTATCCATTGGACCAGTCTTCTAAATAAACGTTTACCGCGATTCCAGAAGCAGCGGCATATTCCACAGTTTTCTGGATGTCTAAAAAATGTTCTCTTGGGGTCTTTCGAAGTTGATTTGTTAGGTGATTGAGCGATCCCTTTGTGAGAAGATTAAGAACCCGAACCCCAGTACCTTTCATCCATTCGACAGTTTTGTCATAATCAACAAATCCTAAAATTTCAATTCGATCGTGTAGGCCTTCAGACTTGGCCCATTCCACAATTTTTTTGACAGCTTCGAATTCACCTGGAGAAACACGAGCGCTGGCGATTTCCACTCGGTTTGTTTTTAGATCCATTAACAGATGTTTTGTGATATTTAGCTTTTGTTGCCAAGAAAATGAAACACCGTTGGTTTGTTCCCCATCTCGCAGTGTTACGTCGAGGATTTCTATACTAGAGTTTGGTTCGGTCATGATTTCAATCGGTTGATGTATTCTTTGGAGGGGGCAAGAATTTCCACAATCGTTGCACCCGGGTTTGACCGAAACATCGGATCGGTCTCCACTAGTTTCAGAAAACCGCAAGACTCTACGTAGTCAATCGCCATTCGCCGAAGAATTCCCTCTCCAATCCCATGAAGGATTTCCACATAGGTCTCCCCATCCATAAAGGCATCATGGAGCTCTCGTTCTAACTTGATACGAGCTTCTTCAAATCGGAGTTTGCGGATGTAGATGGTACGCACCTTACGTCCAGAAAAATGGACTTAGGTCAAATTGCAACAGAAACGAACTGCATCTAGCAATTCTCTAGTATTCCAAGGTTTGGAGAAAATGGCGTAGGTTTTTGCTTCTTCTTTCACACGGTTGATGGCATCACGATCCGCATGGCCTGAAATCAGAATGGATTTGATATGTGGGTATTTTTGGTGGACCTGGATGAGAAATTCGTCTCCACGCATTCCAGGCATCAACCAATCGGAAAGGATGAGAATGACTTCCACTCCAGAACTGCAAAGGTCATCGATCACTTCCATGGCCTCTTCTGGATTTTGGGCTGTTTCGTACGTATAACCACCACCGATTTCCCGTTTTAGTTCTTGTACGAGGGAAAGAAGAAGGATCGGCTCATCATCTACGCATAGGATTGCGTTTTTTTCAGTTTGTAGCTGCGTAATATTCAATCTCTTTCCCCTTCGATTACCTTTGGTAAGTACACCCTAAACTCAGTCCCTTGATCATCTGACGAAAATTCAATTGTACCTTTCATTTTTTCTACGATTTGTTTACAAATGTCAAGCCCAAGCCCAATCCCTTCGCCATGTTTTTTTGTAGTAAAAAAAGGTAAAAAAATCTTATCACGAATCTCTGGGACGATCCCTTTTCCTGTATCTTGAATGGAAGTGATGACCATATCCTCATTCGAAAAAACAGAGATGGTTAGTTTTCCACGGTATTCCATTGCTTGTAATGCATTGTTAATGATATTGATCCATACTTGATTGAGTTTGTCTCTTTCCGCCAAACAATAATCAGTTGTTTTATATAATTTTGTAACTTCTACATCATTTTTAATCTTTGTTTGGTATAAAGTGAGGATTGAATCTAATTCAGTTGGAATATGAACATTCTGAAAATTTGTTTCTGTTTCTAATCGATCTGTATAAAGATAATGTTTGAGTGCATTCACTACATGGGAAGCTTTTTCAGTGGCGGTCTGAATTACGTAAGCCAATCGATACAAACTTCCTAAAATCAAAACATTTTGTAAAATGATTCCTGACTTTGGTCTTTTTAGAACTTTTAAGATTGGTTCGTCCAGTTGGAGGATTCCCAATGAAGTAAGATCTTCCATCACTTCTTCTGGATTTTCTATTTGATGAGAATTTAATATTCCGATTCTTTCTTTTTTTTCCGTACGATTGAGTAGTCCCGCATGACGAGATCCAAACGATACACCGAGATTCAGAAAAAAATGAAAATCCTCTTTTTCTGTGGCATCCAAAGATTCCAAAAAATCAGGTAAACTTGTTATATCATTTTTTAAAATTTCTGACATTGAGTGGACACTGGAGGTGATCGCACCGAGAGGAGTGTTAAGTTCATGAGTGATCCCTGCGGCAAATTGCCCGAGCGCTGCCAATTTTTCACTCTGCAAAAGTTGTGTTTGCGTTTTATGTAAATCGATTAAGATTTTTTCTTTTGTTTCGATCATCTCGACTAAACTGCGATTACTTTCGATAAGAGCTTCTGTTCTTAGGACAATTTTTTCTTCCAAATTGGAATTGGTTTCCATCACCAATCTTTGGCTTTCTTCCACTCGTTCAAAACTTTGTCTGAGCTCCGAAGACATAAACCGAAAAGCCTCAGAAAGATCTTTAAGCTCAGCAATCATACTTTCGCCTACTGGATAATTCCAATCCCCTTTTGCTAAGGATTTGGAAGCTTTCGCAAAAGATAGAACTGGTCTTGTTACAAATTCAGAAATGACCGCTGCCAAAATTAAACTGAGTAAAATTGCCCATGCAAACACCATCGCTGATTCACTATTCCCCGTAAACACTCCGCTTAAATAAAATGAATAAGGAAATAAAGTGATGAGATATGTTTTTTCTTTGAGTTGTGGGTGCGAATAAATCGTAACCATAGCATTCCAGTTTTCACGAGAAAGTGGCTTTTTGGTCACAACGGCAAAACTGAAACGTTTTTCCGAAGCAGTAATTTCGTTTTCTAATTTTTTGAGTTCGACTCTTACAACTTCTAATACCCTGGATTTGTTGGCTTCAGAGGAAAGTGAAGCCAAAGGATTCAAATGGGCATCTAGTAAAAAAACCTTACCTTGCGGATTCACTTTCGATCCATCGAGCACTTCCACAAGTTTACTTTGTTCGTAGTGTTTTTCGGATTTGTTTGGGATCTCAGAGAAATAACGATCCAAACTTAAATTGATATTTTTTGACCACTGCCGATGAAGGACCTCAACCATTTGGAATGCTGTTTGTTCTGCATTTTTTAAGGTAACATAAGAAGTAATTCCAACTAGAACCAGCACCAAACAAACAAAAGGTGTCACAATAAATAATTGTAAGGAAATTCCTGTTTTTAAATCAGATTCTTTGTCGGTTTTTTTTTGTCCATTAGGTCCAGAAATCCAAATCCAAGGTGGATCGGACAAAGTGACTTCTTTGACTTGCCCCGGAACTTCAGCCCAAAAAAAACCCAACCTTCTGACGAGTGGAAAACTAACGAACATCACGAAAGGAGCCAAAATCCAAGTGATCCCAGTGGTAAACAAAAGAGCTGAACTAACAGTGTGATAGGAAATTTCAGAACCAAATTGTTCCGAACATAAGTATCCCCATAAAAATGGTTCGAGAAATAAAAAAAGAAGAACAAAGAAAAAATAATAAAACCAAACTCTCACCTTACGAAAATCAGGTGACTTTCCTATCATCTGATAGGACAACCAAAAGAGTGTAGGATTGATAAAATATCCAGGCAACCAGTCCCATAAAAATTCTGGTGGCACTCCTTCAATTAAGTCAGAGAGTCCATAGGCAAATGGAACGGCAAGAAGAGCCGGATAACCAAAAAAATTCAAACAAAGGAAAACCGAAAGATCCTTGAGACTTTCTAGTGTTTGGGCCCCAGGGATTAAAACGATAGAACTTCCCAAATAACCAGTGAGGAAGATGGATACAAAGGTAATGACAAACCAATAAAAACTTGTCAGATTCCAATTCCAAACTTCTCGAGAGATTCGAAAGTTTTTTCCATTCCGGAAAGTAAAACCTGCAAATGCAAAGATCGAAAGAATAGAACCTAATAAAAAAGAAAACCGCCCCCAAACCTCAAGAATTGGCAAAGGGATATTTGCGATTACATGTTCGATCCAAACAATGATCTCGAGCATAGCCCGTGAATGGTATCGAATTATGATTCTAAGTAAAGCAAAAACTTTTTTACTTTCGAAGCGAGTGAGGAGGGAAATTCAGTATCCAGACTGGAAAGAGTGACCCACTTACTTTCTACACCGAATTTCTTTGTCAATTTTTCGATTTCTCCCCTCACTGGCAATGGATAGGTCAAAACGGAAAAATCCAACTTATGGTGGGTGATGGTATGTTTGAATGTACCGATTGTCTTTGGGTCTTTTACGATTTCTTTCAGAGCAAGAAAAAAAGGACTTGGGGCATAGGCTTCTTCAGGAATATCACCGACCATTCCATAAGGAAGATGGAACATTTCTTTTAAAAACCGCGTTTTGGGTTCACGAACGAGTAAGATTTGTTTTTGGTTCGAAAGAACAAAAATCTCTGAAAAAAGTTGGATTTGTTTTTTCTCTTTTTTTCTAAGTGGGATTTCTGCAGTTTTTTGGTGGATTCTTGCAAAACAAAATTCACTGAGTGGGCATAACAAACATTTAGGTGATTCCGGCAAACATAGGGTAGCACCTAATTCCATTAAAGCTTGGTTGTGGTCACCCGGATGTTCTGAATTTAAAAAGAGATCCGCTTTCTCTTGTAAGTCACGATCGGCTTTAGGCCCTAAAATATTTTCAGTATATCCGTAGTAACGGGACAAAACTCGTTTCACATTTCCATCTAACACGGCTAAAGGTAAATCGTAGGCTATCGAAAGTATGGCCCTTGCTGTATAATTTCCAATTCCTGGGAGTTTCAAAACAGAGTTCAGATCTTTTGGAAAAGACCCATTGTAATTTTGAACAAGAAAGATTGCCGCCTTTCTCAAATTCCGGGCCCGACTATAGTAACCAAGTCCTTTCCAAAAAGCCAATACCTCCTCTTCTTCCGCAGAAGCCAATGATTCTGGATTTGGGAAACGTTTGATAAAAGAATCGTACAAAGGCAACATCGCATTAACACGAGTTTGCTGAAGCATCACTTCAGAAATCCAAATAGGGTATGCTTGTTTTTTCTTTCGAAAGGGTAAGTCCCTTTTATGGACTTGGTACCAATCGTATAATTTTTTCTGAGGATTCAAATTTCTGAATCTTGAATGCTATAACGAAGGAAGGTATTACAACTTCCCTCTTCTGTATATCTTACAAGATCATAATCCAAACGAGTGGAACGGAAGAATTTAGAATGAGCTAATCTTTCTCGTATTTCTTGACGGATATGGTCACGAGCTTCTTGGCGTTTGTCATAATAGGCTGGTGACAGAATTTCACTTTTGTAGGACAAACTTCCTTCGCGGTAGATCGCCACAGTGACCTGCACCCGGTATTTTCGCTGTAAACCTTGTTTTACTTCCGTATTCATCGTATCAAAAAGCCCGGTATTCTTCCTAAATAGATTTTCGGTCCAGGGAGGTTGGAAATTGAAACCCACAGATTTTTTTCATACTGCTTGCCCAAAATTTCGAATTTAATTTCCTAGATAATGAGAACATAAGATTCAAATGAGCACCAAATATAACGAATCGCCATTTTTCTATAAAAGACGTCCTACCCGGGAAGTGATGGTGGGTGGTGTAGGAATTGGTGGGAAAAACCCAATCCGCATCCAATCCATGATTACATCTAACACAAGAGATACGGAAGCAAGTATCAAACAAATTTCCGATTTAGAAAAAGCTGGATCCGAAATCGTTCGCCTAACAGTACCTAGTCAAGCAGATGCAGACAATTTACCAAATATACGCAAGAGAATGAAAGAACTGGGACTAAAAGTTCCTTTGGTTGCAGACATTCATTTTACACCCCAAGTGGCATTAAAATGTGTTGAGTGGGTGGAAAAAGTTAGAATCAATCCTGGCAATTTTGCAGACAAAAAAAAATTTGAAATCATTGAATATACGGATAAAGACTACAACGAAGAGTTAGAAAGAATTGAAGAAGTGTTTACTCCTCTTGTCCTTCGCGCCAAAGAATTGGGTGTGGCTATGCGAATTGGGACTAACCACGGGAGTCTTTCTGACCGCATTATGAACCGGTTTGGTGACACTCCACTCGGAATGGTGGAATCTGCATTGGAATTTATACGAATAGCGGAAAGAAACTCTTATCGAGACATTGTTGTATCCATGAAAGCTTCCAATCCACAGGTGATGATCCAAGCCTATCGTATGTTAGTTTCCAGGTTTTATGATTTGGGAATGGACTACCCCCTTCATTTGGGTGTGACAGAAGCGGGCGACGGTAAAGACGGAAGGATTAAATCTTCCATTGGAATTGGAAGTTTACTCGCAGATGGACTTGGTGACACCATCCGCGTATCACTTACTGAAGATGCCATATATGAAATCCCTGTGGCAAAAGAATTGGTACGAAAATACAACGATTTTTTCGATCAAAGTAACAAAACCCCCTCCGTATCCGATCCAGGTTCAGAATCACAACTCAAAGAAAAGGAAATACTTTATTCCGAATTTCGTGATCCATTCCAATATTCAAGATTCTATTCCAAAGAATTGGCTTTTGGGGAAACCAAAATTGGAGACAACTCTCCTGTTCGCATTGAAACATGTTTTCCTTTTTTTGGATCGGAATCAGCAGAAGAGGTTCTACATCTCATCCAAAGAGGTTCTAAGTCCGGTCGAATCCCTGAACTCATTCATTTCAAAATCAATTCAGAAATGGATCTAATCTCCCTTGGAACTAACGTCAAACGAGGATCATTCCCGCTTCCAGTTTCGGTGGAACTTTCGAAAGAACTAACTTATCAATATGATAGTTTAGCAGAAGACATTTACCGTTTCCAAAAGTGGGTCATTAATCCAAGTTTATTCTTTCAAGAATCGGAAGAGTCATGGGAAGATCTTCTGGATTTTGTCACTCGTTATGCAAAAGACAAACGAAGTGTAGAATGGAGTATAGAATCAGAAAACATTCATTTAATAGAAAAAATTGTAAAAGAATCGAAAAAACGAAAGATAAAAAATCTTCTTTTTTCTGTAAAAAATGGAGACCTCTTAACCGTCAGAAAATTGGCTTACCAATTACGAGAATCCGACTACCCGATTGTCCTTGTCCATCACTCAGAAGACAAAGAAGAACTTTTATATGAATCCTCCATTCATGTCGGAGGAAGTTTGTTGGATGGGATCGGTGATGTGATTCGATTGTCTTACGGCGATGGAGAACCAGAAGAGTCACTTCATCTGAGTTTTGATATTTTACAAGCCACAAGGCTTCGGCTCACCAAAACAGAATATATCTCTTGCCCATCTTGCGGACGAACGATGTTTGATTTACAGTCCACAACAGCAATGATCAAACAAAAAACAGGACATCTGAAAGGTGTAAAAATAGCTGTGATGGGTTGTATTGTCAATGGTCCAGGAGAAATGGCCGATGCCGACTTTGGCTATGTTGGTGCTGGGATCGGTAAGGTTCATCTCTACAAAGGGAAAGAAATTGTAAAAAAAGGAGTCTCCGAAACGGAAGCCGCAGACCTACTCATTGACCTCATTCGTGAAAATGGAATGTGGAATGATCCAGAATAAAAAGTAGTTCCCCTCTTTCTGCGAATATGAACCATTTCCTCCGTGGAAGAAAAAGAAACCAAAGAAATCCTGACTAGGATTCAATCGATGGAGAGGGAACTTTCTTTTTTAAAAGAAAGAGTTTTATCCCTCTCCCAAACCCAAACTCCTAAGGAATCTCCCCGCAGTATCTCGGATCCAATTCCTACAGTAGACCACCAAACAGAGATTCCATTAAACGAAGGCCCAAACTGGTTTGTCCAATGGATTGGAGAAAACCTATTTGTAAAACTAGGAGTGTTTTCTTTATTACTGGCATCCATCTGGTTTTTCTATTTAGCCATAGAAGAATATTGGATCAACGAATCGGTGCGGATTTGGATTGGACTTTTATTGGCCATCCCAGTATTAATTTATGGATTCAGAGTTCGAAATTCAAGGCCTTACCTTTCACCTAGTCTTATGGGTCTTGGAATTGCGGTTTTGTTTTCTGCCTACTATTCAGGGTATTTGTGGTACGATTTGTATTCAACTGAAACCTGTTTTGTTGGTTTGTTAATCCTTAGCTTAATAACAGTCGCAATCGCTCATTCACAAAAAAGTGAAGTGTTATTTGGATTTGCCTCTCTTGGTGCATTTTTAGTTCCCTTACTTTTGTCCACAGGACAAAACTCCTACCCGTTTTTATTTACCTATTTGTTACTTTGGAATGTCTTATTCTTTTGGGTAAGAAAAGATACAAACTGGAAAGTAATTCCACTTCTTTTACTAGCAGCAAATCATCTAATCTTCGTTGGATGGGCAGATAAAAACTTAGTAGATGCTAAGCCGTTTTTTCCAATTGTTTTCCAACTCGGTGTTTTCCTTTTATTTCTCTTAAGAGAATTTCAAACTTTAGAAACAACCAAACTGAAGGAACCAATTCTCACAATCACTGCAATAGGGTTTACGTTGGGACTTGGATTTGTTCAGTCTTTTTGGGTATTTTCCGTTTTTTATCCAATCGCAAAACCATTTTTACTCACCTTATTACTCATCCTATTTTATGGCCTCTATGAACGATCCATAAGAAGAACAGTTTTGAGTTTAGATAAGAAAAAACTATATGATGTCATTGGATTATTTGGTCTTCCATTCATTGTCAGTCTAATCGTGATAGGAACCTCAGGAAAACTTTTAGCTTTTAGCCTCATTAGTTTCGCTTTTCTTGTGACCATAACATCTACCTACTCCAAACAACTTTATATGTATTGGGCTGCCTTCCCAGTTTGGTTTTTTGCATTGTTCTATATTTTTGCCTTCACCTATCGCTCGCAAAATGAAATACCATTTTTGAATGGTCGATTTTTAGTATTTGCGACAGGTTCGATTTATTTAGTTCTTTCTTATCTCTATAGTAGAAAGTTTTCCGAGTTCTCCAAACTCTTCTTATATGCCGCATATCCATATTGGTTACTTGGCACATTCGTTGAAATATATCTTGGATTCCCAGAAGAGAAAAAATTATTCCTCTACACACTGAGTTTAATCGTGTATGGTTTGATCGCATTATCAACTGGATTCCTAAAAAAAATCCAATCTCTCAAGTATGTTGGATTTGGCTCATTATCTTTAGTCATCATAAAATTCTATTTATATGATTTTTGGAATTTGAGCTTAGGTTATCGAATTCTCGCCGGATTATTCTTAGGAGTAACTCTGATCGTAACAGGTACGTTATACAATCACTTCAAAAAGGAAACAAAATGAAACTTCAATACTTAATTTCCATCTTATTCTTTATTTCAACGACAACACAGGTTATGAGTAGGCCTCTTGCCGTACAAAACTTCAAATACAAAAAAGATTTAAAAATTTCAGGGAACCTTTCTCCAAATGGAATTGTAAAACTAACGTTAGATGAAGATATTTACAAACATTCGTTTTACGGAGACTTAAGAATCACTTACAATGGAGAGATTGTTCCCTACTATATTCAAAATGCAGAAGAAATTGCAAAAAACACGGAAAAAGTAAAACCTGAACTTTTATTTTCAAAAAAAGATGAAATGGAAATCTATGTATTGGAACTTCCCAAATTACCAGAGGGTATGAATTATACAAAACTATCTGTTTCTAGTGCGTATGATTACGAAACATCCATTACATTAAAATTAGGTGATAATCCTGATCAATTCGTAGATTCAAAAACTGTTTTTCTTTATAAATATGGAAATCAGTCTTCTGGAGAAATTGATTTAAGTGGAACAAAACATCGATTTTTACGATTAGAGGCAGAACCAGGCTCTGATTTAAAATTTCCAAATGCCACCAGGGCAAAACAGAACAAAAACTTATACTGGGAAAAATCGCACGCAGTCACAAACCCAGTGCTTGCAGAAAATCATTGTAAGTTTTTATTCCTAAACGAATCACAATCTGCATTCCAAATTTTAAAATTAGAATTTGAAGAAACAAATTGGGAACGTAGAATCACCGTTCGCGGGAAAATTAACAAAAAAGAATGGGAAACTGTATTTGAAGGAACTGTAAGCCATAACAAAGAAGATGGAGTTTTTTCAGAAATCCCACTTTCCAGAACAATCAATTCTGAATTTGAAATTGAAGTTTACGATGGCGAAAATGAAACTCTTCACCTAACGAATGCAATTACAGTGCAACCACTAGAAGAAATTTATTTTTTTGCAAACCAGGACGGAACAAAGGAAGGTTATTCACTTTATTATGGGAACCCTTACCAATGGCCCGCAGATTTTGATCCTTACTCCTATCCATCGGGAGATGAAATTAAAAATAACGAACCAAAATCAGCAAACCTTCTCGACGAATCAGAAAACCCTGACTTTGGTTTTAGTATTCTTTATCCACCTATGTCTGGATACATTGCCTCAGGACTATTTTACGTCGGAATTGCTGCGTTATTGTATTTGTTATTTTCGATTCTAAAATCAAAAAGGTCAGTATTACTCGAAACAGAATGAATTCTCACTGAACCCGTAAAGTTTTTCTTTGCGGGTTCATTTCCTTCTGAAGGAGTCTTCCAACTAATCTTTATTGTTTCAATTGATTCTTTAATTCCCAAGATTCTAAAATAGGATTCATCATTTGAAACCAAAGCGGAGGAACCAAAGCAACAAGAATCATCAATTCATAACCAAATGGCAATTGAGGAGCTTCTTCAAAATGGCGAAGGGCTTGGTATCTTCTACCGGCATTTGCATGATGGTCGGAATGTCTTTGTAAATGGAATAAAAATGCATTGGATACAAAATAATTTTGATTCCATGAATGAATGGGTAACACTTTTTCAAATTTACCAGGGCTTACTTCCTTTCGGTTTAACCCATAATGTTCAATGTAATTTGTAAGTTCCAAAAGTGAAAATGCAATCAATGATTGTAATAACAGAAACCCAAGAATATCCCAACGAATTGTACTCTGGGAATATAAAGAACCAAATCCGATCATAGAAATCAAAAATAGAGCTGTGATCACAAAATACCAAATCATCTCATTTCGATAATGAAATGAAACTAGTCCCAACTTTTTTAAACGTTTTGATTCTAATTCCCAAGCTGATTGATAAGCCCCTATGACAGTCTGAGGATAAAACTGATAGAAGGACTGATTCTTTTTTGAGGATGCGGGATCATTTGGAGTCGAAACATTTGTATGATGACCTCGGTTGTGTTCTATATAAAAGTGCATATAACAAACTGTCATATAAATTAATTTTGCCAAAAACTGTTCGTAACGAGTTTTTTTATGACCTAGTTCATGCCCTACAGTAATCCCAATTCCTCCCGTTACGATCCCAACTGAAATGGCAAATAAACAAAACTCAAACGTAGTATGTGGATAGGCAGCGATTCGATAAACCGACCAAACTACAAAACTTAGTTGAACATAAGCCCACACTTGCGTTAAATACCGGAAATAAGAATCGTTTTGTAACTTTAAAAAATTAGTTTCTTCCGGATTCGAATTGTCTTTTCCCCAAACAAAATCTAACAATGGTAAAATGACAAACACAGTCAGTGGAACGATTAAATAAGAAACACCACCCACCTCTTCGGCCAGAATCACTAAAATCGGCAAAATAAAACAAAGTAAAAAACTAAGTCTTTTGGTGAGTGTCATAAATTTATCTCCTTAATCTTTGCTTTGAAACAATACCATTAGGTTCTCCAAACCTTCAAAAAGTTCTGGCCAGTTAGTATCTTCTGTTGCGTTATTTTTCAAAAATAAAGCTCCCAAAAAAAATGACAGAAATGCCTTTCCACTATTTGTTTTTGCATTGGTTGGAAAGAATCGATCCAAAGCCGTTCGATACGAAGTAAATGAATCTTCCACTAGTTGCATAAGTTCACTTGATTCACTCAAGTGTCGCTTAACATCCACTGCCAGAAACATTAGGTTGATAAAATGCCCTTCGCGTTTCGCAACAAAAGCCATAATATCAGCAAGCCCCGTGTGACTTTCTGAAAGTTCCGTAATCTCTTTTTCATCGATAGCAACGAGTTGTTTTACCATGGACTCAAAGAGAATCTCTTTCGTTGGAAAGTAATGGTAAAGAGTTCCCGTTGAAACACCAAGTTCCTTTGATAATTCACGCATCGAAACAGAGGAGACCCCTTTTGTCACAAAAATGGGCATACACTTTGCCAAAAGTTCAGCTCGGTAAAGATCGTGATCGACTATCTTAGGCATAAAAGAGAGATCCTTTTATATCTAACGATTGTTTTATAAAAATACTTTTACCATACTTTGTCCATCTTTTTTTCTCAATTCCTTTAGATTTCCACAGTTTGCGAATATATTTCATTTAGTTTCGGTCCTTCCCTCAGCCAAACGACATCAAAGTCAGATTCTAGGCGGAATACTCCCAAGTACGAAGCACTAAAAAGAAAGTTCAAGCTAGAAACCGGAGCCAAAATACATAGGAAAGGGAATTCTGAATCTTAAAAAACGCTGTTGGGAGCCAACCTTGGCAGGTAGGAAGGGGTGATATTTGGAGGGATTTTCCTTCGGAAACGGGGTTTCCATTGGGACAGTCTGTATTTGATTTGGAAACTGACTTTCCTTTGAAACCGGTGTTCTTTTGCAAGTGAGTGCAAAAAGTAACTCACTTATCTTTTATACCCACTCGCTTTTTTCCCCAATGAAAGAAAGGAACAGTCCAATACAAAGAAACTCGCTTTAGGAACCGAAGCCAATGAATCAAAAACTCCGAATCATTCTCTCGCCCCTTTTTGTCTTTTTTTTCCTTTTTGTCGGATGCACAGGAACAAGACCAAACTACTTAGGAATCAAAACGGACAAACTCAACAATTGCCCTGCGACCCCCAATTGCATCACTAGTTTTGCTGATCCTTCGGACACTGTTCACTACCGAAGCCCAGTCACTTACAAAAAACCTTTAGTTGAAGCTTATAAAATTCTGAAGGAAAGGTTAGAACAATCTCCACGGACCAAAATCATCCAGGAAAATTCCAATTACATTTATACTGAATTTACTTCTCTCATCATGAGATATGTTGATGATGTAGAATTCTATTTTGATGAAAAAAATAAACTTCTTCACTTTCGGTCAGCATCCAGATTGGGAAAATCAGATTTGGGCGTGAATCGAAAACGAATCGAATCATTGCTAAAGGATTTGGATATCTAACAAAAAAACAAACATTCGTTAGAAAATCCAAATCCATTTAAGTATTAATTATTTTTGTGTTTCGCGTGAATTTCTTGAAGGGAATTCACGGAAAAACCCTTATCCTTCATTTCCACCAAACCATGAATGAGTGCCTTTGCTGCTTGTGCAGTTGTCAAACATGGAACTTTGTATTTAATTGCTGCTTGTCGGATCGTAAACGCATTCTCACGCGTAACTCTCGACAAAGGAGTATTAATGATCAGATGAATTTTCTTTTCCTTGATATAATCAATCACATTCGGGAAATAACCATCGTAGATTTTATTAATTTTACTAGATAGAATTCCATTATCAGAAAGGAATTTATGTGTTCCTTCTGTTGCAATGATATTATATCCTAAGTTTGATAATGACCGAATTGATTCTAATAATTCTTTTTTAGTTTTATCATTGATGGTCACAAAAACAGTTCCATGTTTAGGAGGTTCTTCACCTGCCATAATCTGAGCTTTGACAAAGGCTTCCCCTTTTGTCGTAGCAACACCCATTACTTCTCCGGTAGACCTCATCTCTGGACCAAGGATTGTATCAACTCCAGGGAATTTACTAAATGGTAATACAGCTTCTTTCACAGTAATCATTGGAGCGGAAAAACGTTTTCCCAATTTAAATGATGCCAATGGTTCACCTAACATCAATCGAACAGCAATTTTAACAACAGGGATACCGATTGATTTCGCAACGAAAGGAACTGTTCGTGAAGCACGAGGGTTAACTTCTAGGACATAAAGAGTTTCTTCTTTAATGGCATATTGAACGTTGATTAAACCTTTTACATTTAACTCCAAAGCCAAACGATAAGTCGCTTCTTCAATTTCCTGTAACATACGTTGAGAAATGGACTGCGGAGGCAACACACAAGCTGAGTCACCCGAGTGAATTCCCGCTTCTTCAATATGTTCCATTATACCTGCAATGAATACATCTTTGCCATCGCACAAGGCATCCACATCCACTTCAATCGCATCTTGTAAAAATGAATCTACTAGAAGCGGTCTATCTTCCGATACCTCTTCTGCTTCTTCCATATATTTATCTAGTTCCAATTCTTCATTAACGATGAGCATGGCTCTTCCACCCAAAACATAGGATGGCCTTACAAGAACCGGATAACCAATTTTCCTTGCGATCTCTCTTGCTTTATCTTTAGAAGCAGCAATTCCGTTATCAGGCGATTTTAGGTTTAGCTTTTCTAAAACTTCGGCAAATCGTTTGCGATCTTCTGCCCTATCAATGGAATCAGGGCTTGTTCCCATAATGGGAACTCCTCTTTTTTCCAATGACTTTGCTAATTTCAGCGGAGTTTGACCACCTAACTGAACAATCACACCATCTGGTTTTTCTTTTTTGAAAATTGCCATTACATCTTCAAGACTTAATGGTTCAAAATACAACCTGTCGGATGTATCGTAATCTGTAGAAACTGTTTCTGGATTGGAATTTACCATGATTGACTCCACTCCTGCCTCTTGCAATGAGAAGGAAGCATGGCAACAACAATAATCAAACTCAATTCCTTGTCCGATTCTGTTTGGTCCACCACCAAGAATCATCACTTTCTTTTTCGAAGTGACATCAGCTTCATCCTCTTCGTCATAAGAAGAATACATATAAGGTGTAAATGCTTCGAATTCACCTGCACAAGTATCAATTCTCTTATACACTGGATGGATATTTTTTTCTTCTAAGTATTTTTCGATGACCTCTTCTTCTTCTCGAAGGGTTTTTTCTACTTTGGCCTTTGTGATTTCGATCGCTGCACCACTTCGAACTTGCGCAAGAATTTGTTCCTCTTTAGAAAGGAAAGCAAGTTGGCGATTAGAAAAACCAGATCTTTTCATTTCTTCAATGATGGCTTTTCCTTCTTTTCGGAATTTATTTTCCAATTGATATAACTCTTCGAATTGGTAAAGGAACCAAGGATCAATTTTACAAATGTCGAAAATTTCTTCGACACTCATTCCAAAATCAAAGGCCATCTTCACATAGAAAATACGTTTGTCTGTAGGTCGTTTTACCTTTGCCGTTAACCAAGTTTTTCTTTCTTCTTTCGGAACAGACTCCCATTCCAAAAGTTCTTTTAAATAACCATCACTTCCAAATCCAAAACGATCAGTTTCCAGTGATCTGAGTGCTTTTTGAAAACTTTCTTTGAAGTTACGCCCAATGGCCATTGCTTCTCCAACGGCCTTCATCTGAACACCTAACGTTGGGTCGGAACCAGGGAATTTTTCGAATGCAAATCTAGGGATTTTTGTTACTACATAATCGATGGATGGTTCAAAACTAGCTGGCGTTACACGAGTAATATCATTCCTAATTTCATCTAAGGTAAATCCGATGGAAAGAAGTGCTGCAATTTTTGCGATCGGAAATCCTGTTGCTTTTGATGCCAAAGCAGAAGACCTAGAAACTCGTGGGTTCATCTCAATGACAATGACATCCCCATTTTCTGGATTCACCGCAAATTGGATATTAGAACCACCCGTTTCTACTCCAATTTCTCGAATGATATCAATCGACATATCACGAAGTTTTTGATACTCTCTGTCACTCAAAGTTTGTTGAGGGGCAACGGTAATCGAGTCACCAGTGTGAACACCCATAGGATCCAAATTTTCAATGGAACATATAATAACAACATTGTCTGCGAGGTCTCTCATAACCTCTAACTCAAACTCTTTCCATCCCATCACAGACTCTTCAACTAATACCTGCGAGATGGGGGAAGCAGATAGTCCTTTTTGTGTTATCTCTTCAAACTCCGCTTCATCATAACAAGTTCCTCCACCAGTTCCACCTAGGGTAAATGCTGGCCGAATGATGATCGGATAACCAATCACATCTTTTGCTTTCCTTGCCGCCTCCATGTCGGATACCATAAAGGATTTTGCAACTCGGATACCCAGTTTTTCCATTGCGAGTTTAAATAGTTCCCGATCTTCTGCTTTTCGAATGGCATCAACTTTTGCACCTATAAGTTCTACATTGTATTTTTCTAATACACCTTCACGATGAAGGGCGAGTGCCAAGTTGAGTGCTGTCTGACCACCTACGGTTGGTAAGATGGCATCTGGTTTTTCTTTTTTGATGATTTTTTCTAAAACTGGAACAGTCAGTGGTTCAATGTATGTTGCATCAGCAAGATCAGGATCCGTCATAATTGTAGCTGGATTGGAATTTACGAGGATCACTCGTATCCCTTTTTCCCTCAGTGCTTTCGTTGCTTGTGTTCCAGAGTAGTCAAATTCACATGCCTGCCCGATGACGATAGGTCCGGATCCGATGATCAAAATTGATTTTAAGTCGTTACGTTGCGGCATAGTTTCCTCTTTTTTTTCCTATTTAATTTTCATTGATATCAGATAAAGAACTTGGTATTAAATACTCTCCTGCGAGAGATGCATCTTCCCACTTTACCACCATTTGATACAACATGTCTTTCATTTTTATGGCCATGGGGTGGTTCGGATAAAGATTCTTTGTATTGAAAGGATCTTTTTTTCGATCATAGAACTCAAAAAGCACACCTTGGCGTGTGGGAATATAAATGAGTTTGTAATCAGAATTTTGTAAAGATCTATGTTTTGAAAAAGCAATGGTTTCTCTATACATTGGATCAGTGATCATAATTTGGTAATCTTCTTCAGGAACCACTTGGTGCAGGGATAATATATTCGGATAAGGGATTCTTTGTTTTTGAAAAAAATGATCCCCTGCATCAGAAAACCAAATTCCCGTTTCTGCATAAACCATTCGATCCTCAGCCCAATTAGACTTTCCAAGGACAGGCAACAAAGATCTCCCAGGAAACTCCTGTTTGGTGGAGATTTCAAAATAATCCATTAATGTTGGATAAATATCTACACTCGAGGTAATTCCGAAAAATTGATGATCTGGCTTTTTATGATTTGTCGATTTCGGAAATTTTATGATCAGAGGTACATGAGTCACTGCCTCCCCGCGTAAATGTTCTCCATGTCCTTGCCCATGTACATCTTCATACAAAGCTTCTCCGTGGTCTGCTGTCAGTATGATGATGGATTCATCATAGATTCCTTTTTCTTTTAATTCGGAAATGATATCTCCAAACTCAGAATCAAAAGCAAAAACAGCACTATCAAACAACCCACGAATCTGTTTTGTTTCTTCTTCGTTCGGAGTACTAGAATTAGTTGGATCTACAAATTTTAAATATTTATACTTACCATAATAATTTGGATCGGTAAAAGTTTTATAATAAGGATAGGCCGGGGTATAAGGAAAATGAATCACACTCGAAAAATAAGTTACAGAAAATGCCTGATTGCCTTCTCGTTTTAAAACTGATTGGAACCGATCAAAGATGCGACTCCCATCTCCCCAAGTAGACAATCCATCCATTTCTTCCAAATACATCCCACCTGAAAACCATGACCCAGTGAGAAAAGGCATAAGAAACAGTTGTGATTCGGCAGTTCGTTGCACCGTCATAATGCGAGCATTGAAGTTCGGAGCAAGTACCTCATCAAATCCAAAGTTGGCTCTAGGGAATATATCAGCAGCAAAACTTCCTATCGCATAACTTCGATATCCAATCTCCTTTAACTTTTGTTGGATGGTAGAAAAGGCTGAAGACCCAATCCTTTGTTTTTCCTCCGGTGACGGAAACATATCACGGACTTTGTGGCTCATTGCATATTGTCCGGTTAATAAATCCGCCCAACTAGGGAAAGTGCGAGGAATGGTGGTATGATGGTCATGGAACACAAAACTATCGTTAGCAAATAAATCGATATTCGGTGTGATACTTTTCTCTTCGAGTTTAAGCCCAATTTTATCATAACGAAGAGAGTCTGCTGCAATAATAAAAACAGGTGGCTTCCCTTTCGCTTCAGGGCGCGTAACCCCTTCAATCCTTATCCAGATACTGGGGATCAAATAAAGAAAAAGAAAAAAGAGGGAAAAAAATCCGTAAGTCTTAATATGGATTCTCTGGTAATGTTTGCCTTGCCAAAAAAGAATCACAAAATAAAGAATCCCTACCATATAATAGCCAGATGTATGTACGAGTCCCAGAACTAACACATGTAATATTGCAAAAAAACTTTCTTTGTTTTTATGAAGGTAAATTTGTTTCAAGAGAACTAAAAGAAATCCCAAAATAAGAATTCCCAAAACAAAACTAAAGTAAGTAGGACTTGTGTGATCAGTGAGAAAATACAGAAATGGAGCAAAGGAAGGATATCGAAAGAAAAAGAACTCACCATAAATTTGTGGGAAACTTACCATCGAATGGAACAAGGCAAAACATTCGATCATTACTACCCAAGTAGATAAGATATACCAAGAAACATCCGAATGTTTTAGAAAATGGTATGTTAGATATACAAGAGAAAAGAGAGTCAGGTGTAAAAAGAAAGAAACGGAAAATACTTTAAAAGTGGTAGAAAGATATACCCCAAAAAAAGCACCTAAGTATTGTTTCAGGAAGTCTCCAACATCCACTCCCATGATGGTAAAACTTGTATTAAAGATTAGAAAAAATAGATAAAAAAAAACGGTAAACCAAAAGGCAATTTTAAGGATTCTGATGGGGAAAAGAGGGGCTTGGTTCGGACCCATTAGAGTCATAATTCCAGGCCCTCTTTATCCGTAAACTTTTCCTAGTCCAGATTTTCCGAAATCCTCACAGTTTCATTCGGCCACTCCGCATGGGTCTCCGGCGAATACATTGCCTCCACCCGAGTGGAAGGCATTTGGAATGTCCCAACATGGTTCAATCGGAAGCTGTGTTCTAGGGTATGTGTTCCTTTAGGAAGATATTCAAAATACGCTCTGTACTGAGACAAAGTTTTCTCCTCAAAACTCAAATAATAGGAAGAATCCCCTGGTTTCCCATCTTGGCTGATGATTGACTCCCGACCGAACCCTCGGCCCAAAGGTAAGGATCCTGGTGGGATCGGATCTTCCACCACCACCCAGGTTTTATCAGAATCTGCTTGGATTTCAATTTTGACTCGGATTGTATCTCCTTTTGATAGAACTCCGGCTTTTGCCACTTGCAAAGGTTCCCAAGTTCGTTTCAAACGATAACCACTAGAAATGGGTGCTTTCAAAGGAAGGATGGATTTTACAGACCATTCCACCCATGGTTTGCCTTTTCCATCATAACTGACAGCAACCGATTCAGGATTCGTTCCGATATTTTGGGACACCGTTTGTTTTCCGTTAGGTTCAAGGCTAAATGATTCTTTGGATGATTGGATATTAAGTTTTCCACCAGTCACTTTTTCTGATTCCAAAAGTTTACTCACACGATCAAAAACCAAAATGGAATATGCATTCCCAAGTGTGGTATCGTAACTTCCTTTTTTTTGCATTTTAACAAAGGCTTTGATAAGACGTGGCATATCTTTTTTATAACTTGGTTCGGAGAAAGACCATAATAAAAGTTTAGCCATTGTATAATCACGACTACCCAAAATCCACCAAGGATTGGTGAAACCAGAAGCTGCCACGATGAGTTCCGATCCTTGAATATTGAGTCGAGATCGTAGTGTACTTGTCAGGCGAGATTTAACCGAACTATCTCCTCCATTTACCCTTCCCCAAATTTCTGATAGATCAATGAGAGAGGCAGTTGGTAAAAATTCCAAACCTTCAAAGATTGGTCTTACCTGTTCCCATTCAAAAGTTTGGTATCTCGTCAATGCTTCCCAAACAATGATCTTTCTCACAATGGAATCGGCGCCAAATTTATATCTCTCACCTTTCACACGCCCTTCTAAATATCCTTGTAAACCCGCAATCATCCTTGCCAAAGTTTCTTCAGGAATTTTTTTGTTGGCTAATTGCGCTGATGTTAATACATAAGCCGTCAAAATTTCGCTTCCATATTCCATACGAGCAAAGTATTTTACGAGTCCATCGTAATCTAAAAATGAATTTAAATCGGAGAATACATCATTCCACATTGATTCGGATTTGAGACCAATGGCTTTTGAAACACGTTGTTCCATACAATAGTAAGGATAGTTCTGGAAATAAGTTTGAATTCCTGAAAGACTTGTTAAAATTGTTGGCGAGGCCTTCCAGACCATTTTACCAGAGTTTGGTTGTGATCCTTCTGGAACTTGAACCGATTCTTTAATTGGTGTTTCATATAAAAAGAGACCCGCTTGGTATACTCTTTCTTTGTCTACCGGCAGGACAGTTTGTTCCACAGATAATTGGTCAAGGACCGTTCCATTCGGAGAAGAAACTTCCAAATGAAACTTACGTTTGGTCGTATTATCAGGAACATTTAAATCCCAAACTACAACTTTGGTTTCTCCAGAACCCAAAATCGCAGATTTTGTTTCTAAATCTTCTTTTGATTCCGCTCCACTTTTTAAATCTGTGACAGACAAACGTAACCTTAGTTGTTCTTTACTTTCCCCGGCATTACGAAGGGTCACTTCGTGTCGAAGGGTATCACCTAACCGAACCACAGGTGGTATTCCAGAAAACGATTGGATTTTTTGGGTAGTTTGGATTTTGGCCATTCCAGTTCCGAACTCTTTGACCCCCGATGTCGCAACGGCAACAATTCGAAAACTAGTCAGGGAATCATTTAGGGGAAAACTAAACTTAAGTTTTCCATCCTTTCCAACAATTGCCTTTCCCTTCCAATACACTAAGGTATCAAAAAGAGAACGAGTGGACTGTTTTCCGCCCCCTCCTCCTTCCGGTTTTGCTTTTAGACCAAAATGGCGTTTTCCTATGATCTGTGATTGGGCGGTTGAAGTTCCCACTGAATGGGGTCTTGTTCCCATCATCACATCCAGTAAATTCCATGTGGGATTTGGTGAAAGTTCAAGAAGTGCTTCATCCACTACCGCAAGTATGACTTCGGTAGATTCGGTAGGAATTTTTCCTTCCGCCGTTTTGATTTCTAATTCCACATTGGCAGTTTCTCTTACCTGATAAAATTTTTTCTCAGGGTTCACAGATACGGACAAAGTGTACGGTTTTGACCCCACCTTTAACATAGTAAGACCTAAACGGTAACCTGGCTTTGCTAAATCTACGAGTCCTGTGGGTTTAGGATCACCTACACGTCCCCTAACAAGTAATACCGATACAAAAACATTAGGAGCATATTCCTTTTTGATTGGAATGGAAATCACAGGTTCTTTTCCCGAAACTTGTGTGACAAAGTAATCAAGAACACCTTCTCTTTCTAAACTCACAAGAGCTGTTGCTTCTCTAAAAGGAGATCGAATTTGAACTTTAATCGTTTCCCCTACATCAACCAAACGTTTTTCAGGTAAAATGTCCATACGATTGTGGTCACTGACATCAAACCATGCTTCTTGTTTGGAACTCACCCAAACACTATATCCGGAATTGGTAATATTGCCGTTTGTATCTTTCGTTTCTGCAAGAAATACAATATCACCTACTGATGGAGATTTTCCTTCACAAATGAGAATTCCCTTAGAATCGGTTTTACCTTCGCAAAATTCTCCTAGTTTGGTTACTTCTTCATAATGTTCGTATGCATAAAATCCACCAACTAAACGTTTTCGATTGGAATAAAATTCTCTTTTGTAAGCGGTGACTTTTATTTTTTGTGAAGTTAGGATTTTATCTTTTGAATCGAGAGCCACTAACTGTAGTTTTACGTTGTCTTCTGTAAATAACCAACCATCTGGCAATATTCCAAGATGAACTTCTGCTGGAGAGACAGGGAAACTTCTGGATACAGTTTGAATTTCTCCGGAAGGATCCGCATATTCCATTTCTACTTGGAATTTTCCGTAACCGGGAATTGGTTTTAAACCACTAAAGGTATATTGTAAAAATCCCTTTTCATCAGTTTTGAGTGCAGTCGATAAAACGGTTGGTTTTGTTTCCTCAACTTCTTCTTCTTCATAACCACTCACTTTCCATTTTCCTTCTTTTAAGGTTTCTGGTGAAAAAGAAAAAGCTGAGTATTCTTCTTTGGGAGAATAAAAACTTGGGACCACTTGTGAACGTATTTTCACAGGAAAGTGAGATGCCCCACCTCCAGAAAGATATTCCAATCCAAATAAAACTTTAGACTCTTTTGGAGAGACTAACTCCTGTTTTTCGCCTGAAAGTTGAATATTCCCTTTGACCACCGGAAGACGAAACTCTTCCACCCGAAACTGTGTGATTGTTTCCCCATAACTTGCATCTTCATTGGAATAGGGATAATAAACAATGTACGTTCCATGTTTTGCAGTTTTTGGAATTTTAAATTCGGATTCTGCTTGTCCAGGAAACGACCAAACCAGTGGCAAAGGATAAGACTCTCCTGAACCTTCATGTTTGATGATCACCTGTTCTGGATTGTCTTTGGGATCTGCTGCGATGAGTCCTTTATTTCCAAATCCTCGACGAACATGTTTTAGGTGAACAGTTTCTCCTTTTTTAAACAATGTCCGATCAAGAACGATGGATTTAATTTCTTTGGAATGACCTGTTGTGACACTGGGTAGCTGGTAACGCCAACTTTCAATCCCTTTGTCCCAAGTGCTTGAGGTAAAACTAATATCATCATTCTTTTGAACAAAAATGGTAAGTCCAGAGCCTAACTCATGATAACCGCAATAAGGAACCTCTTGAAAATTTAAATTCCCAAAAAGCATTGTTCCATCTTTTCCTGTGATACCTGCACCACGTAAGTTTCCCTTACAATCTAAGATTTTAATTTGTACACCAGCTTCTGGTAGACCTTGGTCGAGGTTTGTCACCCAAACAAGACTAGTATCTTTTCCCCATTTAAAATGTGCCGAAAGGTTTGTGACAAGAGCTGCACTCGAAACATACATCTTTCCCTTTTTTTCAAGAAGGTTATTCCCGAGGACATCACTGGCAAGTTCAACCACATAAAAACCTGGAGTTTCCAAAGGAATTCCCACAACTTCCATTGGTTTTTTCCCATTCGGTTTCGGAAGTACAAAAGAGGAGATACCAGTGTTAGTTGATGGATTTTGAAATACAGACTGTTCTCTTTCTCTAGTTGCTAAAACTTGAAACCATTTTTGGATTTCCAAAATATCCATCGTCTTTTGAGTTTTCCCACCAACACCGAGAGAAATTGATTTTAAAGGTAAATTTGCTTCTAAATTTCGGAGAGTGACAGGTAACGCAGGTTTGGCTTTCGATTCTAAAATTCCAAATTTGGCACCAAACTTTGCAAGAGGCGGAAACTCATCTGTTTTAAACTTCAATGGAAAGGATGCTTGGTTTGATAAACTCCTGTTTGTTTCATCCTCAAGTTCGGGCAAACGAATTTCAAATTCGGTATTTTCTGGAAATGGCCCAGGAAAACTTACCCATTCATAAAACTCATTTCCTTTCTCAGCAATGGGAGACATGGGAAATTCTTTTCCATCTTTAGAAACAAGTTTAATTTTTTGTAAACTGGACCTGGATACAGCCGAACTAAATGAAAGCGAAACGGGAAGGATGGGAATACAATCTGCTTTTGCATTCACTCTCTCACAACTAAACCGAACAGAAAATACAGGTCTTACCGTAAAAGATAGAACTTCTTCTTCACGGATTTCACCACCCCAAACAGACTTAGTTCCCTTACCTAGTACTAATTGAATTTGTTTATCCGGCAAAAAAGTTTGTTTGGATTTTAATAGAACCGTTTCCTCTTTGTCTGCATCTCCGGTGGATTTTAAAATTGATTTTCTGTCTGAACCTGTGATGAGAACAATTGGAATTCGGTTTCCTAATTCCTCAGATCGAAAGTATACATATTTTTGAAAGGAACTTAGGTCTGGTTTCGCATCCAAATGCAAAACAAAAATTTGATCTTCCGTAATAGAAGATCCTTGGTAGGGAGAAGAGTATAAAACAGAAGGTCCACCCGTATGAAATGAAAATTTACGTTCGCCTTGGACTACTTCACCACTTAAAGTTTTTGTTCCGTCTTTTAGTTGGAAGGAACATTCCACTCCACCGGGAAGTTCTTTTTCATATTCATAAACCCAGGTTGTAGAATCCAAAAATCGGCTTGTACCTTGCAGTGGACAGTTGACTTGGAAGATGTCCACTTTGGGTCGGATGTCGCCAAGGGCAACCATAGGTTTGGTAAACCGAACGGTCACCTGTTTGGGTTGTTTGACAAATCCACTCGGCGTGAAAAATTCTATCGAAGCTGGTTGGGTTTGGCTGAAATCAGACTGAACCAAACCTAAAAAAAGGAGAAAAAGGACAGGATAACGAAACCGAAAGAACATGGAGAGAATCTAGGAAAAGGAATCGGTTTGGAAAGAAAAAAAAGAAAATCAGGGATACTAACCCCTCCCTGCGGGTATCATAAGGAGAAACATCTATGAACAGAATTTAGACCCAAAATGAGCCGGAAAGGTTCGGTTTTTCTCCTTATCTCTCTAAAAAAACTTTTACAATTTCTTAAAATTTGATGGAAAATGCTACGACGAAAAAATCCTCTTTTTTGGAAGTGGATGTATCGCGATAGGCAAATACAGAATCAGCAGACCTTCGATATACATATTCAAATCGAAGTAAACCTGGATCATATGAAAGGATATCAAAAGTCGTTGTATACCCGTTAGACATAAATCCATTCCGAGTTCCAGTATTCACCATCACTTGGAGTGGATCGTAAAAACGTTCCACCCGGAAACTCAATCGATATTCTGGTGTTAATAAAAAACTTGCCCAGATGGTACCATGATACCATTGACGATACGCGTTTGATGTTGTTTCACGATACTCACCTAAACTTGGATCATAAGTAGCCAACCACGGTTCATATATGTAACTTTGTTTCGCTTTCTGGGCGCCAATATCAAACTGGCCTACCAATTTAAATCGATCGGTTACAGTCCATTCAAAAATACTATTGTTGTAGTATCTCATTTGTTTTCTTTCGAAGTTAGGTGCTTCATTACCGACAAATTGATTTAGTGTTAGAGTAAAATGCTGATTAAAAATATACTTCAACTGACTTCCAAATGATTTATCTTTATTATTATCAGTAATGTTTTGCCAGCCATTTAAGATTTGTATCTGCCCACTTAATTTGTCTGTGAATTGATGTGACAATCGAACTCCCGATGAATAATATGGAACGTAATCTAAGGCATAGGCCCGTGTATAGTTTGTATTATTTTGGGAGATCCAAGATTCATAACCAATATTTCCAAAAAAAATACCTAAGTCGACCCAAGTATCTTTTCCAATTTTGAATCCAGTATATGCCTCTTGTATATTCCTAACAGACATTTGATTAGAATACTTTTCG
The DNA here is from genome assembly GCF_004770145.1 of Leptospira bourretii. NCBI lineage: Bacteria > Pseudomonadati > Spirochaetota > Leptospiria > Leptospirales > Leptospiraceae > Leptospira > Leptospira bourretii. Next base: position 200,307 of record NZ_RQFW01000010.1, on the reverse strand, counting down.
GTAGATAGTTCTCCCGCATAATTTGCGTTCACCGATGTTCCCCAATGAAAAGCTAGTCTTCCTCTGTATTTATTTTCTTCTACTTTTGCTTCCAAATAAGCTAGATTGATATTAAATTCGTTGTTTCGAACTCCTTGGGTGGTAAAATTTCTTTCGGTATCTTTTGGAAGGTTTCTATTATACAAATAATAGGAGTCTATAAAACCACCTAACTGCACAGAATTAGGTAAATAAATTGTTTTAGGAACAGATTCTATTTTCTCCTTTTTATCGCTTAAAATCAATTCCTCTGCGTGGATCTGAGAAAAAACAGTCAATACACAAATCGTTAATGAAAGAAAGGTTCTAAAAACTTTGGAATTTCTCCAAAAGAAGTTGGGAAAAAAATTTAATTGATCTAACATATAAGATCAATTTAGCATTTTTAAAACTGTCTTACAATGTTTGGTGAATTATGATTCTGGATTTTGCCTTAAGAAATTATTAAGATAAAATTTTTTCCATCCGATTCGAAAATTTTAGATTTTGGCTATTGATTTACCCAGCGATATCCCACGCCAGGCTCGGTAATTAAAAACCTGGGGTCACTAGGAGAATCTTCAATTTTTTTACGAAGTTGGGTAATATGTACTCTTAATGAATTCATTTCATTTAGCGCTTGGTCTCCCCAAATCTTTTTAATCAGAACGTCATGAGTAATAACTTTCCCTGCATTTTTAATTAAAAAGGTAAGGATCTGAAATTCCGTTGGAGTCAACCGAACCTGAGTCTGATTTTTAATGACTTGATAGTTTACAAAATCAACAACCAAACCTTCTTTTTCCCAATTGGTCGGTGTTTCTTCGATGGGTAACCTACGCAAAGCAGTTCGAATCCTTGCGAGAAGTTCTCCCATACTAAATGGTTTTGTAATATAATCATCTGCGCCTGAATCAAGTAAGGCGATCTTATCTTCCTCAGAACTCATCACAGACAAAACGATAAAAGGAACTTCTGAAAATGTACGAACATCCCTTATGACCTCAAGACCAGAACCATCAGGGAGTTGTAAATCAAGTAAAACTAATTTTGGAGAATGAAGAGCGATGGATTCTGTGGCTTCTTTTTTGGACACTGCCTCAACTGTCTTATACCCTTTTGCCTCCAGGGCAATCCGTAACATTTTTCTGATTGCACCGTCATCATCGACTAAAAGTATCAAATCCTTTGCCATATACGTTTTTTCTAACTAAGAAATAGGTATGTCAATGAGAAACCTTGCACCTCCTTCACTCCGGTTCGCAGCTTCAATGTTTCCACCATGCAACTCAACAATCGACTTGGTTATAGCAAGACCCAGTCCAGTTCCAATTTTGCCAGATGATTCCCCTCTGTAAAACTTCTGAAAAATCCTTGAAGAATCAAGTGGAAGGCCATTGCCGTTATCTTCTATTATCCACTGAATTGAGCTTTCGGTTTTTGCGAGTGATATCCAAACAGTTGAACCTTTTGGAGTATACATGCAAGCGTTATAGAGTAAATTAAAAATAGCATGAGAAAAAAGCACTCTGTCTAGCTCAATGGGTGAATCCAACTCATTTAATTGAATCTTTATCGTATGATTTATTTTGTTTTTCCCCAAATACGAAATCGAATCGTGTATAATTTCAGATGGATACACCTTTTCTCTTTTCAAAGTCAAATATCCGGATTCAATGCGACTAATATCCAAAAGATTTCCCAATAACAAATTCAAGACCAATGAACTTTCTTGGATCTCTTCAATTAGATTTTTTCTAGCATTTATATCTGCATCAATATCTGGATCAAGGAGGGCGGATGCCGAACCCTGAATGGATGTCAGCGGAGTTTTTAATTCATGTGATAATGAATTAAAAATCAGATTGTATAATTTTTCTGATTCTTTTATTAAAAAATTTTTTCTAGAATCTTCTGAAAGAATATCACGATCCAGAGCCAATGCGACTTGGTTCGCTACAGTATTCAGAAGTATTTCTTTTTCCAAACTTGGTTCTTCATATGAAATAACGTTAATAACACCAGTGATGCCACCAGGGGAAACTAGAGGATAAAATGTAGCGTTGGCAAGAGATAATGTTTCGGTATATTTTCCTGCAGGTTTTCCATTTTTGATCGTCCATGTCGCAACGGCTAAATCTTTCGTATCCTCAATAACGGGAGAAAACTCACCACCTTGGTAAAAATGCAGTTTTACGGGAAAAGGAAAAATTCGCTTAAAAAACAAATCACCTGTTTTTATAATTTCCGATGCGGTTGAGGTTTTAGATAAATTTTGAGTGAGCTCATAAAGAAATGATAGTTTTTCTTCTCTTGACCTGAGTTTTAATTCATTTTTTTTAAGCCTCGCCGTTAAACCTCCATTAATAAGCGCAATCAACATAAAAATAACAAACATCAAGGCATCTTCTAACTTCGAAATGTAAAAAGTATAAAGAGGTGGAATGAACAAAAAATTCCAAAATGAAGCAGATAGAATCGCTGCAAGTAATACAGGCCCACGACTAAAAAACATTCCAAGGACTGCCACATAAAACAAATACAGGATTGAAATTGTCCAGTATCCAATATAGGAAATTAAAAATTGGTTGCACAAGGTAACAAGTGATGTTAATGCAAACACAGAGATATATTGTCGAATCCCCGAAGAAGGGATTAATTTTTTATAAAAATCAAAATGAAATGTTTGATCATCCAAATAAGGGACAATAATGATTTCTACATCCCGAAGGTGTTTGATGATTTTAGATGAAATATTTTTTTGAAATAATTCTCCGAAAAAACTTTTTTTAGACCCTCCGATTAGCAAACGATTGATTCTTTTTTCTCTTGCAACTGTTACAATTCCCACCACTGGATCAGATTCAAAGGAATGTACAACTTCTGCGCCGAGTTCTTTTGCAAATCGAATATGAGAACGAATGAAATTTGCTGCTTCTACACTTTTGTCCTCTTCGTTTTCCGAAAAAAAAGCATACAACTCTGAATTTCTCTCTAATGCCAATCTTTTTGCATATCGAAGTAAGGTTTTAGAATTTGGACTCGCAGAGATAGCAACTAAAATCCGTTCTCTACCTTGTGGCATTCGTTTCTCTACATACTTTGCCGTATACGACAACGACAATTCTCTCAGATAAGTTAAATTCTCTTTTTTAAAAAAATTCTCTTTGGCAGAAATTATTTTTTCAGGAATGTAAACTTTTCCTTCAGACAATCTCTTTAGCAACTCATCTGGGATAATATCAATTAATACCAGTTCGTCTGCTCTTTCAAGAATACTATCGGGAATCGTCTCTTTGACTGGGCTTTGAATGATTTTTTCGATAGAGTCCACTTGACTTTCCAAATGTTGTACATTGACAGTGGACAAAACATTTATTCCTGCATCTAAGAGTAAAAAAACATCCTGATACCTTTTTTTATTAATCGAACCAGGGATATTGGTATGAGCAAGTTCATCAACCAATACATAACTTGGTTTTTCTTTTAAGATAGTTTCGACATCCATCTCTTCCCATACCTTTCCCCTATATTCAATTTTTTTAAGAGGAACGCAGTCAAGACCCTCGACCAGAGCCTTCGTATCATCTCTTCCATGAGTTTCAACGATACCGATTTTTACATCTTCCCCATCATCTTTTAAATGATGAGCTTCGGTTAACATCGTGTAGGTTTTACCAACACCAGGTGACATTCCAAAATATACTTTTAGAATGCCTGTTTTCTTTGTTTCTTCTTGATTCGCTAACGAAAGAAAATCTTCCGGGCGTTTTCCTTCATTCATGGGTCATTTGTTTCCAAGATAGATTTAGTTTTGTGACATTTACACGGTCTCGACCCATCATTCCCCATATTGGATATTCGATGTTTTGTTGGATCAACTCATTTATAACATCAAGAGGAACCTTAGAAACCCGGTGAAGAAATTCAGCCTGTTCACGGGCACAACCGACGGAAATATGTGGATCTAGTCCAGAACCCGAACTATACAATAGTTCGGAACAAACTGTATGGCGAATTCCCAAACGATCCAATTCAAGTTTTCTTTCGTTTATCATCGTTTGTAATTCCAAACTAGAAGGACTCAAATTAGAAGCTCCACTCGGTATCTTTCCATAATCTGCAGCACTTGGCCGATACCGAAACATAGAATTTGAATTTAACTTTTGAGATAGAAGCTCTGAACCAACCACTTTTCCATCTAACCGAATCAAACTTCCGTTTGCTTTCTCTAAAAAAAACAATTTTGTTATACCAGTTATAGTAAGTGGATAAAGGAACCCAAACGCAAACAAGGATATAAACAAAAACCGAATCACAATTTCCCATTGGCTCGAGATTTCGTTCTTCTTCATAAATAACCTCCAGAAATAATTGAATCAATGAGTTTGATTCCTAAAAATGGGAAGATCATTCCCCCACCCCCATAGATCAAAAAATTTCTTAATAAAGCCGAATCGGGTGATTTAGGAACATATTTAACTCCACGAAGAGATAGTGGAATGAGGGCCGGGATGACAAGTGCATTAAAAATCACGGCAGATAAAATGGCATGATCTGGGCTAGATAAATGCATGATATTCAGTGGAGCCAAAGGCAAAAACAAAGCTGGAAGGATGGCAAAGTATTTTGCAATATCATTGGCGATACTAAACGTAGTGAGTGCTCCCCTTGTCATCAGCAGTTGTTTGCCAATTTCAACAATCTCAATGAGTTTACTCGGATTACTATCCAAATCGATCATGTTACCAGCTTCCCTTGCGGTTTGGGTACCAGTATTCATGGCGACACCGACATCTGATTGTGCAAGGGCTGGCGCGTCATTTGTTCCATCACCAATCATTGCCACCAAATATCCGTTTGCTTGTTCTTCTCTGATCCGTTTTAATTTTGCTTCAGGTGTGGCTTCTGCAATAAAATCATCCACACCTGCTTCGGCAGCAATAGCTGCCGCGGTTAATGGATTGTCACCAGTGATCATCACAGTCCGAATCCCCATTCTCCTTAAAGTAGCGAACCTTTCTTTGAGTCCACCCTTTACAATATCTTTCAATTCAATGATACCAAGGAGTTTATTTCCCTCTGCTACTAAAATCGGAGTACTACCTTTTTTTGAAACTTCATCCGATATGATCTGTATCATTTGAGGAATGGTTCCCCCAAGGCTTTCTACATGTTTTCGAATAGAATCATAAGCCCCTTTACGAATGTTACGAATCTGATTTCCGTTTTCAAAAATCTCAACTCCACTCATTCTTGTTGATGCCGAAAAAGGAATCCAACGGATATCCAAAGAATTTAAATTTCTTTCACGAATCGCATACTTTTGTTTGGCGAGAACAACAATTGACCTTCCCTCTGGAGTTTCGTCGGAAAGTGATGACAACTGACTTGCGTCAGCCAACTCTTCCTCCGTAACACCGACAGAAGGATAAAATTTATGTGCCTCTCTATTTCCCAATGTAATGGTCCCTGTTTTGTCTAAGAGCAATACATGGATGTCACCAGCGGCTTCCACTGCCTTTCCACTTTTGGCAATGACATTACAACGAATTAACCTTTCCATCCCAGAAATTCCGATCGCACTGAGAAGGGCGGCAATAGTTGTGGGAATCAAACAAACAAATAAAGCAAGCCAAACAGAAAAACGGAAATTCCAATTTTGACCGATTTGATTTCCTACAAAATTAGCAATGGGAATCATAGAAAGGACTGCCAATAAAAAGAGAATTGTCAGCACAAAAAGTAGAATGCCTAAGGCAATTTCATTCGGAGTTTTTTGCCTTGTAGCTCCTTCAATCATAGTGATCATTTTATCGATAAAACTCTCACCAGGTTTTGTTGTGATCTTAATATATAAATGATCTGAGATGACTCGAGTTCCTCCTGTGACAGCTGACCTATCCCCACCACTTTCACGAATGACCGGTGCAGATTCTCCCGTCACTGCAGATTCATCCACACTGGCAATTCCAGAAACTACGTCACCATCACCAGGGACGATATCACCTGCTTTCACAAAAACGAGGTCGCCAACTTTTAATTCATTGGAAATGATTTCTGAAAAATTTTCATCTCCAATCGATTCCACTTTTTTAGAAATCGTTTTTGATCTTGTCTTTCGTAAACTATCTGCTCTTGCCTTACCTCTTCCCTCGGCAACACTCTCAGCAAAGTTTGCAAAAAACAATGTGAGTAAAAGCCAAAAAAAGATAGAAAGTTCATTTTGGAGTGGAATCCCCGAACCTAAGTAATACAAAATTTGTATCATTAATAAGAATGTACCGATCCATACAGTAGCCATCACAGGATTTGCAAAGGCATACTTAGGAGAAAACTTTTGAATGGCACCATTCAAGGATACTCCCAAAAGTTCTTGAAAAATTATATTTTTAGATTTTAACATATGTTCCTCTTAAAAGAATATCCCCTTACTAATCAGTAGTTGTTCTAAGATTGGCCCTAGTGCCAAAACAGGAAAAAAGGAAAGGCCGCAAACGATAAGTATTACGGAAAAAAGTAAAACTCCAAAAAGTGGAGTATCCAATTTAAAGTTTCCATCGAAGGACATTGTGGTGACTTTTCCACCTAAACTCCCGCCAACCAAGATGACAGCATAAATGACACTAAACCTCCCCACTAACATAGAGAAACCTAAGGATAAGTTTCCCCATAAAGTATCTGCGGAGAAACCGGCAAAGGCAGAACCGTTATTACCTGCAGCAGAACTATAAGCATAAAGAATTTGAGATAATGCATGAGGACCTTTTGCCGTATAACCTGATTCCAGGAAGATGGTCATAGCAGTACCAATAAGAATACAAACTGTAGGGGATAAAATTCCAAACAAAGTCCATTTAATTTCATAACTTCCAATTTTTTTCCCAAAGTATTCCGGAGTCCTACCTGTCATCAGACCAGACAAAAATACGGTAAGTATTAAAAACAAAAACATTCCATACATTCCCGTACCCACACCACCAAAAATAATCTCACCTAACATCATCTGGAAAATAGCAATACCACCAGCTAACGGAGAATAACTGTCATGCATGGAGTTCACAGAACCGTTGGAGGCGGCGGTAGTTGTTGATAACCAAAGAGAGGATTCTGTTAAACTAAATCGGAACTCTTTTCCTTCCAAGTTTCCGGGAAAATTCCATTCCGATATATAAACAGCTGCAAATCCCAGAACTAAAAATGACAACATCACAAAGAATATCACCCAGACATGCCGAAAGGAATTTGTGATTTTCCCATATAAAAATACACAAGATGCAGGCAAAAAAAGGATCGAAAACATTTGGATAAAGTTAGAAATAGGAGTTGGATTTTCAAAAGGGTGAGCACTATTCACACCAAAAAAACCACCTCCATTCGTCCCAATTTGTTTGATCGCAATTTGTGAAGCAGCAGGACCCATCGGTATCGTTTCTGAAACTCCATCCAACCCCAAACTCAAAACAGGTTCCTGAAACGATTGTATGACACCTTGGCCAATGAGAAGAATGGCAACAAAAAAGGAGATGGGAAGAAGGATATAAAATGCAGAACGGTATAAGTCCTGCCAAAAATTTCCAAATCGATTGGTTTTCGCAGATACAATTGATCGACTAACAAAAGCCAATACGGAAATACCTACACCAGCACTGAGAAAATTCTGAGGAGTTAAACCGACCATTTGCGAAAAATTGCTTAGTTGGCTTTCACCAGAATATGCCTGCCAGTTAGTATTTGTGATAAAAGATATTGTGGTATTTAAGGCAAGATCCCAATCCATCCCCATAATTCTTAAGGGGTTAAAGGGTAAATAATTTTGAAATTTCAAAATTAAAAACAGGATAACAGCTCCAACAAAATGAAACAAAACGAGGCTATTTAAATATTGTTTCGGTGTTTGGGAAGGTGGTGTACCTGAAAAAAGAAACTTGAATGTTATTTGTTCAAAAGGTAACGACTTAGCATTCAAAATAAATGCCATGTAGTAACCAACAAAAGGTGAAACAAGTATCAGAAACCCAAGGTAAAAAGGGAAATAGAGTAATTCAACCATAAAGAAATTTTCTCATGGTTCTATCTTATAGTAAATGCCTCAGAGCTTAAGGGAAAAAGAAATCACATTAAGAAAAAATTAAGATTCTTTTTCTCCTAAAACCGGAAAATAAACCACAACTGCCCAAACTAAAATTAAAAACAAAAAAAACAAAACGGAATAAATTCCTTTTGTGAACATCTCTGCATCCAGTGGACCTCGCCAAACCAAAAAAAGTGAATCCTTTGCCCATGGCAACTCGGACACATCCCAGATGGGTTCCTTTAGGAGAAGACCTCCGGAAAACAATCCGGAAAGGTTACACTGAATATCATCTTTCGAATAACAAATAGCATATAACGGAGGTTTGATGTCTTTACCAGAAATTGACAGAATTCGTTTGTATTGGAACCGAATGACCGGACCATACACGGCACCTCCCGATCTGCGCCGAACCAGGAGTGGTGAACGAAACTCTCCCTTTTCCACATCATCCAAATAAAAATCTCTTAAAAATATATAACGGTATCCAATGTTTGTAGAAACTTCTTCAGGAAGAACATCTGCCTTGGCAGTCACCCCTAAACCATAACCAATTGAATCTCCCAAAAACAAAATAGAATTCCCACCAGCAAGTAAGGATAAAAAAATAGAGATCAGGATTTTTAGACCAGTGCGTTTGGATAAAATGATTCCCAAAAACAAAATTGGTAAAAATAAAACTAACAGTATCCAAACAGAAACAGAAAGAGGGAAAAAAGCACCTAACGGAAGCAATAATAAGCCAAAACCCAAAATAAAGGAAAGCCCGGTTAAAAAAATAAAAAACAATGGTGCAGGTTCGCCGTTTGGTTCCGGTTTCTTTCTGTTTTGATTTTCGACAAACCCAACAAACATTCCTTACTCCTTTACAACAAACGTACTTCGAATGGTTTGCCAATAGAGTTCAGCTGTTTCTTTTTCTCGTTTAGGATAAGACAAGGAAAGAAAATAACCACGAGGTGCATTATAAAGATAATACTCTTTCATCTCCATTGCAACTGAATTTCCAATTTCATCCACCTCTGTCCATTCGCTCAGATACTCAGATTGGTTTTCTATTCTTTTAAATCCTAATTTTCTAATTTGGGTGGGAGAGAGAGAACGCATAGAGTCCCAAAAACGAAAATAGTTTTTTGTATTTCGCAGAGGTCTTGATTTATCAAAACTAGAACCAATGGAGAGGAGAATTTTTGGAAGATTTTTCTTTTTTTTGCCAGATGTTTGGAGAATGAAGGCTTCCTCCCATTCTGTTTGGCCTTCGGGTAAATAGTTAGAAAGAAACTGAACAAAACGAACCATCCGATAGATTGAATCTCTGTTTTCACCATAAATCCCCAATCGGTCTCCATAAAGGCCCTCATAACGTAGCTTAGATGGAAGTCGAACACGATAACGAAATGACTCTGATTCCAATACCAAGTCTTCTATTTTTTTGGAATCTCCCACATAACAACCATAAGGGTCACTCACTAAATCAAGAGGAATGGTTTGGTCCGACCATTCATTGGCGGCGCGATTGGTAATTTCATTGGAACGAATAAGCCAATTTGGGAAAAATCCAGGTTCTTTTTCTTGTTTCAAACGATAACAAAGATGAATTCCTTTCCCTAAAAATACGGCTTCTTTTTCTTTACGAACCTCGTATAAAGCTTCCAATTCTTTGGCTGCGATATCAGCTTCCTCTGCTACCGGAAATTCTTTATAATATTCATCATCAATGAGAAAGCGCATTTTTCCAGCAGGAGTGACTAAATAGTTTCGTCCCAGTGAGTCTTTCTTTTTGACTGTTCCTTGTTTGTTTTTGAATTCTGATAAAAAACGAAAAAAACTCCGACTCTCCTCTTCTTCCGCATCAGGAATCCAAGGTTTTTGTAATAAGGGATCCACAATGATTTTGGATGATTGTGAATGAAGAGAAATAAATTGAAAAATAAGAAAAATAAAAACAAAATAAAAAAGAGAGTCTCTCTCCCTTATCATGTTTATACCTGAAATTTAGATTGGATGAAATTCAGTGCCATGGTAAAGATTTTTGAAAAATCTCTTTTATGACCTTCATCGTTTACTCGAGACAAAATTCCTTTTAATATAGTTTGCACTTGTGTATAATTTGGAACTTCGAAAAAAGCCTTTTGGATATGAGGCCAAGCCATCTTCACCATCTGCATAAACTCAGGACTTCCTTTTTTGAATTCCTGGATCATTCTGTCTAATGTCAGTTTGACGATTTGGAAGTTTTTGATTTTTTTTACAATGCCACTTAAAACATCACGACTCAAATCAGATTTTGAACTCATCATTTGGAAAAGTGAGTTCCAATCTACAACTTCGTTTTTTTGTTCTTTAAGCACTTGAGTGCGAAGAGATACCACTGCCTTTTCAAATTCAGAAAGTCCACGTAACCAATTCTGGTATCCTACTTGGTCTGACTTCGTTTGGAAATTAGTGATGGTTTGGACTATGTCCATAAATTCTTTTACACCAAAAGCATCTAACTTTGCTTTGTTGGGATTAACTGGAACAACCGGTTCAGATTCTTCAAAATCAACATCGATGTCCTGTGAAAAATCTAAAGATTCTTCTTCACTGGAACTAGAAGAAGGAGAAGAAGATGAGTCAGATTCTTCGAATTCTAAATCTTCGATTTCGTATTCTTCTGATGAATTTGATTGTTGATTGGATTGATTTGTTTCTTGGATCGGATTGTCTTTAGGATCGGGACCAATTCTTACTTCTAGGAGTTCTCCCGTCAATGTGTCTCCAAAAGTTTCCACAATTTCCAAAAGAATGGATTTGTCTTTTTCTGGAATGAGGGATTGTTTTTTGGCAACAGGTGTGGGAGGTGCATTTGCAATGGCCAATGCATCGGTCAAAGAAACAGGCTCTTTCTCCGACTCGGCACTTGCAGGCATGGCAAGAGCTGCTTTGGCCGACTCCGCCATAAGGCCTTTGGGTTCAATGATCTCTCCCGTAACTGGGTTTTCAAGAACCATCAGAATCCCTTTTTGTGCGAATACAAAATCTTTTGGATGAGTGACCTGGAGTCGTTCGACAATCTCTTCTGCCACAGATGAAAAACTAGGAGCTGGCGCATTCGTCAGTTTGTCCAATTCTTGTGTTTTCAGTTTTTCTTGTACTTTATTTAAGACTTCTATAAAATTTGTATTGAGGTAGGCAGAAACCTCATTCTGTGGAACACCTAACATCGTGGCAAATTGGGGAAGGTGTTCAAAAAACTGATCCGTCTTTTTGATATTCCCTGTCATGTAGGATTTGATTTGTTTGGCCACTTCTTCTACTTTGGCCGGGTCCATTTTACGGCTTTTTAGAAGTTTTTTGAAAATATCAATATGAGCGTGGAAATAGGATAAGAACTCACCGTATGCGGTAAATTCGAACTCTCCGTGCGCTTTTTTTTCTAAAACCTTTTTAGGACCGTCTGACATATAGGATCTCATCCAATGCATAGGAAAAGTCACAAGGGTCAAGATTTTTACGAACCGATTGACGAAATGCTGGGAGAACGGAGTTTAGGAATATGAATCGTTTTTTTGTTTTGGCTGTATTGTGTTTTGTCATGATCTTCTCTACATCTTGTCAAAAGAGAGAAGACAAAACGGTGGAAAGGAACTTAATGACTTTCCTAATTACTTGTACGGGTGGAAGTTTAGAAGCTTGTAATGCAGGTTGTGCCGGAAAATACCCTGACGTTACAGGAGACAATTACCCAGCCGCTTCGGCTTGTTTTACTGCTTGTTCTACCAACTGCAATCTTTCCACAACCCTTCTTTTACTCACCAATAAGTAGAAAGATTCTTTTGATCTAAGTTCCGTACACAAGGAAACTTGCGGCCACAATGCCTGCGGTTTCTGTACGGAGAACCCCACCAGGAAGAGTGAGTCTTGGGATTTTGTTTTCTTCCATCCAACTTTCTTCCTCTGCATGAAATCCTCCCTCAGGACCTACTACCGGAATTTTTCCAATGAGTTTGTTTGCTTGAAAAATTTCTGACCTATTTGGGTGTAAGACCACCAAACTATCTTTATGTGATTTCATCCACTCAGAAGCAGGTTCAATCGAAAGAGAAAGTAATTCAGTTTGTTTGGACTGAGCGGCTGCCTCTTTTACTATTTTTTCGGCACGTTCTAAATTAAATTCTTTGCGAATGGAATGGCGAAACACCAAAAAAACAACCGCATCAAGGCCGATCTCTGTGACCTTTTGTAAAAAGAAATCAAAACGGTTCCCTTTCGGAAGGGCAATGGCGATAGTTTTGTGTTCTGTTTTTTTCGGAATATGGGTTTCACTTAGAAACTTTAGTTCTTTGGAGAGCGGAGAAAACTGATAGTTATACAATCCACCAATCCCATCCCGAAATTGGATGACAGCATCTTCCTTACTGAGTCTTAAAGCACGAAGGTGGGCCATCTCATCATTTGATAGAACAATGGATGGTTTTGGTATAAATCCAGTTCGAAAAAGGATAAGCCCAGGATCTAACAAAGGTTTAGCGACTCAAATTATCAACTGCGAACAAAGAAACATCAGGATTTACTGATTTATCCACTTCTTGGATTTCCCAAACCGTAATGCTACCTGTGTTCAAATCTAACATCTCTAGCCGAGAAGCTTTTTGAATTTCTTCCACCTTTCCCGAAACTTCTTTCACCTTCACAGGACCATACTTCAAGTTCAATGTTTTGAATAAAATTCCGTCTCGATCGTGAAAGTCCACGCGGTAAGGTTTGAGATCCTTTTTCCCAATGAGTAATACTAATTTTTTATAAAAATAAGGTAAGATGGGTTTCAAAGAAACTCGGTAATAAACTTCTCCACCAATTTCCAAATCAGTATTCACTAACGGGTTGTAATTGGCCTGATAAGAGTATCCAGAAAGATCGACGTAAAAAAAACCAGTCCCCATCAGAGATTCATATTTTTCATCATCTGTTTTTCGAAAGAGTTTGGCACTGAGGACATTGAAGAAAAAAACATTTTCTCCTTCGTCCTTAGTCAAAAGTTTGGATTCAAGCCCTCTTCCCTTTCGATCAAAAAGAAGGAGAGCATCCTCACCATTAAAAAACCGATTGATCTTCCAAGTTTCCGAAGTTCCGTTTCTGCGAATGAGAACGTAAGTTCCTTTGACAAGGCCTTTTCCGAAATCCATTTCTCGGTCAAGTCTAGCCAAAAGTTCCTGTGCCGACAAACTCGAATCAGGTGCCCCTTGCGCATCTACCGAAACGAAACTAAAAAAGAATATGAAGATCCAAAGGTATCTCATTAAAAATTGTTATTCCGCCCTCATGGAAGGTTTAGTGTAAGAATACAAACCATGCACACTACCTTGTGCTTGGGCCGATTCTGTTCTTCTTTCAAAACGAAGTTTTCCTTCTCGTAAAGCTTTGTGTAAGTCGGGAATATTTCTAAACCCCATATCTTGGAAACTTTGTCTGAGTCCTTGCACAAGATAAGGAATGAGATTTAGGACTGATCCTTTGTCCACAACATATCCAGATACACCTTGGGCAACTTTGATCTTTTGTGATTCAGAGAAATACCGTTTGTCCCCACCCTTACTCATCGCCTCCAAACTAGCCATTCCCCGATATTTCTTTAGACGAATTCCATTTTCATAAAAATACTCACCCGGTGCTTCTTTTGTTCCTGCAAACATGGAACCCATCATACACATAGAGGCTCCAATCGCGAGTGCATTGGCAATGTCCCCAATATTGGAAATTCCACCATCAGCAATTACCGGAACTCCATGTTCCCTAGCATACTCAGCAGTTTTAAATACGGCAGTTGCTTGTGCACGACCCACTGCCATTGTATCTTGAGTGATACAAATAGATCCAGGTCCCATTCCAATCCGAAGACCATCGGCACCAGCTGCAATGAGGTTTGCTGCTTGTGCTTTTGTGACCACGTTTCCACCAATTACATCGATGTTTGGAAAGTTAGATTTGATCCATTGGATCATTTCCATTTGGTAACTTGAGTTTCCTTGCGCTGAATCAATGATGATCGCATCCACCCCTACTTCGGCAAGTGCTGCCATACGATCACGTGACTCTGGTAAGGTGGAAAGAGCGGCACCCACTCGTAGTCTCTTTTGGTCATCTTTGGAAGATTGAGGAAATTCTTTATTTTTTTTCAGGTCACTGCGGCAAATCAGAGCCACAAGTTTTCCTTGTTTGTCTACAATCGGTAATTTCCCTTTTTTACTCGTACGAAGGATGTTATTTGCTTCTTGTAAACTAATTCCAACATTTGCAGTGATAAGCTCCGTTGTCATCACCTTCCCGAGTTTAATGTCACGGTCTCTTTCAAAATCCACATCTCGGTTGGTCACAATACCAACTAACTTTGTACTGGCGGTTCCATCTTCAGTGATGGGAATTCCACTGAATCCATATTTTTCCTTAACTGCATCTAAATCTGCAAGTGTATGTTCAGGAGAAAGAAGGATCGGGTCTTTGATAAATCCATTTTCGTATCGTTTTACTTTGCGAACTAAATCAACTTGTTCATCAATACTATTGTTATAATGTATAATTCCGATTCCACCCATAAGAGCTTGTGCAATTGCCATTTCTGACTCAGTAACAGTGTCCATAGGAGAACTCATGAGAGGTCTTTTGAGTGAAATGTTTTTGGAAAGTTTGGTTTCGAGTTCTACATCGCTTGGGTTAAAATCGATGTATCCGGGTAAAACCAAAAAGTCCCGATACGTGAGTCCCATGTTGACCGAGAAGAGCTCTTGTCCACTGACTCCATCGAAAAGCTCGGATCCTGGTAGGGGTTGATTTGACATAATTATCCTTCCTTTTTCTACTTTAGGTAAGAAAACTCTCCTTGCAAGAGAATTTCAGGAGAAATTCGTCCGATAATAGTAAGTAACACGACCTTTTATGGAAACACTAGAAAGAAGTAAGCGATCTTTGGATGTTTTTTCTGACAAAGAAAAAAAACTCCATGTTTTGACGAAATTTTTATTAAACCAGGAATTGAGTCTAAAAGACAATATCCATTCTGGCGAAAGTTGTTTTTTAAAAAAAGTCTCTGCGGATGGGAACAAGGTCCTTGTGAGCGTTCGCCCCACCATGACCTTATCCGTGGGCCAAAAAATCACTCTCTATAAAATTTTAGGCCGTTACCTGCATCTGGAATGTACGGTAGAACAAGAAAAAGGGGAATCGCAGTACGTCCTTCATTTAGATAAAATTGCCATCGCAAAAAAAGATAGGGAAAGTTCAAGGATTCCTGTCCCACCTGGGTCTGCCTGGATCACCAACGTGGTTTCCAGTAAGGCAAAAATTGAAACCGATATGTTTCACGTCCCAACGGCAGTCAAAGTGAACTTCCAGGACTATGAAACCAAACTCAAAAACTCGGTGGATTTTATTAAAATTTCCACTTTTAACTCCAGCGAAGACTCAGAAATCATCCGCCAAATCAAAAAAACAAAAAAGGGTTTGTTGTTAGAAGATGCCACCGATCGCAAATCCTATGAAACAGCACCCAACGAAGACTTTTTGGTTTTTTCAGAAGAAATCGAAGAAGATATTGATAAAGAAATCAATAACAAACGAAACCAAAAAATCAAATCAGAACTCATCCTTCCCATTCTCTATTTAACTGATGAAGAAGAATCCATTCCGATTGGATACATCCAAATGCAAAGCAAAACAGAAACCTTTGATTTGCTGAAAGCCATGGAGATGAAAACTTTATGTTTTGAAATGGTAGATCGGATTCGCCATTCGAATATGATCAAGTCGGACGGGAAATTTCCAGTGATTGATATTTCGGAAGGTGGACTCAAAGTGATTGTTGACCACCCTGATTTGATTCAAAGTTTACCAAAACTTTCAGGATTCCAGTTTGATATATTTTTTAGAATGCAATCCCCTCTTACGGCATTTGGGACAATCAAAACCATTACAAAAAATGAAGAAGGCCACCTAACGGTTGGCTTAGCGATTGCGGGACATTCTTCTCGTTCCGGTGAGAAAAAAAGATTTTTGGAAAACGTGGAATTCTTTCGAAAACAAAATCACAAATCCTAATTTAGAGTTCTCCGTAACCTAAAACTTCTATAGACCATCTTTCTTCTAATTTTCTAGATGAAAAGGTAATGGTCTCTGGATCCATATTTTGTTTTAAAAATTCGAAATCCTTTGGATCAACTTCTTCTCCATCCACCAAATAAAAAGATTCTCCTGAGAGATCCAAACTTTTGATTTTACTTGTAGGGAGTTTTTCATAAATCAAATAGGCACTAGATTCCAGTTCTTTATCTCGCCAATTCTTTAGTTCCAACTTTTGTCCATCGATCACAAAGACCAATCGGTGTTGGAGGTTTTCTCCCCGATGCGCCAAAGTTCTGGATAAATAAGAATTTCGTTTGGACTCTAGTGTCGAAACAAGATTTGTCACTTCCTTTGGTTTCGGAACAGAGACCAACGGAATCACAAAGTCGATGGTTGCAAAAGGTTCGGAACTAATTCGTTCTTTGATGAAGGTTTGGATCAAAGAAAGATCCTTTCCCAAGTTTTGTGAATGGAACCAAACACTGTGATGGCGACTCCCCGACCAATCCTTTGCCTTTGCAAATGAATTCTTTGACCCAGAACTAAAAAACCGAATTTCTGAACTAAAAAATTCCAGATCCATTCTGTCATTTTTTCCAGGATCTGGTGCACATAAGAATGGTCTTGGGAATTCATCCAGTCGTCTTTCGAGTAAATCTTCTGCAAAGTACAAAGACTCTGTTAAGTCCCTCTGACTAAAGGTCGGAGTTTCAATGATCCGGTAAGGCGGTGTTGGCATAAAAGAAAGTCCTTCTTTTTCTGCATCCCGGCGCATGGCAGTCCCTGGCAAAACGGACAATGGAAAGGCTTGGACCCATTCCCCAAGACCATGTTCTAAAAAGAAATGAATTCCTCTTTCCACATCATCCGGTTTGTCACCAGGAAGACCAATGATAAGATCAAGAAGTAATTCCATTCCTTCACCAGCTAACATCTTTGCAACTTCTGCTACTTTGTGTGGGCTACCGTATCGTTTCACACGTTTCAAAGTTTCTTCGTTTACGGATTGAAGCCCTAGTTCCACTCGAGTGAATCCCGCCTTACGAAGTTTAGTTGCAATTTTAGGTGTCACACCTTCTGAACGTAATTCGGCAAACATAGACATCTGGCCATCGGAGTTCACTTCCGCAATGGCATCTAAAAAGTTTTCGAAACCAGGTCTATGGTTGAAAGTTGGATCTAAAAAAACAAGTTCCCTTGCTCCTTTTTCCTTTAAGTCAGAAATCAATCGAATGGTTTCTGGAATGTCAAGAGTCCGAAGATTTTGGGAAGACTTAGGATAAAAACAATATGTACACTGCGATTTACAACCGCGAACCGTTTCCAAATATGTGGAACGTCTGGGATCTACTTGTAAATGGCCAGTGGTATAGGGCGAAGGAAAGTCCGTGAGAGGGAAATTTGCCGCTGCCTGTTTTCCAAAGGAAGTGAGTGTTCCGTTTTCTTTCCGATAGGCCACATTTTCGAGTCCATCCAAAGATGATTGGGATAGGATGGTTCGCATAAGGTTCCGAAAGCTATGTTCGGCTTCTCCCGACACAGCGATATCATAACCTGCCTCCCCCAAAACATAAGGGTTGTCTTCATTGACCTCTGGCCCACCTATAAGGATTTTTGTTTCTGGATTTCGTTTTTTAACTTCTTTGGCTATGTAAAGGCTACGTTCCGTGTTCCATAAATAAAGAGAGAGGCCTAAAAAATCAGGTCCTTCTTTGACGATCCTTTCAATGAGTTCAAGGTCTCCCAAAGAATCCGTATCTTCCGGGGGAATGACAAAGGGTTGGATGCCTAAAACGGGATCTTCTTTGGACTCAAGACAACTTGCCAAACTAGCAGCTGCTAGGGGAACATTTCCCGTGGCTGCATAGTAGGAAGGAGGAGGCACTGGTAATTGCAAAAATTGTATTTTTGCCATATTGATTGTCATCATCTCCCAAGAGAGGGATTTTCGCAAAACCTTTCAGGACCTTGAAACCACCACATCGATGAATAAAATCAAATTTTCCGAAAGATTTCTAGCGAATGTCCGTAACATCATTCGTTCGGAAATATCATGGTACATTTGGGAGAGAGTCCAAGCATCCCGACTGGTTTTGGATTTATGCAAATGTTCAAAAAAATATGGGCGAAAGGACCAGTTTTTTCCAAGAAAGGAATAATCTGGTTCCATATTCCCCGTTTTGTCACGAGAATAATTGGGAGAAACCTGGAATCCAAGTGGGTTTGTGATGTACATCCTAAAAAAATCCCCATCTCCAAAAACATTGGTTTCAAATCCACCCTTCCATTCCCAAATTCCATTTTCTTCGGTAAATCCCATCATGATTTCAGACAATTTATCTTTCCAAATGGTCTCCCATTCGATTTGACGATTCATCTCAGATTGTTTGCGTGCATGAAAGTATTCTAAGGATGATTGCATTTCGGTTCTATAATCAAATCGTTTTGCAAACAGTGGTTCGGGTTTGGCAAAATAAAAACCTTGGATGTATCTTGCCCCATAATTTAAAGCATTGTAAAGTTCATCTTCCGATTCAATTCCTTCAAAAAGTAAACTACTCCCCAAAGACTCACCTAGCTTAGATAAGTTGAGTAAAATTTCTTTGAAGTTTCTGGAGAATGTTGACCTTCTTAACATCTGTAAGTCGACCTTGATGATCTCCGGATGGAAGAGCCCGATTCGATCTAAATTACTGGCCTCAGATCCGGCATCATCCACAGCAATGGAGAATCCTTCTTGACGATATAAATTCAGAACGGGGCGTAATAATTCTAAATTATGTGGAAATCTTTCTTCCGTAATCTCAATGACAATTCGTTCTGGATCCACTCCAACTTCTCTCACCATCTGAATGGTTTGTGGAAGGGTTGTTTCCATTTGTAATAACGCATGGTACATTACGTTCGGTGAAATGTTTAAAAACAACTTCGTTTCAGCAGGAGCTTCTTTTGCAAATTTTTGTAAGGCCGAAAAACGAATCTCTTCATCAACTTTCTTTTTTAAGAAAAAAATTTCATCATAACCAAAAGTCTGGGATAAAAAGAATTCGCCGAGGCTTATCAGTCCTTCCGGTGTGGAAAGACGACCAAGGAGTTCATAACCGTAAATGCCAGTGGATTCTGACGAAAGGATGGGTTGGAAAACAGGGACAAGGGTTCCGCCTGACAACCATTCTTTCCAATCGCGCAGAAGCTGATGACTTTCTCTTTCTGTAATCATAGATGGATACAGTCATTTAATGCAAGATCGGTACCAATAAGCATTGTAGGGAATTTTACTGCAAATTGCTCAAAGAAGAGGCAAGAGGGAAAAAGTGCTGGAGAAAAAAGCTAATTTTGCTTATTAATTAAGCGGAATGGTAAAAAAAAACCACCCAAGTTGCCCGGGGTGGTCCTTATTTTGAGTAGAAATTATTTAATATCTCTAGCTCTAGTTTTGAATGACTCATCCAATTTTGGTTTTTTGGAAGGTTTTGGTTCTTCCACAACTGGCGTTTGTTTAACTTCTTCAGAGGCACAGTTAATCATAAATACAGCCAAAAAAGCAATGATCAGCATAGACGAAATTTTTTTCATGTTTTTGCTCCTTAGACTAAATTGCCGAGTTTAGTAAATAAGTCGAGGAAAAAACGACCATTCTTAAAATGGAGGGGATATGCCCCAAAATAATCAGTTCTTTGTCTTTGAAGGGATCGATGGATCCGGGAAAACCACCGTCTCTCGAATGGTATCGGAAGTACTTTTAACAAAATCCATTCCAAATCTATGGCATAGAGAGCCAACAGACAGTGTGCACGGAAAAAAAATCAGAGAGTTCCTACAAGGAAAACTCAAACTAACAAAAGAAGAACAAATTGAAACCTTTATTGCTGATCGTGAGTGTTCTGTGAATGAGGTCATCTTACCAACGTTAAAGAGTGGTAAATCAATTGTACAAGATCGTTATTATTTTTCCACTGCCGCTTACCAAGGTAGAGATGAAGAACATGCAGCCGACATCTTATATAAAAATGAAGATAGAGGATTTCCTGAACCCAACCGAGTTTATTTTTTAGACCTATCACCAGAAGAAGCACAAGAACGTAGAACAAGCCGAGGTGGGAAAGCAGAAGTTTTTGATGTCGATTCGGAACAGACCCGCATCTACCAAAACTATTTGGCAATTTTACCAGAGTCTACAATCTTTGTGGATGCTACAGCGGAACTTGAGGAAGTGGTGGTCTTCTGTGTTGAGGATATATTAAAATCACTCGAAGGTTAACCCACCTTCCTCACCATATACACCATCATATCACCTAACTGAAACCATTTTACAAGTTGGTCCATCACACGTTTCCGGAGTTTGAAAAATAAACTTGCTCCGGCACGTGAGGTCATTCCGCTTCCATAGGTAAAAGAAACTGGTTTCTCAAAACCCAAACTCAGTAGTAATTTTTTTAATCCTTTATAAGAGTAATAATATAGATGTTCAGGGACATTGAGATAGCGCCAATTTTTCCCGCCCAGTTTCGCAAGGAACCCATAACGACAGGTGGATAAGATCAACACCCCGCCAGGTTTTAAATGTTTTTGAATCTTTTCTAAGGTTTCCTTAGGTTTGTGAAGGTGTTCGATGGTCGCCCAAAGTGTGATGACATCGAATTGTTTTTGGAACTGATTGTCCCAATCCAAAAAGTTCTCTTGGAAGATATTGAGTTTTAAGGTTTCTCTCGCAAATCGTACAGGACCATCGGCAATTTCAATTCCAAAGGCGTCGTAACCACGATCTTTTTGGTATGCCACAAAGTAACCGGCCGCACATCCAATGTCCAAAGAGGAAAGTTTTTCACCTGGTAACAAAAAAGAATTACGTTCCTTCTCCCAAGAAAAAAAATCCAAATCCTTTAGATTGAGTTGGAAGACCCTTGAGATCTCTCTTCGAAGTTTATCTGAATAATAATTGTCATACCCTCGTTCTGTCCTTTGGGTAAAATAAGAATCGTCGTAATACTTTTTTACCGCTAAAAAATCCGGTTGGGGATTTACTTGGACTAACCCACAACGAACACAAGAGACAATGGAAAAAGATTCACCCAGAGGGCTTTCTTTTGTAAAAATGGGACGGAAACGATTTTCACCGCAACTATTACAAGGGATTAGTTCCACATAGTATCTATCGGACAGATTTGGAAAAAACGGAAGTGATTAGAAACCGAAGAAGATGGAGAAAAAATGCAAGTCCACAGAGTACAAGGATGATACTTGAGGAAGTGGGAAAATAGATCAACTCTCCGTTTCTTTCAATTCCCACAAGGGAAATTAAAAAACCAGATATTGTTGCAAATACTGAAAACAAAACACAAACAACAGTTAATAGTTTTAAGGATCGAATGATAGGTAACAGGGCAAATACAGGTAAAATGAGATGGGCAATGCTATAAAAAGTTCCGAGTAAATTAACTGCAACGGTAAGAGAGGCTGCCAAAATGATATAAAACAAAAGATCAAAGGGAAGAGGATTTCCCACTTGGATTTTGTATTCATCCCGATCAAAACTAATAAAAAGAAAACGTCTGAAAAAACTGAGATAAAGAATAAAAAAGAAGATAGCGATGTAAATCCCAAAGGAATCGGCCCTTACTTGTGAAGTTAAAATATCACCAAAAAAAGCAGCCATCAAATGATTTTGAACATTCCCACCAAGGGCCAACATGAATTGTGAAGCGGCAGAAAAGAATACAAATAGAATTCCAAGAATGACCTCTTCTTTCATCCCTCTTAGTTTTCTGACATACAATAGTGGAAAAACTAAAACAGAAGAGAAAAGAATAGGAAAAATTTCTCCCGGCCATTCCATAAACAAGGATAAGGCGACAGAAAAAGTAACCGCTTGGGACAATGTGACACCAAAAAAAGTCATACCACGGAGTACGATTAATATTCCGAGAACTGATAAAAGGGCACCAACAAGGCTACCGACAAGGATTTGTGGTAAAAATAAAGTCCAACTAGAAAGTATATTAGTCATGGTGGTGGCAGTTTGGTGGCCTTTCTCCACTGGAGATATTGTAGAGTTTTCCTTCGTCTATTTCAAAAATTTCATCAAATCCAAATCCCCAATCATGTTCTAAACTATGAGTGATAAAAAATAAGGACCGATTCCCTTCTTTTAGGTATTCGGACAAAACAGTTTGAAAAAGTTCTCTCGCATTATGGTCCAAAGAATCCATTGGTTCATCTAAAAAAATCAAATTGGCTTTGGTAAGAAGGGAACGAAGAATTAAAACTTTTTGTAACTGTCCCCCACTACAAAGTGAGATTTGTTTTTTTAAATAAGAACTAACACCCGTTCTTTCAATGAGTGCCAAATCTTCCGTTGAAAATTTCTTTTTTGGTAAAAAACTAAGGCCAATATTTTTTGGCATCAAAAGTACATCTTCCACCCGCAAAGGAAATTCTAAGGACATACGTTTGGCTTGGGGAACATAAGAAGTAGTAAATGTTTTGGAAAACGAGATAGAACCAGAGAGTGGAGGTAAAAGTTCTGTTAATGTACGAAAGAGTGTGGTTTTTCCTGCACCATTTCCACCGACAAGAGCGTAGGTTTTTCCGGAATGAATTTGTAAATTGATCTCGGAAACCACAGGGAATTCCTTGCGATATCCGACAGAAAGAGCATCAGTATGAATCAATGAAACGGAAGTTTCTAGATTATTTGGTTTTATCGCTTGCATCACGTATTTTTTGTAACATCAATCGCAGGGTATCTTCGTAAGTGAGAGCCTCTGGACTTCCTCCGACAGAAACGGGTAAAGTGACAACCACACTCCCTGGAACCTTCGAAGATACATACTCAGCATACTTTGGATTGTGGTAAGGACCAATCAAGATAATTTTTATCTTTTCTGCGGTCATATAACTAATCACCTGATCCATATAACGAACAGAAGGTGGAACTCCAGGCCTTTCCTCTATGGTTAAGTTGGCGTTAAATTTAAACCTAGAAGCCAAATATACAAATTGGTCATGAAAAACGGCCACCTTCAAACCAAAATACGGTTCCATTTTTTTCATCTCTTCTTTTGTGAGTTGGATGAGTCTTTTTTTGAAGGTATTAAAATTTCCTTCGTAGTATTCTCCGTTCAAAGGATCCACACGAGTGAGGGCATTTTTTATATTTTGCGCCATCTGGATGGCATTGATGGGATCATTCCAATAATGGGGATTCCCGTAGATATGCATATCTCCCATAGAACGATCCATCATCACAGTTGGTTCTCCAAGGATCTTCACACCAAAGGAAGTGTCACAATACCCTGGTTGGCCTTTTTGGATTTTAATATTACGGGATTGTTGTTGGAGATAAGGAATCCAACCAATTTCTAAATCAAGACCAATCACACAAAGAACATCCGCTTCGCTGAGTTTGACAAGGAAGTCGGGTCTAGTCATCACAAAATGAGGGTCATCTGTTCCTCGAATCATTCCAGAAACTTCGGCCCTATCACCTGCTATTTGTTCGGCGATGTATTTGATATCAGGAAGGCTTGTGACAAGGGAAACTTTTGCAAATAAAGGTGTGCCAACAAAAAGAAAAAATAATAAAATAAATACGTATCGATTGACAATCTTAGAAGTAAAATACATTGGATTTAGAACCCCTCTTCTTTTTCTTAATAACTATGTGCTGGATGAGAACCTAAAACAGCAACTGTTTGGATATAAAAACGATACTCTCTGACTTCTTCGTTTGTTGCTTTCGAATAATCTTGAATGTATCTTCTTTCCACAGAACCTCTCACCTTTCCAAATTCTGAACTATGAAAGGTCATTTGGAATGACTGTGCCTCAATGGCATTTTTTGCTGGGTCACCATTTTGATCGACAAGAGACTTATCTGTAAAATAATCATAACGAAAACCAATAGACCATAATTGGTGGAATTTAAAATCCAAAAATGCATAGGCCCCCCACTGGTCTTTGGTAGGAGCCTTCGTTTTTTGAAAGGTGATTGGATCGAGATTGGAAGGGAAAATCTCCTGTTGGTACCAACCTTCTCCCATTAACATAATTTCACTTAGATTAGACCTGTTCCAACGAAGCACAGCATCCATCCCATACAAAAGCCTTTGGTTTTTCCTTTCCGTTGTGGGTTCAAATCGAATTCCAGAAAATCCAAATTGGGTTCCCCAGTTGTTACCAAAATAATAAAAATGTTTTAAATGGGCATACAACAGTGGATTGTTTTTTTGAATTCCACCATCATGAGAATGTCCCCACTTCCTTCCATTTGTAGCACCTAATACAAGTTCTTGCGTAATCCATTTCCAAGGAAAAAGAATGCTAAACTCGGCTCCCGTATCAATGGCCGATTCCCATCCAATGAATTTTTCGTGAACAATAGGAGTCATGGTGAAGGCACGGTCATGGGCGTGGATTTTATTCAAACGACCCACATCGATAAACATCTGTCCTGCTTTGAGTGAGGTATTAAAAGGTAAAAAAGGAAATTGAACCCAAGCCTCATGGACTTCAAAAAAATACTTACCATTTTCACCATGAGCGGCACCAATAAAATTAGCACGCATCCATTGGTCCACAGCACCGTTAAACCCAAATTCAGCGGTGCGAATGTCTAATTGGTTGTCGATTCGTTCGCCCGTTCCTCTCGGTTTGTTTCTGTCCCAAGCACCAACAATATCAATGGCAGCATAAGCATCCATCATAAGATTTTGTGCAGAACGATTGATTTGTTGGTTGGATTGAACTGGAGAGGTAATCCCTCGACTTCCTTCCGTTCCCTTTTCTCGTTTTTCTTGGTCTAATAAATCTTTTTCTAAATCAGCTTCCCAATCAGAATTCGATTCTTTTGATTTAGCAGAAGATTCCGTATTCTTTTTGTTAGCTGGTTCTTTGTCAGACAATTCCTTTTCCCATTCCGGGACTTCCGCAAAAAGAATCACCGAAAAAAGAAGGGAGAGGAACATTCCCCCCTTTTTGATTTTTGAAAAACGAAAGTTTGGTTTCACGTTAGTTCTTTCTTATGAGTTTTTACTGAAAGGAACCTGCAGTTCCTATGACAGTAGAATAAATGGTAATTGATTTTATGACTGCTTTATTGATTTTTAAACCAACACGGTCTCCTGTAAAGCCTGTAATCACAGCATCCTCTTGTTCAAATTCATACGAAGAACGATTTACCGAATTACAAGGGATGGACCAGCCAAAAATATGTGCATTCGCATTTTCTTTATGCACTTCGATACAAACTGTCTTTTCAATTCCTACAGAGGAGCTCCAAGCAATACTTGGTGTGGTCACAAAAGCTGAAGGAGTGGATCCGTTCAACCACTGACTTTGTGTTGGAGAAAACTGAACTCCTGGACCAGCAAAACTAGAGGTGGATTGGAGCAAAGCATCCACAAAAGAATCTCCTTGGTTCATCACATAGGTAATTTCAATTCCTGCTTTTGAATCGTTCCCTGAAGAGGAAAGGCTGGATGCATTGGTTACGATGGTAGAAGCAGCACTTGTACCTTGGATTCCTGCGTTGAACGTAACCCCGCTGGAGGTAAAACCAAATGCACGTAATACAGAGGTTGGATCACCGGAACAACCGGAAAATAAATAACGAGTTCCATTTCCTGCTGATCCGGAAACAGCAGAAGACCCACAACCAGGGGAAGCAAACAAGGCAACGAGTAAAGCATCAGTGTTATCTTTTTTATCACGGGACTGAAACAGTTCCGCACAATTCAAAACAGAGAGAGTGAAAACAGAAAATAGGAAAAAACGAGTTAATTTCATAAATACCTCTGTTGACCTATTATTTGCAACGCTGTTGCAAATGCAACCCCGTTTCATTTAAAAAATAAGTTTTCTGCGTTCTGGTAGAGAATTTTTTGTTTGGCCAGATCACTGATGGGTAAATCCAAAACCTTAGTGATGGGATGATTTAGGTTGTAGGGAATGTTTGGGAAATCAGATCCAAAGTAAATTTGGTCCTGGTAAGTCTCCAAATAGGAAACGGCGGCATCCACTTCCTCCACCTTCCCTGTCGCAAGAAAATCCACAAAAACCATTGTGGTATCAAGAGCCAGGTTTGGATAATTAGAAAGTAACGAAGCATAGGCGGAGATTTCATGAGCTCCCATATGAGCGACTATGATTTTTAATTTAGGATAGGTTTCAAGAAAGGGTTTAAAAAACTGGATACCCGTAAACTCACCAGGAAGAGGAGCCGTCCCTGTATGAATGAGGATCGGAATTTGTTTTTCCAACAGATATAGAAATGTTTCGGCAAGTTCAGGGAGATTTAAATTGAGTTTGGAAACTTCACAGTGGAGTTTGAATCCTTGGAATTTATACTCTTCCACTGCCTGTTTCACATAGGCAAGGACTCCCTCTTCTGGATAAAACGTTCCAAAGGGAACAGCTCCTTCCCAATTTTGATAATTGTCATAAGTCCAATCATTTAGTGAGGAAGCCATTCCTGCTTTATGAGCATAATTTAAAGTAGTAAATCGTTTGATCCCATTATGGTGGAGCCTTTCCACTCTTTCTTTTTCTGGCAGTCGGTATCCGATGGCCCAGTTCACATTATCAAACCAGCGCCAAATGAGTTTCATCACCGTCTCTGGAAAAAAATGAGTGTGGATATCGAAGATATAAGGAATTCCTAAATCACGAATGCGACTTAAATGATCGGGAGCTTCGGAATCTAAAATGGGAGGGAAATTTTCTCCCCTCCACGAAAATGGAGAAGAGAGGCGAATGTCAGGTTGATTGGAAGATTTTACACCTTCCCCTTCTTCCATAAAACAAGCGTAACAAGGAAGAAGGGGATTTGTATCGACTGGTTTATGCAGTGACTGGTGCTTTTTTCTTTCCACGAATTTTGGTTAGGTTTGCCGCAAGGATCGCTGAACTATCAAGGATGTAGGCATCCGTGATCGACTTACGATAGTTTCTTCTTTCTACCTTAGAACGACCAATGCTTCTTTCGAGTAACAAACTATTGTGGAAACGAGCCGCAGACTCTACCACTTCAAAAGCCAATTCTTCCCGAAGAGGAGTAGAATCTATTTCTGCAAATTCAGCCACAACCGATTCAAATTGTTTGAATAGATCGTTTAGTCCTTGGCTTGCTGCAAACGTAGCCATTTCCGATTTTAAGTATTCACGGTAAATTCCTGTTTCTGTCATTCCAGAAACAATCCCACCAATACAAGCTACCGTTTGGAGTTGTGTGGTTCCTTCGTAGATATTAGTGATACGAACATCACGATAAAGTCTTGCTACATCATAATCTTCTGTATAACCAGATCCACCGTGGATTTGCATAGCATCATAGGCAACAAGGTTGGCCATTTCTGTGATGTAGTATTTAGAAAGTGGAGTAAACAGGGAGGCAAGTTTTTCCCATTTTTTGAAAGATTCATCTTTTTTAATGTCTTTCTCCGAAAGGCCATTCATCTTTCCTCGTTCTTCTTTCCAACGATATTGGTCTACGGCAAAACTTGCTTCGTATAAAATACAACGCATAGCCGCCACTTCTCGTTCCATTCGTTCCAACATCTTTTTCACTGCAGTGATGTTGTTGATGGTTTTACCAAACTGAACTCTTTCTTCTGCGTATTTTTTTCCTTCGAAATAAGCAGCAGTCGCAATCCCCATCGCTTGGGCCGCAATGTTCAGACGAGCTTGGTTCATCATGGCCATAGAGTATTTGATAAGCCCTTTGCCTTCATCACCGATAAGAATTCCTGGAGAGTTTTCAAAAACAACTTCGCAAGTAGGAGAACAGTGAAGTCCCATTTTCTTTTCGATGGAAGCCACAAATACATCTTTCGAGTGCACTAAAAAGAAAGAAAGCCCACGAGCCCCACTGGTTGTGGTTCCTGTTCTTGCAAGTGTGAGAATGATGGAAGGTGCAGATCCAAAACCACAAGCATGGGTAATGAAACGTTTGGTTCCTGTGATCTTCCAAGTTCCGTCTTCACCTTTCACCGCTTTGGTTTGTAAATTAGGAAGGTCAGATCCGTAGTTTGGTTCGGTGAGAGCCATCGCCCCACAAAGTTCACCAGCTGCCATTTTTGGAACAAATTCATGGATCATTTCATCTGTTCCGAATCGTTCTACTGTTTCTGCCAGGTTCATACAACCAAGAGTGATGGCAAGAGATCCGTCCCCGCGCGATACACATTCAGATAACATCGATTGTACGACAGATGGCAATCCCAATCCACCGTAATGTCTATGGATTCCATATGGAAGAAGTCCCGCCGATTTGATTTTTTCAACGACATCTAACATAGGTTTGGGGAAAGTAACTTGGCCGTCTTTGTATTTGAGGCCTTCTTCATCCATTTGTTTGGAAACTTGGGAAATATCATTTCCCGCAATATCTCCACCTGCTTCTAAAGTAGAACGGTAAAATTCAATGGCGTCTTCATAGTTTCCAGGAGCGAACGCGAGTTCTTCCTTTCCCGATTTTTGGTATTCTGCAAAGTCTTCAAAACCTTGTTCGTATTGGTCAACTACCTCGTTCCAAGGAGTAAGGGAATCAAAATGATCAATTAGGTCATCGTTATCGTTAAAATAGTTATTGGATATCATACAGTCGGCTCCTTAAGCAGGACTTTCACTCAAAGATCAAAGAGGGGAAAAGAATTACAAATAGTTTTCCCCTCTCACAACCTGAACGAAACGGACAGCCGTTAAGTTAATGGTGTTAGACAAGGATCACTTGATCCGGTTGGCCAAACTTTGGATGTCTTCGATATGTTCGGAAAGCACTCTGGTATTTTCCGCCACCACTTGGATGGCATCTTCGATACTTTGGGCCGCCCGCATCACTTCCTGATTTCCAAGAGATTGTTCTTTGGCAATGGTTTCTAATTGGGAAGACAATTCTTTGAGTTCTTTTTGAGAATTCAAAACACGAGCATTTAACCTTTGCAAGTCGACAAACTTTTCATTAAAGCTAATCACCTTATTTTGGATTTGGTTCATTTCATTTTTTTGATTCAAAGCCATTTCATTGGCTTCTTTTGCCGAGGAATTTCCTTTCAGTAAATCTGATTTGGACTTAAGAATGGTTTTGGAAATGATACTTGCATTAGAGGCCGAATTTTCAGCAAGTTTGGCAACCTCTTGGGCAACAACGGCAAACCCACGTCCATGTTCGCCTGCCCTTGCGGCTTCGATGGAAGCATTGAGCGCCAGTAAGTTGGTTTGGTCTGCAATTTCTTTCATGATTTGGTTGACATCTTCTACTTTTTGGAAACTGGAACTCACTTCATTTAAAATGGAGTTTAAGTTTTCCATCGAATGAGTCACTAAATTACTAAACTTAGATGATTCATTGATTTGGCCTGAAATTGAATCGATCTCCACTCGCACTGATTTGACAATACCTTCTAAGGTTTGGCTTTCTTCATTTAATGTTTCGATTCGATTGTATTGGTCTTTGACAAAGGAAAAAGAGTTTTCTGTGGATTGTGCAATTTCCGTTAAAGAAGCAGAGATTTCTTCTATGGAAGCGGCTTGGTTTTGAACAAGGCCATTCAAATCATTGGCAAAAATTTTCAGTGAAGAAACAGATTCATTTAAACTTTCTCCTGTTTCTACCATTGCTTCTTTTTGTTTTTCCATTACTTTGGAATGTGTCTCCGAAGTATTTTTTCCAAGGATGGCTTCATCTCGAATGGAGATAAGAAGTCCTACCATTTTTGCAATGGTAACTGTTGCCATCACCAGGAAAAAAACTTTTACAATCTCTACAGGTAAAGAAATGGAATAAGCCAATTTATGAGTATCGTTTCGATCAACAAATTCCATTCCGGCGATTCCCGCTAACACGAGAGAACCAATTTGTACAAGAGTCAAAAGACCACCAATCACATAGGTTTGCCTCGAAGAAAAAAGAAATCCCGAATATAACAGAATAAAAAATGAAATGATATAGTTCACTCCATCTTTCAAAGCAGAAGAGGCAATGTCCAAATCAATGATACTTTGTCCGAGAGTATTGGAACCAATGAGAAGGATATCAATGAGAACAAACCAAAAGGCATGTGGATCTTTTCTTTTTTTTAAAAGTAAGAACTGAGTGAAGGCCACAACTCCATAAAAGAAAGTCGTGATAAGCATCATGATGAGTTGGTCTCTGTGGAGAGAACCAAGACTCCCAAGGATTCCTAAGATAAAAATAACAAGTAAAGTAGAACGGATGGAATTAATCGTTTTGGTAGCTTTTAGGTAATACGGATCCAATTGCATTTCTAAAGAATTTGAACTTAATTCATAAAAAGCAAGGATTTCCCTAAAATACGGAGAAATACTGAGAAAAACTCAAACCGAAAACAGATGCAACAAAATTGCGTTTACCCTTGACAGAATTTCCCTTTCAAAACAAATGCAACTATATTGCATTAAGGAAATTCATCCATGATAGAAAAAATCCCCGTGACCGTCCTCTCCGGTTTTTTAGGAGCCGGTAAAACCACACTACTCAACCACATCCTATCCAACCGAGAAGGACTTCGAGTGGCAGTCATCGTCAATGATATGAGTGAAGTGAATATTGATGCGAGGCTTGTGGCAAATGGCGGAAGTCTCAGTCGCACCAATGAGAAGTTAGTGGAGATGTCCAATGGTTGTATTTGTTGCACCCTTCGGGAAGATTTGCTGGTTGAGATCACCAAACTTGCCAAAGAGGGAAAATTTGATTCCATCCTAATTGAATCCACCGGAATTTCGGAACCCCTTCCTATCGCAGAGACATTTACCTTTGAAGATGAAACAGGAGTTAGTTTGTCTGATTTGGTCACTCTGGATTCGATGATTACAGTTGTTGATGCGGTAAATTTTTTAAAAGACTTTCAAAGCCTAGAATCCTTAAGAGAACGAGAATTAGGTGCCGGAGAGGGAGATGACCGGGACATCGTCGATTTACTAGTAGACCAAGTGGAATTTTGCAATACCATCATTGTCAATAAAATCAGTTTGTTATCGGATGAAAAAAAGAATCGGCTCCTTACCATCTTACGTTCGCTGAATGCAGATGCCGAAATTATACCCACTGATTACAGTAAAGTTCCACTCACGAAGGTTTTAAACACGGGAAGGTTTGATTTTGAAAAAGCAAGCCAGTCTCCCTTATGGTTAAAAGAACTTCGGGGAGAACATGTTCCCGAAACAGAAGAATATGGAATCAAAAGTTTTGTGTATGGAAATAGACGCCCCGTCCATCCAGAACGATTTTACAAATGGTTACATTCCGAAAAACCGGGAGTGGTTCGTGCCAAAGGATTTGTATGGCTTGCCAGTAAAATGGATTGGGTGGTGTTGTATTCCCAAGCGGGAAACTTATCTTCCTACAAACCGGAAGGGTATTGGTGGGCCAGTATTCCTGATGAAGAAATCCCAGATGATCCCGAAGTATTTAAAAATTTGCAAGCACATTGGTTGGAACCTTGGGGAGATAGGCGCCAAGAGATTGTCCTCATTGGTCGGGATATGGATGAAAAGAAACTACGTGCCTCTCTCGACAAATGCCTGCTAAGTGACAAAGAATACAAGGAAGGACCCGATGTTTGGGCAAAGTTCGAAGACCCTTTTCCAGATTGGGATGCGATGATTGCAGAGTCTGAAATTAAGTCACAAGAGCAAGAAGAATCAAACGTATGAAAGTATATTTAGGAGATATGCCGGTAGAACTTACCGGCAAAAGACCGAAGAATGGATCTAAATGGAAGGAAGATTTTCAATTAACACCTGTTTTAAATACAGATTCAAAATTTCCAAACTTAAGACGGAGAAGAGGTGTTTTTTTTATCTCAACCTTACCAAACGTAAGATCCTTTGCTTGTTCTACTCAAGTTTTAGATTTGGAACTAGAAATCAAAAAAAGGAAAATTTCAGCAAAAATCATCCATCTTGCTTCCGATGGTAAAGATTCTTGGAATGAAATTAAAAAACTTCATCCCCAATTAAAGGCTCATGGTTATAGCTTAAAAGACTGTGACCAAAATGAGATAAATATCTTAAAAACAATGTTAGGTGTCGGTGTTGTCAGTTCTAATCGCTTAGCTCATGGTCTCTTTGTGATAAAAGATGGAATGATTATTTCCAGTTTAATTCCAAAACAACAATACGGGACCCCGAATATCAAAAGATTTTTAAACAAATTACAAAGTTCAAAGCATTTCCACAAAATAGGAAAATTCACTCTATGATCTGGCGATTCACCTTGGATAGATGTCTCCATCCCGTCAATCCAAGGACAAACACTGCAAATACAACGAGTAAAAACCCAGTGATGTTCATTGTGTTTGGTTCAATGGAGTCGGAAGTAAATACGATATCAATGGTTCCATGAAAAAGAGCCACCATCAGGATACTTCCTCTTGTGGAATTATAAATCCAGGTCAAAAGAATGGCACCTGTAAACAAAGACATAAACCATCCGAAAATTCCAAACACATCCATTGCCATAAAACCGGGACGATATAAAAAAAGAGGAGCATGCCATAAGGCCCATAAAAACGTCAGGATGACTGTCGAAGACAAAGCGTTCCATTTTTTTTGTAACTTTGGTAAGGCATACCCTCTCCATCCAGTTTCTTCCCCAAATCCGTATACAATGACACTGTATAAAAAGAAAGAGACAAAACCAAACTCTGGAAATTCAGAGCTTACTCCCAATCCATCAAAACTAAATTTTGAGTTGTTGAAATAATTGATAACGGTTGCGAAAACAAGAAGGACAAAAGGACTAAAGATCGCTATGAAATACCAAAACCAATTAACCTTCCATTGAAACATTCGGGAAAGTAAATTTTTTACACCACTGTTGCCATGTTCTAGTTTGTTTAAAATAAACGTAGCGGTCAAAGGACCAAGCGCTCCCCAAGCATGATGGAAGGGCAACACTGGTAAAAAATGAATCCCGAATTTCGGCAAATACAAAGGAAGCCAAATGGTCCAAGAGATAAGGTATGCCAAAAAAAAATACAACGTTAACGATTTCAAATCATCTTTCCTAAAATCCTAAATGATAAACAAATTATCTCGAAATTATTAATTCTTTTTGGCCCATTCATTCCATTCTTTGGCTGTACGAAATTTTTCTCCCGTCACAGCCGTGAGAGCATAATAACTAAGTTTGCGTTTTTCCGCATCATCACCATTGGCATAAGTTAACAAAAGAGGAATGGATTTTTTATCTTTTCGTTTGGCAATCTCTTCCATTGCTGGCCTGTATACTTCGGCATTTTTTGATTTGGTTGCTTCCTCTATCACAAGCCTAGCTTCTTCTGTGGGAATGAGTGCAATCGTGGAAAGAATTTGCGGAGCCATTTTTGGTCTATCAGCTAACAGACTTTTGAGTTTGGGAAGACTTGTTGGATCTGCGATAGAACCAAGTGCTTCCAAAGCATATACCATTAGTTTGGCATCTCCTAAATCAAGGGCTTTGATGAGATCTGGCACTGCTTCTTTGGCCCCTAGGATTCCGAGGGCCCAAGCAGAACCATAAGGTCCTTCAGGTGCGCCCGATAACAAAACTTTTCGAAGCACCGGAACAGAAGCTTTGTCTCCAATCCAACCAAGAGCTTCTGCAAAACTATCCCGCTCCGGTGTAGATGATTTTTCTAATAATTCTTCGATACGAATTCGTCCTTCCCTATATCGTTGTCTGCCAACAATCTTTGCCGCACTTCCCCAATTTTTATTATCCTTTCCATTTAACAGACCAAAGGCTAACTTGGCTGCTTCTTTCGAAGGGATCGAACAAAGTACATCCGTAACATACAGTTTCGTTTCCGCATTATCAGAACTTAAGGATTGAAACACTTTTGTAATCACAGAAGGATTTCCAATTTCAATGAGTGCCATGGAAGCATTTTCTTTTCCTTTTCTATAAGGAAGATTCAGTGCATTTACAAGAACTTCATTGGCATTTTTTGCTTTGATTCTACCAAGTGCCAAATAAGCAGCGGCAAGAGTTGGCGATTCATCTTGGATTTTTGTCAGACTTAACAAATAAGACTCAGAAGAAGAAATTTTTAATTTCCCTAGTGCCATCGCATAAGTTTTGTCTTTTTCCCTATCTTTGTTTTTTAATGCCAAATTTAAAATCTGTGGTCCCATTGCCTTGGCTCCTATTTGCACCAAAGCATCTACAACTTGCAAACGAAGGGTAGGATTATTATCATCTAACAAAGGATAAATTCGATTTCCCACAGAGGGATCTTTCATACGAGTGAGGGCATCCAAATAAACATCTTTCGGATTTTCAGAATCCGACCACATCAAATTGGCAATGGCCGTAGACGATGATTTGTCTTTTAAATCACCGAGAGCAATGGCGGCTCCTGCACGAACACCTGGTTCTTTATCTGATAAAAGTTTTTTTAATTTTGGAATGGCAGAACGGACTTCCCGACTCCCCAACTGGATTGTTGCTTGGGACCTTGTAAAAGGATCAGAAGAATTAAGAGCTTCCAAAAGTGATTCTGTTGGCTGTTCTTCTGACACTGATTCCATGACAGGATTTGTATCCTCTTTTGTAGGAACCGGATCACAATTCAAAAAGAGGGTCAGGGTGAAAAAAAAAGAAAGAAAAATCCAAGTCTTTTGCATGCCAGACAAATTTAGAAATGGAAAACCTAACCTTCAAGTGTTAATTCGAAAGAAAAGTGTAAATTTTAAGGTTTGCACTTTTCTTTTTCTCTTAATTCCTTGGATTCGTTTTATAATGATAACAAAAATCGAATCATACTAGCACGTTCCGATACATTCAGAGCTAAAAAATAATTTTTACTTTTTTCTGCTTCCCCACCATGCCAAAGGATCGCTTCATCCAAAGTTTTTGCTCTCCCGTCGTGTAAATAACGAGCCCTTCCGTTTACTGTTCCAAAAAGCCCGATCCCCCAAAGTGGAGCCGTTCTCCACTCCGTTTCAGTTGCTTCACCATCAGATTTTCCATCACTTAATGCCTCACCCATATCATGTAAAAGAAGGTCAGTATAGGGACGAATGGTTTGGTTGCTTAGTTGGGCAAACGGAGTTTGATTTCCCGTTACTAACTTTTCCGTATGACATTTGTTACATCCTGCAAGGAAAAAATGTTTTTTACCATTTAAAATTGTGGCCGTATTTGGATTACGGCGGACTGGTACAGCAACTAATTGCATATACTTAGTAATGGCGATGATTTTATCTTCTGAAATCTCTGGGTTACCACCACCTGTTGCACCAGCACAAGAGGTCTGAGAGAAAGAACAATTTTCAGAACTTAACATGGGACTTGTGATTCCTATATCACCAGAAAAGGCGGCTGAATTTTGGCGTTTGAGACTGGGAGCATTTGCTTTCCATCCAAACCTACCAAGAGACTTTCCACTCCCAGAAAGATCCCAAATCCAATTGGGCCTTCCGGAAATTCCATCTCCATCCAAATCCAGTGGATCAGAACGGCTAAGGATATTTTCCTCTGGAACCGACTCCAAAAGACCAAGCCCTATGACCTGTTGTGTCAACCGAACAGATGTTTTGTGATTTGGGTGAAAGGGACCATAACCAAGTCCACTAAATACTAAATTTGGTTTTCTGAGAGAATAAGAGCTACCATCCAAGTATTTTCCATCGATGGTATCATATTCAAAATGTACGCTCCCTTCTGGAGTTATACCGGCAACTGCATTCGGTTGGAACTGAGTTCCATAAACTGGCTCAGGATCATTTCCTTTTGCACCAACACCTAACCTTACCAAGGTGAAAACCAAAGGATCTCCATCATCTTCCACTGCTCTTCCATTTCCAACATGGCATCCCAAACAAGAATTGGTATGAAAAAAAGGTCCAAGCCCATCTCTGTCAGGCAGACTGGAAGAAAAACCGGCAGTCCATGGAACTTCAAATACTGCTTGGCCCACAGTAAATTCGGAGATTGTACTCAATGGTGAATTTTTTCCGAACTGTAGAAAGGCGCGTGCATCTGTCACAAAACTTGTCATCGCCTTTCCACCTGAAAGTTCCTCTCCTTCTTCATAATCCCAAGAGTTTCGATTGGTTTGAACCAACCCAAGTAAGGCCAAACAGGAACCATCTTCACATAACTTTTTTTCTTTCTCACATCCCATAACAGATGAAGAACTAACAAAGTCAGATAAACCCACTCCCGTTGGACATGTATTTGATTCTACAAATGCACATCCAAAATAGAAAGAAAATGAAAGAAAGGATAGAATTAAAAATTTAATCATTTGCACCAAAAGAAATTAAACATCAATTAATCGGGAATGGTAAGAAAAATTGGTGTTGTGGCGGCCCAAGTTTCTTGGAGATCGGCACGACCGATGGAACCTTTAAAGTTCCAACCCCAACCATACAAAGATCCTGACTTTAAAATTGCAAAATTATGAAGCGCTCCACATCCAAAGTATTGGATGTCCCGAACACCAACAACGATGTCTCCCGGAGTATACAACTTTGCCGGAGTGGTAAGGCCTGTTCCCAAATTTCCACTGGAATTAGCTCCCCAACCTTTTACCGTTCCGTCACTTAGAATGGCAAAACTTTGTGTTCCGTTTGCCCATACAGAAACCACATTGTATAGCCCTGTCACAAGTGTTGGGGTTGGAACAGGAGATGGAGACCCAGTCCCACCAATCCCTAATTGCCCACTGGCAGCAAGTCCCCAAGAATATACAGTCCCATCTGTTTTCAGTGCAAGGATATGATCTCTACCATTGGCAATATGAACTATCCCCGATAAGGAAGAGACTTTTTTAGGAGTTGAGTTTACTTCTGTTGAAGTGCCAACCGCTCCATCTCCTAAATTCCCATACTGGTCTCTACCCCAAACATACACGTCACCTGACTTTGTTAAGGCTGCAGAATGTTCTGCTCCTGCAATCACTTGGATCACATCATTTGGAAGACCAGTCACGTTCACCGGGTTTGCTGAATAAGTTCCAGTTCCACCAAATCCATTTCCTAATTGGCCAACAGAGTTTAATCCAAAACTAACAACCGTTCCATCAGACTTTAATACCAATGCATGGTCGTAACCATAAACACCCATTACGGCATTGGTAATTCCCGGAACTTTTCTTGGAGGATTTCTAGGCCCAGCATCAGCAGCTGCCGCTTGTAAGTCTCCGGTATTTCCCATACCCAATTGGCCACTGCTATTGGCTCCCCAAGTCCAAACAGATCCGTCTTCTGTGATTGCAAGAGAATTGTTCTGATTGAATCCAATGGATGCGACACTAGAAATAGTTGAAAGTTTCGTGATAGTCGGATTGGTAAGATCACCTGTAGAAGTTCCGGTTCCTAATTGTCCAAAATTATTTCTTCCCCAGGTGTATAGGTTTCCATTCACCACATAACCAGAGTGAGAACCTCCAGCCGCAATTCGATTTCCAAAATATGTTAGAATTGTTTTTTTAGCAGAAACACCTGCTTCATTTGTACAATGGATTTGGATTTTGTTTGCACCAAGTACTGGTTTGACGGAAAGAGAAGAAGTGACCTCCCCTTTACCAACATTGAAATTATTTTTTTCTGTTTTGTTTTGTAAAACTTGGCAAGTTAAAGAATCAGAAGTTTTTACATTCAAAGTTAGATCATAGGTTTTGACGATGCTTCCATCTTTGGGAGAAAGGATTTCAAATTTCGATCCGACTTGGCGATCGTTGGCAAGAGCTACGAGAAAAATTTTGTCAGTCAAATGAGAGACATCTTCAATGGAAGGTTCTAAGTTTTCACTAGAAGAGAGCTTAAACGATCCAAGTAGTTTCCCACTAGAATCCTTTACTAAAATCTCATAGGTACCGGAGCCTAATGATAGTTGCCAACCTCCTGTTTCCGAAGTATTGGCAAGAGAACGTGAGGTAGAGGCTCGAAGGTTGGCCGAAGTGGCAATCTCCAAACTAGCATTGGAAATGGGACTTCCGGCCCCATCGGTAAGAGTCCCTGAAATGGTGGAAAGGTTTAGGCTAAAACCAAGTAAAGCAAGAGCACTCGGGTCAACCTCTTTCGATTTGCACTGAGCTACAAAAGTTAAGCTGAGACAAACAAACAAGATGGATCTGAGGAAATTTCTGTTTTTGTTCATAGAATCTGTTCTCCAAAGAGGGTCGACCAAGTACTGATACCGAGTCTCAAATTCATCTATTTTTTGAACGTCGTTCCTGTCAAGCACAGAGAGAAATTTCACATCGAAGGGAGCAGATAAAAAAAAAAGAGGACGGGCTGTCCTCTTTTTAGAATTCATTTTGGTTAGGAGAGAGATTTATGAGTTCGGAACTTGGTTTCTCACCTCTTTTAGATTTGTGAGTTCTTTCTTCCAAAGTTTTAAATCATTTTCTGCTGAAACCTTTACATCACCAGAAGGATGTTTGTTTTCCATCCAATACTCAACCATTTGGATTCTAGATTCCAATTCGTTGATCTTAAAATCGAAATAAGCTTTTTGGGTTTTGGCAGAAGGTCTTTCTGTAGCACCTGGTTCTTCTGATGATGGTTTCTCTGACCATTTTTCTTTGGAAATGGAAGCTGAAATACTGGCATCCATTGCTGTGAATGAATCCAACATTTCCAAATGTTCCTTCTCTTCTGACTCGGTCATTCGTGATCTGATTTCACGAGGAATGTAGAAATTTTTTGGATATTTGGCCGCAAAATCCCTCCATTCTTCTTTGATCTCTTCTTTACGATTTGGTTTTTTCTCCAAAGCAAACGGCCAAAGTACCTCAGCCTGTGCCAATTCCAATTCTTCTGGATTGGGAGCGTCGGCAAACTCCGGATCGTCAAACAACGACTTGGCGTGACTTTCCGAACTTCCGAAATCGGAATCGGTGACTTCTACTTGTTTGTTTGTTTTATGAGCGGAAAATTTCCACACCACAAAAGCAAACACTACCAAAAGAAATCCACAAACCGAAATGATACCTATAAACCGCTTACTCATCGTTTAACCTCTTATGTAAAGATAGAAATTACCCAAGAAATTGCCTGACCAAAGATGTTCTCTGTCAGGAATTTTTTCAAGTCCACTGGGTTTCTGTTGAGTGAGTCATAATACCACGCAGTGTATTCACTTACTTGTGGGATTGCATATCCATAACGAGTGTTAATTGCTTTGATCAACTCGTTAGCAAATAGTGAATGTCCATACATATTTGGGTGAACACCATCTAAACCGAAAACACCTGGTTGGTTAGGAAGCGGCCAATTTGCTCTCGCGTTTCCAGGAGACCAACCAGATTCGCTACGAATCGGTCTTCCGTTTTCTTTTAAATCATCAAAAATCACGCGCAAATCAGCAACAGCAAATCTCATAGTTGCAGCTTGTGCTTTGATTTCGTTGTTCAACATATTAAGGAAGGTAGAAATTGTTGAGATCTCATTTGCATCCAATACTTGGTTTGGATCAGAAACAGAGTTTCTAAAGAATGCTTTGAGTCCTGTATAGTTAGCACGTCCATTTGGATCGTTATATTTTTCAAGGAAGGCAATCGCTGTTACGTTTGGAACTGTAAAGAGAACTCCCCCTTGTAAACTTCCCATAGCAGACATTCTGCGGAAAAATTCACGGATATCTCTTTTGAATCTAGTTTCATCCAAACAATCTGTGGATGTATGGAGGGCAGTACAAAGAACATGGTTAGCACCAGCAGAACCAAATAGGAAAGTAGGTTTAACTTTTTCCATTACTTGGGCTTGTGTGCCAGCATCACGAAGACCAAACCTGTGGAACTTGTCTGGTTCTTTACAATCTGCGACTGTTACCCAACGGTATGTATACCAATACCACTTCGCCCAGTACCATTCTTTTTCTTGTTTGGTGGCAGTGATGTCTTCACATTTACCGGAAGTTTTTAAGAGACTAGTATACTCTGCTCCCGTAATCCCTGCGTGAGTGGGAAGAGAAACAGTGGACTGATTGCCCCCAATGATACTCTCCGCAATACAGAAAATACCGCAGTCCCATTTCAGAACATCTTCTAAGTTAACGAAAGGTCCTTTCAAAACATTGTAAGAAACGGAAGCACCTGCTTGTTTGCTCACAAGGACAGGATAAGCCCAATCTTGTGTTTTTTTCTCTACGGTGACCCCGAAGAAACCTTGGCTCAGGGAATCCCCTACGACTCCCACACGTTGGAACATTTGACTTTGTGTCTGCGCAGAAAGTGATCCTGCGAAAACCAAGGACAATGCCAATCCTAGAATTCTATTTGTGTTCATATTTCCTCCCAATCGGAACATTTTTAACATATTTTGAACAATTGCCACATAATTAAGGCTTTTTGAACAAGTGTCAAATAATTTATTTCCGAACCGTTGAGATTTTTTGAACAAAGTTCATCGAATGATCAGAAGTTAGCACTCTGATAAATATCAACCCAAGGGAAAAATAAAACCATTTGCTCTCAAGACTGGCTTTACGAACGTTGTTTAATTGACAATGAGAACTAATCTCATTTTCAAGGAGAGAACCCTACTATGAAGTCGATGCGAAATCTTACTTTCGTACTTTCACTTGGCCTTGTGCTAAATTATTGTACTCCCGAATCTGAAAATTCGGAAGCCGGACTTTTGGCTGCTCTTGCTCTTGCAGGCAGTGCGCCAAACCAAGCTGCATTTTTGGAAACCTATTCCCAAATTGCTTTCCAAAACTATAGCGATGCTCATACGGATGTGGTTGCCTTCAGACAAAAGGTGACAACTTTTGCTGCAAAAGCATCCCCTACCCTAACTGAACTCAATGAATTAAAAACTTACTGGAGAAAGGCAAGACGGAGTTACTTACAAACGGAGATCTTCCGTTTTAGCCAAGGCCCCATTGACAATCCTAGCCTTACTGGAGGGGTAGAACTAGAACCTCTCATGAATGCTTGGCCTTTGGATGAGGGTTATATCGATACAGTGGTCTTAACAGGCACTATCACAAAACAAGGATTAATTGATGCAAATGAAGGAGATTGTTCTGGTGGAACCTGTCCTGATGGAGATACAGCAAAAAACATTTCTGTCGGTTGGCATGCCATCGAATATCTGTTATGGGGTGCGGATGCAGCAAATAACTTCACTCCGGGAAATTCCATCACCCAAACCAACTTCACCACTGCCAATGGAGCAGGAAATGCTGCGGCAAAACGATCCGCCTATCTACTGTTTGCCACAGAAATTCTGGAAGCTCACCTCCTTCAGTTGAAAAATGCATGGGATCCTTCTTTATCTAATTCCTATGTAACCAAATTCAAAACAAGTTCCACTTCTTTTGAGAATATCCTTCGCGGAATTGCTCGTTTTTCTGGTGGAGAATGGGGTGGAGAAAGGATGACGGGAGTCTTCGGTGGAGAACAGGAAGAAGAACACTCTTGTTTTTCAGACAATACAAAAGCTGACTTTTATTACGATGCCAAAGGACTTGATAACCTTTATAATGGTTCTTATACAGGTTCAAAAACCATCACAGGATATGGACTCAAAAACTTACTTGGTGGTGAATCCAGTTATATTGGCGAACGAATTGGTACAGCCGAACTATTCTGTTTGAATGAATTCACAGAAGATGTTTCCCAAAACCAAGCTTGTAATAGTTCCATCATTTCCAGTCGTTTCGATCGGATGATTGCCACAGTCAATGTATCTGGTTCAGCAACTGAAAATGCAGACTATAACATCTTTCGCTATCAAATCCAACCAGCAGTACAAGAAATAGCAAAAGCAATGCAAAGAGCAGCTGCAAACTACGGAGTCTCCATTGGAGATGATGGATTAGTTCTCGAATAAACCAAAATATAAAAATGAAATCAAAACACCTTATCCTACTGACAAGTATCATCTTAATTTTTTCTTGTAAAAAAAAATCAAACGATGATGAAACCAATGCTCTTATACTTGCCGCACTTATATCTTCTCCTCAATGTTCTGCCGGAGATCTTTTAAACGATCCTTGCGAACAGTTCAGTGGTGGAGACACCACAACATTTGATTCTACTGAGTCTGCTTTTGATTTAGAAGCAGCCAATGTGGTGGATTCCAAAAGATCCATCGATTTCCAAGATGGAAACGCTAACTTCAATCGCACCTGGCTACCTTCTGGAAACTCTTCAGTTGCAGGACTTGGTCCTGTGTTTAACAACCGTTCTTGCCAAGGTTGTCATGTCAAAGATGGACGTGGAAGACCACCAGCAGACGGAACTAGTTTATCATCGATGCTCATTCGATTGAGTATTGCCGGTACCAATCCTACAACTGGTGGCCCAGTCGCTATGACCAATTTTGGAACCCAATTGAATACAGAAGGAATTTTGGAGTTTGGATCGGGAACACAAATCCCAAAAGAAGGAACTGTCACCATTACTTATACGGAAGAACCAGGAAGTTTTCCCGATGGAGAAACGTATTCACTTCGTAAGCCAAGTTATACGATCACTTGGAACGTGGGAGGAGGAGCGACACAAATCAATGTCGCAAATCCTGGCCAACCCTATCACCCAACTAGTAACCCATCAGGTTCTTATTTTATCTCTCCAAGGACAGCACCAATGGTTCCCGGACTTGGACTTTTGGAAGCCATTCCCGAAGCCACCATACGTTCGTTTGCTGATGTTTCCGATTCCAACGGAGATGGAATTTCAGGTAAACCCAATCTTGTTTGGGACACAACCCAAGCAAAATCATTCTTAGGACGGTTTGGATGGAAAGCAAACCAACCCAACTTAAACCACCAAAATGCCAGTGCTTTCCTCGGTGATATCGGCCTCACAACTCCAGTGTTTCCTTCGGAAAATTGTGCCACAGGACAAACACTTTGTTCTGCCAGTCCGACAGGAAATGGAACCAATCCAGAAATTTCCAGTGATCGTTTGGCGCGTGTGACTTTCTATACAAGTTTAGTCAGTGTTCCTGGACGTAGAGGTTGGAAAACGGAAGATGTCAGAAAAGGAAAAGAATTATTTATACAAATTGGATGTTCTTCTTGCCATATCCCAAGAATCAAAACAGGAGACCACTCTATCCAAGAAGTAGCAAACCAAGAAATACGACCATACACTGATTTACTATTGCATGACATGGGAGATGGCCTCAGCGATTCTAGATCCGATTTTTTAGCAACAGGAAATGAATGGAGGACCACTCCTCTTTGGGGACTTGGCCTTATCGAAAGAGTCAATGGCCACGAACTTTTATTACATGATGGTAGAGCAAGAGGTATTCAGGAAGCAATTCTTTGGCATGGCGGTGAAGCGGAACAAAGTAAAAATAATTACAAAGTTTTACCAAAAGAATCTAGAACCAAAATCATTAGTTTTCTTAAATCATTATGAAGCGAATTAAAAGTTTTCCAAAGTTTTTTATATATGGGTTCTATATATTTTTATTTAATTGTGGAATCCAATCAGATGGTGCTTCCAAAAAAGCACAAATTTTAGGTTTGGTTGATAGTTATTTAAAAACCTATACAACTTCTAGTTTGCTTCTGGATATTTCTAATAACTTAATTATCCCCAAGTATACAAACTTAGATAACAAAGTATTGGCCTTACAATCTGCTGCGACCACTTACGTCGCCACAACAGATACCACAAACCTAAACCTTGTTAAAAATGCTTGGATCGAGGCAGATTTAGCCTACCGGCAAATTGAATGGGCCTATTTTGGACCAGCATACATCCCCTATAATGTATATCTGTATTTAGATAGTTTTTCAAAATCTTTCCCGATTGATCCAACATCCATAGAATCAAAAATTACATCCAACTTAGCTCCGAATGGTCTTCGAGTGGATGGATTGGATGCAGTAGAATATCTCCTTTTTAAAGACAATGCCACAACCACCAACACAGCGTTTGGTGATGCAAACAGGAAAACCTACTTAACCAAA
This sequence comes from Leptospira bourretii, assembly GCF_004770145.1. Classification (NCBI taxonomy): domain Bacteria; kingdom Pseudomonadati; phylum Spirochaetota; class Leptospiria; order Leptospirales; family Leptospiraceae; genus Leptospira; species Leptospira bourretii. Next base: position 156,229 of record NZ_RQFW01000010.1, on the reverse strand, counting down.
CTGATCCAAGACATCAAAACACAAACAGGGTTACTTATTTTCCATTGGGATAAATCAAGAAGTTCATCTTTTTATTACTCTTTTACCAATGCAGGGAAAGGAAGCCGGGAGTATCCAAATACAAAAGATGGACTAACCGAACTGACAAACCAAATGGTATTTTTTTGCAATACCATGGTTGATATCAAAATTGCAGAACCATCAGGATTAAGGGTTACAAATTTAGGTGTCAAAGATATTACGAAAGTAGAAACACCATACGCAAATTTATCTTTAGATTCTTTATTACAAAATCTCCAAGGTTTTTCTGATATTGGGGATGCCGGTTTGTATAAATTTTTAGCCCTAAGAAGTGACACTGTGGTTCCGAGATTACAAGAACAAATCAAAATCACTACCGCTTCTGTAAATTCTGTAAAAACAAAATACGGAACCCTACAGAATGCAATCACTACAGGAAACCAAGACGTTGAACTGATGCTAGGTGATTTTAAAAGGCTACGAGTGCTCATTAGTACTGAACTCATCAGTGCACTTGGCGGAACCATTGGAGTTAGTTCAAATGACGGTGACTAAATATTTATCCAAACCTGTTCCTTCATTATCCCTCCATTTTTTTCGCATTGGGTATGGTTTTGCAACGACCATCTTAATCATTCGATATTTTTATTTTGGATGGATTCATTCTTATTTTATTAAACCAACATTTTTTTTTAAACACTTTGGTTGGGAATGGATCCACCCACTACCGCCCATATTTACTTATCTATTGTTTGTCATTTTACTTTTTTCTGCCCTTGGGATTTTCTTGGGGTACTTTTTAAGATTCAATCTGTTCGTTTTTACGATTGGTTTCACTTGGTTTCATTTTTCAGATGCAACAATCTACTTAAATCATTATTATTTAATATCCTTACTTGGCTTTTTACTTTGGTTATCTCCTGTTACCAAATCCAATCTACCTATCCTTCAATGGAAAGAATGGATACCAAATGTAGATCCGATACCTAAATTGTGGTTATATACTTTTCGAATTCAAATGGGGCTTGTTTATTTTTTTGGAGGAGTTGCCAAACTCCAACCAGATTGGCTGTTTGAAGCTCTGCCTTTAAAATTATGGTTGTACCAATCGGAAGGAAAATTGCCAATCATTGATCCCATCCTTGGACTCCCGGTCACTGCATTTGTTTTTTCTTGGATTGGATTACTATTTGATTTATCAATCCCCTTCCTTTTGTGTACAAAACGATTTCGTTTTTATGCATGGCTTGTTGTATTATTTTTCCACTCCTTCACATCGTTTCTGTTTCCCATTGGAATCTTTCCCATTGTGATGAGTCTTTCTTCTCTGATATTTTTTGAACCAAATTGGCCTAAAACATTTCTAACAAAATTTCTGAAGCTGAATATAGAAAACGATATTTCTAAATCTTCCGTAATACCCCAAAAAAGAGAAACACAATTTGGATTTAAAGAATATCTGCTCATCACCTATCTCACATTACAGATTACAATTCCTTTCCGACATATTTTTTACCCTGGACAAGTCATTTGGACAGAGGAAGCAATCAAATTTTCATGGCAAGTGATGGTAGCAGACAAAGTTGGCCGAGTCGTCTTTTTTGTTCAGAACAAACCAATCGATCCCAAAGAAGAACTAACCGAATACCAATACAGAATGATGACCATCCAACCAGAACATATCTTGCAGTATGCCAAACATTTGCAAAAAAAAGGGATGGAACTCACCGGTGCCAAAGACGTACCAGTGTATGTTCAATCGGATGTATCAATCAATGGGAAACCGGCTAGGCCGCTTTTTCCACCTAACGAAGATTTAACAAAAATCAATGTAAATTTTTTCCCTTTAAAAGGACTCCTTCGATGAATTTTTATCAATTACGCACAATTTTATTTTTATATCTGATCTTCACTTGGAACTTTGCCATTTTTTCTCAAAACAATACGGAAGAGCAAGAATCAAAACCTCAAAAAAATGAGGGGATTCATGTCATTGGTAACAAAAAAGAAGACTTAAAAAAAATTCCAGGTTCCGCCTACATCATTGATAAAAAGTATTTAGAAGAGGCCTCACCCACTGATCCCATGGAGGCTTTACGAAGATCTCCAGGTGCCAGTGTTCGTTTCCAAGATGCGGCTGGACTCACACCAAATATTGGTTTTCGAGGTGTGAGCAATGAAGAATCCAGAAAAACTTTAATTTTAGAAGATGGAATCCTTACCTCACTCTCACCTTATGGTCAACCAGAAAGTTATTACTCTCCATCCATCGAAAGAATGGAACGAATTGAAATCATCAAAGGTTCAGGTTCCATTTTATTTGGACCAAACACAATCGGTGGGATCGTAAACTTTGTCACCAAACGTCCGCCAGTCGAATCAACTTTTTATACAAAAAATGTGGGTGGAGAAAACGGATACCTATCCACTTACAATTCTTATGGAAAAAGTTTTGGATCCAGTGCATTCGAAGTATCTTTACTTAGAAAACAAGGAAATGGATTTCGTAATTACCAAAATTTTGATGTGACTGAAGGTAACGTAAAATGGATTCAAGATTGGAACGAAAATCATAGTACGACGATTAAGTTAGGATATCATGTCCAAAATGCACAGTCAACTTATCTAGGTCTTTCACAAGGGCTCTTCCGGATGGATCCTAAAATCAATCCAGCCGAATATGATGAAAAACAATTAAACCGAGGCCAATCAGTTATTTCCCACAATTGGAAATTATCTGATGAACATACACTCATTATACGGGGATACTTTTCGCAAGCAGAACGAAACTGGGTCAGACAAGATTTTTTATCTGGGAAATCTGCAACAGGTGGTTATCTAAATGCTCCACTAGATACACTTCGCACGTATTCTCCTGGGATCATCGGGAATCGACCAGGTGATACAATTTATATGCGTGAATCGTATATTAGCCGAGATCAATCTTTTATGGTGGGAGGGGTGGAAACAAAACTAGAATCTAAGTTTTCTACGTTCGGACTCAAACATGAAACAGACCTTGGTGTTAGAGTCCATGGTGAAAATAATTTAACTCAAACCAATGTAAAAAAAACCGACGATCCTTTAGGTTATCTTTCTAAAGCAATCATCCAAGAAGAATCTCTTTTAACAAATTTGGCACAACCTTCTTTACCAAACTTCAATCTCAATCGACAAGAAAGGAAGATAGAAGCTTTTTCTACTTACTTTCAAGACAGAATCCAAATCTCAGAAAACTGGAAACTCATTCCAGGTGTACGTTATGAAGAAGTGAGACAAAAAGCCATTACGACAAGAAGACAAGCGACCCAAGAAGATTACAGACTTGGAGCCGTTTTGCCAAATGATGTTTCCGTGAATCGTAGAAGTTCCAGCGAATCAAGGACTCATATCATCCTACCTGGGCTTGGGATTACCTATGATATTACAAAAAAGTTTATTTGGTTTTCAGGTGCTCACAAAGGATTTTCACCTCCTACGTTTGGAACCTCCTTTAGTCCCCAAGGAAACGATTATCGCCTAAAACCAGAAACATCTACAAATTATGAAACTGGAATCAGAGGAGATATCACTTCCTATCTTTATACAGAACTTGTTGGATATAAGATGTATTTTCGCGACCAAATCATTAACGTAAATGAAGTTGGCGGTGAAAACGGAATAAGACCAGCAAACACTGGTTACTCAACACACACTGGAGGGGAATCTGTCATTGTCTGGGATCCGGCAAAAATGCAAAAGTCAGAATGGAGAGTTCCTATCGAGTTTATTTATTCTCGTATTGAAGCAAAGTCGAGAAGTTTCAATCCATTCCCAGTTTCCCAAACAAGCGACGGAAAGGAGACAATTGAAATTTTGCCTGCTTATACCACCAACAACTACCAGTACATTCCAACAGACACAACGGGAAATTATTTGCCTTATGTGCCAAAAGAGACAATCACTACTGCTGTTAGTGTTTCTTCTCCCCAAGGATATTATGGTCGATTGGAATACCAATACATTGGGAAACAATATTCCGATTTACTCAACACCAAGGATGAATCAGAAGATGGCAATAAAGGAGTCATACCCAAGGTAGAATTATGGAATACTAGTTTAGGGTATCGATCCCCAGATAAATGGTCTGTGTTTATCAATGCAAAAAACATTCAGGACAAACAATATGTATCGGGACGTTTACCAACAGGAATTCAACCAGGACCCTTCCGTCAGATCAATGTTGGGTTCACTTTGGAGTTGTAAACTTCCGCAACATCCAATACATTTGATTGCGGATAATTGACAGGACAAGAAAGGATAGAGGAAAATTTAGTTTCGATTTTTCCATTTGAATCAGACAATCCAACAAATTGACAGATGATATCCATTTCTTGTTCATCAACTATCACTTCTCGTATCATTAAATATTCAATAAAATCGAGTCGATCCGAAACATCAGCGATAAATAGTCCGTCTCTGAGTATGTCCGTCAATCGATTGACATTTCTTCGACTTGGAGTTTTTTCTCTTTCTTCTTTCGGAGAGAATTCTCGTAACTTCGCATTGGCATACTCTTCCCACCTATGAATTGTTTTGAGATTATTTTCTAATTGAAACAAAAATCCAGGAACTGATTCCTTTTTATCAAAAACAACTAACATCCGCAAGTATTGGTATAAATTTGGATTACGATACAAAAGACGTTTGCAATGAATGGAATCAATTTTTTCAAAAATACGAAGAAATGAGTCTGTATTTTGATCTCCAGACTCTGCGATTGAAGATTCAAAATACTCTTCCCATTGTTTAGCATTTAGGTTACTGAGTAAGTTCAATTGAAATGTTACGTCCTTTTCAACCATAGGTTCATTCAGCAACAATTCTAAACTTTTCTCTGAACTAATGATTTTTGCCCAAATAGAAAAATAATAATCAGGAGTGATATTTCCCGTTTTAATGTATTTTCCAAATCCATAATACACAGCCTTACAAATCAAATTGACAGGCATGGCGGAATGGTTGATTAACTCCTTTAAAACGTCTTCTTCCCGGAGAATCCAACAATAACTACAAAAATACTCTACGAGTTCATCTACTTCAAAAAGGATTTCTAAATATTCATGAAGATTTGGTGTCGTTAAAAGAAATTCAAACGATTCCTTAGCATGTTGGGGTGAGCTCTTTTTCCAAAAATCATAAACCAAAACTTCCATTCAATCCCCCCTAAACCCTCACATACCAGGTGACGAAAGAAAAAGAAGAGTTTTTAAAAAAGATACTTTGAATTAGAAGAAAAAAAAGAAATTTTCTAAAAAATGGAAAATTCGAGTAAAAACCAATCAATTGGAATGGTTTTAAATTCTAAGGTTAAAAGTATTTTCCCACCCGATCATAGTTTGCAAGTGCCGAAAGGATAGTCGTTTCCTCCCAATCATCAAGAACAGCCCCATTTCCACTCAAGTAAGCCAAAACATCCGGACGGTCCGGAGAAGGGAGTTTTTTTAATTCTCGCAGAACAAGAGATAAACGATCGGGATTCCTTTTATTCGGTGCAAGTTTCCCTTCTGATTGAAAATCAAATTGTTCACGCAATTGTTGGCAAAATGTTTCCCAAATATGTATGGAATCCAAAATCGACTCCAATCGAATTCGATTTTCTTTTTCTTTAGGAGATTGTTCAGCTATTTTTTTTTTGCCAGATACCATCATCATTCTTAAGTAATAATACAGTGTATGACTATTCAAAAGTATTTTTCTAATTTCATTTTCTCTAAGATTAGAAAAAATACCAAGCAAGGCTTGCATTGTCATATTATTTTGTTCTAATATATCAAAATAAGCTTCCCATGTTTGTGGATCTAAATTTGACAATAGATGAATTTTTAGAGTTGGATCTCGGTCCATTTCCTCTGCAAGAGATAAAATTCGCAAACTTTGTGCAGAATCAAAAAGAGATCTAATTTGTAAAAAGTAAGAATTGGAATCAAAATTTCCGGTTAAAAATTGTTTTCCATATCCAAAATAAATAAACTTCATTAGAAGTTCTGGTGTTAGGTTTTCGTCATTTAAGAAACGTCGTGAACCTTCTTCGGAACGAAGAAGCCAAAGGTATTCGAAAACCAAATCACAAAACTCTTCTTCTGCCATCATATGGTCAGCTAAAGATTTTAAGTCGGTTCCCTGTTCTACAGATTGAAAGAAATCTAATAATTCATTTGGAGATGCATTTTTCCAAAATTCAGATGCTTTCCATCGCATACCAATTTATAGATGTTAAAAACTAAGTGTCAATTGAAATTTAGAAAGATTCAAGTTTCAGTATATTAATACACATTCCAGTAACTACTTCGTAACAAATTGCCACAGATCTTCCCATTAGTGCCCGGATCAATGACGAATATTTGATTTTCTGTATGTGGTATTGTATATATTTTTCCGTTAGGTGACAAAACTGCATCACCCCATTTGTTTCCACCGGCAATACCTGAATTGTACGTTGTGGAAACAAACGTATCTGGATCAAATGCAATGAAATCGGTGATATCAGCAGGTATTGTATAGATCCTTCCATCGGCTGCCAGAATGCCACCCCTCCATTTTGCCGAAGCGACGACAGGAGAAACCCATAAATTCAAAACATCAGAATTGGGATCAATGATCAAAAATTCGGTATCGTTGGAAGGAATACCGAATATTTTTCCGTTAGGTGCAAGGACTCCGTGCCTCCACTTTCCAAGACCGGTTTTTGGACTTGGGATCACATAACTTTTTTCAGAAAAAGGATCCAATACAAAAATATAATCGATATCGACTGGAAAGGCATAAATTTTACCATTGGGGGCCAGGACAGCACCTTCCCACATATTCGTAAGAGTAAGCGGAGAAGGAATCGTCCGAATAGCATCCGTTTGTGGGTTAATCACAAGAATTTTTTTGGAACTCATAGGAATTCCATAAATCAATCCATTGGGTGCAAGCACTCCCCCTCTCCATTTCCCAAGCCCCAATTCTGGAGAAGGTAAAAAATAAGTTCGGTTGTTGAATGGATCAACCACAAGAATGGAATCAGCATCCCTCGGTATAAAATAAATTTTTCCATTGGGAGCATAAACACCTCCTTCCCATTGAGCTGCGCCTGTTGCCCCTGTAGCCATAGTAGAGGTTTCATTTGTCAAAGGATTGATCACGAGAACATCGGATTGATTGTATGGCGCTGAATATATTTTTTGGTTATCGCTAAGAACTCCACCTAACCACTTTGCTGTGCCTGCATAAGGAGGAGTAAAACTACTGAAGGAAACTCCCGTTGACCCAAGTGAGATTTGTTTTCGAATCTCTTCTGAAACATATTTCCATCGCCTGGGTTGGATGATGGCCAGTGGATCCATTTCACAGATGGACCGATTCGGTGCCCGAGAACCACAGAACTCTCGATCGTCGTCCACAAGGATCCTTGCTAAGTAAAGATCTCGAAAGGATTCCGATTTAGGATCACAACCATTCTCTAAATTTGGAAATTTGCAGGATAAAAATAAGGAGCCAACGAAACATCCAAAGAAAAATAAAACTGTTGTTAGAGATGGTTTCAATTTGGTCGGACTCTTTTGGAGATAAAAATAAGAAGGCACAGATAAATTGTCAAACGAAAGAAATTTCCAAGGTCTTATGCCGAATCATTCGATAGATTCTATTTTGTTATGGAAACTTATGTTCACTTGCACTGGATTCGCTTGCGTAGAACCACGTAAAATCTTCTTGTCATCTGGGGAGAAAAATTCTAACCTTTGAAAGGATCGTTTGCACTCCCATTGCTAAGAATGAAGATATTTACCTATTTTCCGACCGCTGTTTTACTTCCCTTTGTGCAAAAATATCTCATCATCGAATCAAAAGATGGGAATGAAAATCGTATCTTACCTAACCCAAACTTAGTTTTATCCTTTCAACTACGAGGGAACCTTCGTTCATTCGAATCAAATTCGGTTTATGATTTGCCTCGGCAAGGGATTGCAGGCCTCAGAAAAACGGCAAGAAAGATCCTCTATCCAGAAAATTCATCTGCCTTGTTAGTCATTCTTTCGGGAATCGGTGCATCAGTTTTTTTCGGAGAACCTATTTCTGAATTTTCTGGAAAAACGATCGGTTTAAAAAATCTCATTTCCAATCGTTTGTTAGAAACTTTGGAAGAACAATTATTTTTTGCAAAGTCAAATGAAGAATGTATTCTGTTAGTTGAAAATTTTTTAATTCAAATCAAAAAAAACAGAAGAATTGATCCAAGTATTAACACAACTCTTCAGAAAATTAATTTGTCAAAAGGACAAATTAAAATGAACGATATCAAACAAGGATTACCCATTAGTCTCGATTCACTTGAAAAAAAATTCAAAGATACAATTGGAACCACTCCAAAACAATATGCGAACCTTCTTCGAATTCACACTCTGATCAGGTCATATTCAAAAGAAACCAATTTGACAAATCTTGCTCAAGAAGCTGGTTATTTTGACCAGTCGCATTTTAATAAAGAATTCAAACTTTTCACAGGAGAATCACCAAAACTTTTTTTCCAACAACCGCAAAATTGGTAATCCAACCCCTTTTCTGATTTTTTACAAGTTTAGAAATCCAATTCCCTGTAATATAAAGGATACAATCCAAATCAGAGGAAACCATGAACCAAATTCTAATCGATCGATTCCAATTGCCTATTGAATCCAAAGTAGCATTTTTAGAAAGAGCCAAAATCAATCGTGATTTTATCAAATCTTTAGAAGGATTTTGTGAAGATCAGGTGTTTATCCGAGAGGAAAACGGGATGATCCAATTTGTGACCATTGCCATCTGGAAAGACAAACAATGTTTAGAGAGAGCAAAGGAAATGGTCTTCTTAGAATACAAAAAACAAGGATTTGTAATGCCAGATTTTTTAAAAACCAACTCGATCAAAATTGAACGAGGTATCTACGAAAGGATGGAATAAACTTCAAATTCTTAACCCTTCCAATGGAACGATAACTTGGATTTTAATTCCTTATAAAACTCTCTACCCATTTTGAGTTTGGTTCCAGTTTTTAATTCCACATGGTAAGAACCTCCTGCGGAAGTAATAATGGTTTTGATATGTTTTTCATTCACAATGAACGATCTATGGATTCTGGAAAAATATGTCGGTAAAACCTTTAATAGAGATTCAAGACTTTTGTTGTGTACGATCATCTCTCCATTTTTTTGATAAACTTTAACTCGTTTGTCAAAGGATTGTACATACAGAATGTCCTTAATTGCAACTAACGACAAACTGTGATCTTGTTTTACACCAAGATACTTTGTTTTTGTTTGCCCATTGTTAGTTTGAAACTTACCTAGTGCTTTCGTAATTCTTTCTTTATGAATTGGTTTGGGCACAAAATCGAGAACGCCATACTCAAAAGCTTGGATTGCTTCTGCCGTATTTCCCGAAGTGATGATCGTCAAAAAAGAGGCAGCAGAAGTTTCTTTTAGCAATTCAAAACCGATGTCACCATCCAAATTTAGATCCAAAAACAAAAGATCAATTTCATTTTCCTGAATGAAACATTGAGAACCAATCAGAGTTTTTTCAATACGTAAGGACGAAATCCTAGATCCAAGAACTTCACGCAAAATACGCTCCAATCCTCTTGCCGCTACAGTTTCGTCCTCTACGATTAAAATTCTCAAAACCTAAAACCTGCTTCTAATACTGTTCCAGTCGATATTGAACATTTGATAAATTGACAAATACTCCTACCATTGCTTGATAAGAATTTAGTGTACGCATTGAAAATTGGTCAGCCTTTAAAAACTCTCGATAATAATCAACTTCCGCCTTAATTCCAAAATAACGTCCCAAATAAATATTAAGACCAGCACCCAATCCTACAATACTCCCAATTCCACTTGTGATTTGATTGCTATAAACAAATCTATCATGTGAATTTCCTGAATGGGCTTCGCCTGTAAAGGAAACAACACCTGCCCTTGCCGCAAGATATGGATCAAAAAAGTTTTTTGGAATGGGATGGTAGGTAGCAAGGAAACTCATCGAATTTCCCCGATAAATCGTTCGCTCTCTTGGAAAAGGATCCACATATTCTTTGTAATATGATAAACCCGGGATTACATCTTGTCTTTTTGCTTTCATAGAATTTTGCATGACAGTAAATCCAAGCCCAATTTTTTCTTTCCATCCATATTCAAAATCAAACTGAGAAGCAACACCAGGAGTGTATGTAGGTTTAAAATACAATCCAGGTTGGTCATTTCGAATCAATCCTTGAGGGTAATAATCCTGGCTTACTTCTTTTGTTACAATCTTATATTGTAAAGTGCTATCATAGTTTTTTTCATGGCTAATAAAAGATCCACTGGGTGCAAGTGTCCCTCCTCCCATAAAACTGATCAAAAAAGCTCCTTCATAAAAACCAGGCGGATATTTTAGTTTTGCATAATATTTTTCTAATTCTGAATTGGTCTTTGTTGTTTCCTCTGGAACTTGAGTGATAAGAGGTTTATCATCTTTTTTATTCACAGGATCTGCAAAACTAATATTTGCAGCAAACAGAAGAGAGGTGATTGTTAATATTTTTGTATTCATCTTTTTATCCTTTTGGTTAAGATAATGAAGATAAAAAAAATTGCAAAGATACTGGAGCGAAACGCACTATATCGGTGCCAGTGGCACTGTTTATTCCATTAGTGTGATTGTATTTTCCCAACCTCCCATTACGACCTTGGAATTAAAATCCCACTTATTTGGAAAGGCCTCCTGCAACCTGGACTTTATGTATTTGATCCCTGTTCCTAATGAATCCGATTTTGTTGTTGGTAAACCATCATTGAACAAAATGTATTTGGTTTTGTTTTTATCTTTCTTTTTCTTTAGAGTAAACGTTCCCGAATTTTTTCCTTGGTAACCGTGGGTCACACCGTTTTCCACTAATGTCAATAAAACAATAGGTGGAATTATATCTTTAGAACTCACACCTTCTGTTTTGAATTCAAATTTCGATTCTTTCCGTAAACTCATGATTTCTAAGTAACGTTTACATATTCCAACTTCTTCGTTTATGGAAATAGTTTTTCGATTAGTTAATTTTAAAATGGCTCTCAATTCATCAGACAAAGCAGTTAATAATTGTTTTGCCGTTTCTGGGTCTTCATCCAACCAAATGATGGTCGCATTGATTGAATTTAGTAAAAAATGCGGATGTATGTTGTTTTTTAATAATTCCACCTCTAACCTAGAAGAAACAAGTTTTGCATCTTGCAATTTGGCCTTGTATGTGACCATCCGTCTTTCTGCTTTGTTCTTTTCGGAATTAGCAAGTTTGATTTTATAAGCAAGACCCAAAGATAACAAACACATCTCGATCGCAGAACCTGCTTGTAAGCCATATTCGGTCACAATGTTTGCAGGTAATATTCCAAATCCTTTTAGAGAATAGATCCCTACACCAAATAGAAGTGCCACCCACGCGATTAAAAAATACCTTGCCGGTTTGTATCCCTTGTCCCAGCAAACAACAGCTACAAGAAAAACCGATACGGCAAAAGACATGACTAAGGATGCTAATAAATAAATATTCACATAATAGGAAAAGATGAAAGAGGATAACATTAGAAATAACATCATCCCCATTAAGATAAAAATAATTTTATCCCAAGTAGGAGTATTTTTTTTTGTATTTAAAAAACTCCTTGTGAATTGAAGACCCCAAAATAAAGAAAAACCTCCCACAAAGGGTAAACTTACGTTTGCCCAATACGGCGAATTTGGCCAAAAAATCTGAAACGCCAAACCATTCAATACTGATTGTGACAATCCATATAAACTAATGTACAAAAGGTAATACAAATACCCTAAATCCCGTAACATAAACAAAAGGATTAAATTATAAATGACGAGAACGAATAAAATTCCATAATAAATCCCAAGAGATAAATTTTCTTTTTCTTTGAGTTTTAGAAATCGTTCATGCGAATACAAAGTGATGGGAAATTGTACCGTCCCTTCACTTTCGAACCGAAAATAATATATATTACTTTTTTTAGTTTGGAGTTTGACTGGGAAAATAAAACTTTTTTCTTCTAAAGGCCTTTGAGAAAATACATAAGAATCTCCAGTTACCGTTTGTTTCCAGGTTTTATCTTTTTGTTCATAAAAATCTATTTTATCCAACAAAGGATAGGAAACATGAATGAACCAATCACGTTCATTTGCTTCATTTTGTACTTCGAACCGAACCCAATATATATTTTTTGTAAAACCGAAATTGGGGGACAGAGACTTACTCTCATTAAAACGATTTGATTTTCGCACTTCCTCAAAAGTTAAATTTTCATTCGGCGGAAGTGTTAGAATTTCCATATGAAAACCTAACGGATACTCACCGACCCCGCTTTTCAAAATAGTGGAATACCGGGACTGTGAAGGTGACGCCAAGAGAGGACTAACACCAATAAAAAGAAAAACCAAACCTGCCAAAAGTCGAAACATTGCTGACAAAGTTTGGTTTTATTAATATTTCATGTAAAGTAAAAGTTTAATATTCTTTAATTTCTATATTAAATTCATAGTTTAATTTCCATTAGGGGGCCAAACAATGACCAAAAGACTGATTCTTATTTTTGATTAAGAATTCTTTCCTGGTGGCCTGGATACACAAACTTTGGTTTGTTTGTCTCTGCCAATTTTTTCAAAAATTCTAAACTTTTACGGTTGAGTTTTGCATCAGTGGTAAATGCCCCTGGAACAACAGATTCTTTCCAACCCCATTCCGTATGACAAGAATCACCCAGAATCAAATGAGAACCATCTTTCGTCGGGATAAAAAAAGCCAAACTACCAGGGGTATGACCTGGAACAGCGATGACAAAAAAACTTTGGTCTCCAAAAAAATCCAAAACTCTAATTTGATTTTTTTTTAAATCAAGTTGAAGCAAGTTTGGATTTTCTCCTAACAAACGATTCGTGGAACCTTGTACAAATAAATTAATAAACTGGTGCGTTGTCACTTCCCCAGGCCCAACATAAAATGGAACAGATCGATCCAATTCATAAGCACCCAACACATGATCCAAATGCAAATGAGTATAAAAAACTCCCTTTAGATCAATTTTGTTTTTAGAAAGATACACATTTGTTGTTTCGTAAACTTTTAAGCGCTTCAAGTTCATCTGAGATTCCACAATGGAACTTACGTAAGCTCCTGCCTCACCCTTAGAGAAGCTTTCTCCTATCCCTGAATCAATCAAATACGTTCCGTATATAGGATGTTTGATGACATAAAAGTATATAGAAATAGGTTCTAAACGATCCTTTAATCCAGCCATCTTAGCCTTTGGATCATCCAGATCCAAAAGTCCAGCAAGAGAAGCTTCCCAATCAGCCACTTTGACAACTTTCAATTCCACCCAATGTTTCGGTTGTGGAGAAAGAGGAACACTTTCAGTGATTTTGTCAGATGTGTAGGGTTTTACTTGATGCGAAGTTACCTGACAAAATAGAGTCAGAAGAGAAATAAGGACAGAAAAAATAGAACCTAGATGTTGAAACAAATTTTGACTCCTTCTTTATATTTCACGTATAATTAATTTAAAAATTAATTACCAATTTCAATGAAACTTTTGTAAAAGCTCTTAACCTTTTTCCTGTCAAATTCTAACCAAAGTTCTTAACAACTCAACTAAAAAACGAAAATCCAAAGACTCCCAAAGTTCGGTATCGATTCATCTATCTGCAAAGACAAATTCAGAAGAAAACAAATTTAGGAAATAATATATTTAATAATAATAGATTTGAAGTCAGTCCAATTCCGCCAAGTTTTCAACAAATGGAAAATTTGCTGATTCAGGTGGATTGGGAATCAGAAACAACAAGCCATTTGAATTCAGGAAACCTTTAGAGCTTTTCTTGACTTTTCTTCTGACACCTGGTTTATTTGGCATCGAATGGCCCAATTTTTAACATTTGTTCGCTCCTTGTTTCAATCTCCAGCTAACGTAGAACTCCGCTACCAAAGGTATTACGTCGCAACCAACTCCATTTATGTTTTAGCCGGTCTCATCCACTTTGCTTTCATTTTTTTCTTTAGTGCTGTTGGCACTTTGGAAATGGCACTCTTTAATCTAGGAAGTGTGATTTGGTTTGCGTTTACAATCTGGATCAACCGCAAAAAATATTTATTCACTTCTTTGTATCTTTGTTTTTCAGAGGTCTTTCTCCATGCTTTAGCGGCAACGTATTTTTTTGGATGGGGGGCAGGTTACCAGTATTATATGATGCTTTTTGCAACGGGTATCTTTCTCCTACCTCCTGGAAAAAACTTTCTCAAATTTGGAAGTATTGTCATCGGTTGTTTACTCTTTGCTTCTACTTATTATTATTCAATGTCGTATCCGCCAATTTACCATTGGACACCGAATTTTCTTGCACTCATCAATGTATCCAACATCATATTCTCTACTCTATTTCATGCAGGTTTTGCTTATTACTTTACCCTGGCAGCAAACATTGCTGAGGATTCTTTAGAAATAGAAAACAAAGCCCAAACCGCATTTTTCCAAAACATATCTCATGAATTAAGAACCCCTCTTACATTAATTGCAGGACCTTCTGAATCTGCGCTAAAGCGTTCAGAAGGCCTATCTCCTTCAGAAGTGAAAGTCATCGTAAACCAATCAAGACGTCTCACTCGTTTGGTGAACCAACTTCTTGATTTACAAAAAATTACATCAGGTAGAATGGAACTTCGAAAAATTTCACTTCCGTTAGGTGATTTTTTAATTCAAATTTCCGAAAATTTTACAGCTTACGTAAAAAGAAAAAATATAAGTTTCGAACTCGCATTATGTGAAGAAACTTTATTTGTCAATGTAGACCCTGAACAAATTGACAAATGTATTTTCAATTACCTTTCTAACTCGATTAAATTTACAGGAGAGGGTGGAAAGATCCGGTTGGAATTACAAAGAAAAGAAAACGAAGCCATTGTTTCTGTTCGAGATTCTGGGATTGGAATGGAAGAAAGCCAAATCCGAAGATTGTTTTCTCGATTTGGAATCAGCGAAGCATCACTCACAAGGGAACAAGAAGGAACAGGTTTAGGCCTGGCCTTAGTAAAGGAATTAGTGGAACTCCATGGGGGAAAAGTTGGTGTAGAAAGCGAACTGGGCAAAGGTTCACATTTTTATTTTACTTTGCCTTTATGCGAAAATCACAATATAGAACAACAAACAAATATCCAACGTTACTTCCCTACCCGACATGAATATATACCAGAAGAGGTAACACATCCACCAATATTTCCAGAAACAATCAATACCAAAAACAACATTAAACTACTGATAGTCGAAGATAATCCCGATTTACGCTCTTATTTAGGATCAATTTTAACTCGAGTAGGTTTTCATGTTTTGGTTGCGGCAGATGGTTTGGCGGGACTCGAAACTGTATTATCCGAATCTCCAGATTTAGTCATTACCGACTTAATGATGCCAAACTTAAGTGGACTTGATTTAATTCGTGAAATCCGAAAAAAAGAACACCTCCACTCTCTTCCGATCATTTTACTCACTGCCAAAGCAGACGAAACCACAAGAAAAGAAGTTCATGGAGAAGGAGCAGATATTTATTTATCCAAACCATTTTTAGAATCAGAACTTTTGAGTGTGATTCGAAATGCGTTACGTTTAAAGGAAAAAGAATTTTATCTCAGGGAAGAACTAACCCGTGGTATCCGAATTCAAAAAAAACTTTTGCCTGAGTTACAATATGATCATACTTTGATCTCTACCGAATTAAAATTCCTGCCTAGTGATGGAATTGCAGGTGATTACTACATTGTACAAGAATTAGGTGAAGGAAAAACTTTTTTATTCCTAGCGGATGTTTCAGGACATGGTTTTGCAGCAGGTATGATATCTGCAATGTTACACTTTGTACTACAACTTCCAGATACACCTAAAAACAACCCCTCTGCCTGTTTGGAATGTCTAAACACTTATTTATTTGGAAACACAGCCGGTTTATTTGTCACTGCTGTTGCCGTAGTTTTAGATTCGAAACATCACAAAATAATTTGGTCTAAAGCAGGCCATGAAGATATTTATTTCGGGTCAAAAGATAAAGTTTCGCCTTTGGTAGGCAAAGGAAAACCTCTAGGGATCCTTCCTAAATGGGAAGGAGAAAATAACGAAGTTAATTTTTCGTTAGGTGATAAACTATTTTTATTTTCTGATGGGATCTTTGATGTTCGCTCTAAAAACCAAACTTTGTTTAGAGATTCTGGATTTTTGGAATGGAGCAAACAAAAAGAACTTTGGAAAGAAAAATCTTCTCTTGAAATTTTAACAAAAATGGCAAAAGAACACCAAAGTTCAGAGAAATTCGAGGATGATGTGACTCTTCTCTCAGTCGAATTTTTGAAATAAATGAAAAAGTTTAAACCATCCATTCGAATGGCCTAGCCCAGAAGAAGGTTTATACAAATGGCAAATGCGCAGATTTTTGATTGAATCCACTTAATTGGTTGGAAAGTATTATCTATGGACGTTTTAGAAAAAAACAAAAACATCGTTAAACGATTCAACAAAGAAGTCATTCAAAACTGCAATGAAGTTAGCTTTAAAGAACTAATGCACGTAAACTTCGTCAATCGTTCCGCACCTGAAAATGCAAATGATTCGAATGCAATGTGGAATACGTTCAGTTCGGTGTTAAAACCTGCCTTTCCCGATCTAACCGTAGAAATTTATGAACAAGTTGCCGAAGGAGATAAGGTGACAACACGTAAAGCCATCACAGGAACTCACGAAGGAGTTCTCATGGGGATTGCTCCCACTCAGAAAAAAATTAGAATTGATGTCATTGATATTGTACGTTTGCAAGAAGGTAAATATATCGAACACTGGGGGCTCAATACATTACAAACAGTTCTCGCCGAACTAAGGTCAGCATAAAACCAGCCATACCAAAAGGTGAAAAGTTTTCGAATAAAAACTTGGTTTTTGGGAAAGACTTTGCCTAAACGAAAGACTTGTGGTAGATAAAAATCGCCCTGCTTCCCACGAGCCACTCCCCTCCACCCTAACTCGGGCGGGGGTTTGTGGATTGACGTCCAGATTATGTCCCATTAACTCCTTCTCCCTTTCTAAAAATTTTGTGATTCTGCGCACAGGTAAAACTTTCCTTTTGGAATTCCCTCCCCCTCCTTACGATGGATCGACAACCTCTTCAGGGCGAGTCCCGAAAGATTTTATCATGATACAAATTTCGTTTTGACCACGATACAAAATAGTTTCCTTGGGGCCTGAGCTATCCAGGGCTTCGGTCGCAAAGCGACCGCTACGCGCCCTTTCTAGCCTCTCGCATGAACTAACATACCAATCCAATGTGATTACCAATACACTTCCAAAAAAGATTTTTCTTTTCTACGGATCTGTTCAAATTCCAAGATCTCTTTTGAATTTTTTAGAGTGATATCGATATCATCCCAACCGTTTCGAATCCGATTGATAGAAGCAAAATCCAAATGGAAGTGGAATGTTTGGTCTCCTGCTTGGACTTCCAAATTTTCTAAATTGATTCGAATTTGAGATCCCAAATTTTTTGAAACCCATTCATTGATAAAGTGGATTTCTTCTTCTTTCAAACGAACAAGAGCAATCCCATTCTTTGCCGAATTGATAGAAAATATATCAGCAAAAGAAGGAGCCAAAATCGCACGGAACCCAAAATCAGAAAGTGCCCAAGGTGCATGTTCTCTACTCGAACCGCAACCGAAGTTTTTTCCAGCGATGAGCACACTTGCATTTTTAAATTCTTCCTGGTTCAAAACAAATTCAGGATTAGGAATCTTTCCTTCTAAATCTAAATACCTCCAATCAAAAAATAAATGTTTTCCAAAACCTTTTTTATCGATCAATTTCATAAATTGTTTTGGAAGTATTTGGTCCGTATCAATATCCTCTCTTGGGATTGACACAGGAACTCCTGTATGGATTGTCCATTTTTTTGAATTCATTTTAATTTCCTCACATCTATCAATTTTCCCGCTACTGCGGCTGCTGCTGCCATCGAAGGACTCACTAAATGAGTTCTTCCTCCTCTGCCCTGTCTTCCTTCGAAATTACGATTGGAAGTGGATGCACATCTTTCTCCCGGTTTTAATACATCATCATTCATCGCAAGACAAAGGGAACAACCAGGCTCTCTCCATTCAAATCCAGCTTCTTTGAAAATTTGATCCAAACCTTCTCGTTCTGCCTGACGTTTGACTGAACCTGAACCTGGAACCACCAAAGCTTGCACTTTTGGATGGACTTTTTTTCCTTTCGCAACTTCTGCTGCTGATCGTAAGTCTTCTATCCTTGCATTGGTACAAGATCCAATGAACACCTTATCGATGTTAATCTCTGACATAGGGGTTCCCGGTTTTAAATCCATATATTCCAAGGTGTTCTCTGCCGTTTCTCTGGCCCGTTTCTCTTGGAATTCATATGGACCTGGAACAACTCCTGTGATGGGTAAAGTCTGAGATGGATTGGTTCCCCACGTGACCTGGGGTTCTATATTAGAAATATCTAATTCAATCATCTCATCAAAAACTGCATCTTTATCTGTAAAAAATGTCTTCCAGTATTCGACTGCCTCTTCAAAACTTTTTCCTTTAGGGACTAACTTTCTATCTTTCAAATAATCAAAGGTGATTTGGTCTGGAGCAATGAGACTTGCCCTTGCGCCAGCTTCGATACTCATATTACAAAGTGTCATTCGACCTTCCATAGATAGAGAACGAATCCATTCACCTGAATATTCTAAAGTGTAACCCCTTCCACCTGCAGTTCCCATCTTGGATATGAGTGCAAGAACTACATCTTTTGCAGTGATTCCAAAACCAGGTGTACCAACAAATCGAACTAACATCGATTTTGTTTTTGCTTGTTTTAAGGTTTGTGTCGCAAGCACATGTTCTACTTCACTGGTACCGATTCCAAAAGCCAATGCACCAAAGGCTCCATGCGTTGCTGTATGAGAATCTCCGCATACGATGACAGATCCAGGAGTGGTAAATCCTAATTCAGGACCAACTACATGTACGATCCCTTGTTCGGGATCTTCTGGACCAAACAAACGGATTCCAAAATCTTTGCAATTTTTCTCCATTGTATCAATCTGCAATCGGGAGACAGGTCCTGCAGCATCTCTGTTTTTACGATCTCTTGTGGAAACATTATGATCCACAACTCCAAAGGTAAGATCCTTCCTTCTCACATCTCTATTCTTCGTTCTTAATCCTTCGAATGCTTGGGCAGAAGTCACTTCATGGAGGATATGACGATCCACATATAAAATTGTTTCAGAATCTGCATTCTCTAAGATCCGATGACTTTCCCAAATTTTGTCGTATAGAGTTTGTCTCATATTTCCCTCTTGGTAATAAAGATATCAAATTAATTGATATAATGCAAATAAATTGGTTTTATAAAATATATAACTAAAAGTTATAAGTAAATATGGAATTCAGACAGATCGTTTATTTTCTAGAAATTGCAGATTCAGGTACTTTCCAAAAAGCGGCAACGAGGTTGGGATTAACACAACCTGCACTCTCCAAACAAATTTTTCTTTTGGAAAAGGAATTAGGAGTCGCAGTTTTGGAAAGAGGAGGAAGGTCTGTTCGACTAACACACGAAGGTGAAAGATTCTATCAGTATTCAGTGCGAATGAAAGAATTATGGGAAGAAATACAAATTGGTTTTACTAAGGAAAAGGAACTAAAAGGTAACTTTTCTATTTCGGCAGGGGGAACAGTTTCTGCGTGGATCCTACCTCAAACCTTAAAGGAAATTTTAATAAAAAGACCAGGACTTTCTCTTTCTGTAAGAGAAGGAGATGCCAAGGAGACTAAGGATGCTGTATTAAAGGGAGAAGTAGACCTTGGGATTTTGACTGGCCCCATTTCTGAGCCTAACCTGAATATTCTGGAATTTTTATCTGATAAAATCTTTCCTGTGGCAGCAAAGGACCATCCAATCTTTCTTAAAAAGAAAATTAAAATCGAAGATCTAAAAAAACAATCCTTTGTATTTTTCCATCCAGGCTCTGCTCTTAGAAAGGCAGTGGAGAAGAAGATCAAATCTTTTTCGAAAGAATTTGGATCTAATATTGCTATGGAATTAAGAAGTGTAGAATCTGTTATCAAATCATTGGAAGCAGGACTTGGAATCGGTTTTTTATCAGAGTATTCCATTAACACCAAACTGCAAAAAATTAAATTTGCAGAATGGAACACAGAAAGAAAATTTTATCTCTGTTATCGCAAAAAATCTGGACCAGCACTTGCCATGCTCGCGGAAGAAATTTTAAGGGCCGCAGAAAAATGGAGAGTCGAAAGAGAAACCTTTTCCAATTAACAAGAAAAAGTGACCAAATTTATATTCTATTAAAATCTCCAATCAGTGAAAATATTTGATTCAGTTTGAATCCTTGTTTGGATTGATAAATTATCCAAACAAGTTTGTGATTTCAAAAGTTAAAACGATAATTGGCGCCTACTTGAACATAACTCAAGATCGTCTTCGAATCATATAAGATTGGAATTAAGATTTGAGGTCCATACACTTTTAGAAAGATATCAGACGGATCCGAATTTCCTCCTCCTTCGTTTTCTGTGATATAACCTGACTGCAATTTGTTATTTAGAGTCATGTTGCTCGCTTCCAGAAATAAACTGAAGTCACCTTTGATCTTCGTGGAGAATTTCACATTCACTTCAGTTCCTGTCGATTTCCATTGATAGTCCAAACCAAATTGGCTATATCGAAAAGGAGAGGAATCCAATCGAAATTCGTTGCTTCGAAGCGAAGATGGGCCCTGCATATCTAAATGTAAAATCTGTCCTTGTAAGGTGAACCTTTCCAAAAATTTCCATTCAAACCTAATTCCAAAACTATAACCTTTGAGTGAATTGCTTGTGTCCCGATAACTCACTCGATTGGGATTGATCCCGGTTGCGGTAATCCCTCCGAGACTATCTACTTCTAGATTGGTCTTTGTCCAAATTCGCTCCACCCCACCTAGAATTTGCAGGTCTAACAAAGAATGAGGATAAGGTGTAAAACCGACCCTTGAAGAAACTTTTTGGAATTTTGTTTCTCCGTTTCCGAGAAGAACATTTGCTGTATTGTCTGAACTGGAAGAAGAGCCACCCCCTCCACCGTAAGACAGTGTCTGAAATCCACCGACATCCAAATTGCCCTTTGCTTCCGTTCCTCGGAATTCAAAGGTAAACCGGTTCCATGCATAGAACAAACGTGCGGTAACGTTATGATTTTTGGTTTTGTATGGGGTAGATAACATTTCTGCTTGACCACCACCAAATAGAACACCGGCAACCTGAATGGTTTGAAAGAAAGGACGGAGTTCCGATTGGCTTTCTCCGTTTCCCACCCCAAAGGAACCTTCTAGATAATGACGTTTCGCATTGGAAAGTTGTTCCTCTCTCTTTTTTTGTTTATCTTCCTTAGCTTTAAGATTTTCTTCTTCTAGTTTTTGTTTCTCTGCGAGTTCTTTTTCTTCTTTGATTTTCTTATCCTTCTCCGAAACTTGAGGTTCGATTTTTGGAGAAGAGGATTCAGTCTTTTTCGCAAAGGAAACTTTTCGGATTACCGATTTCGAAAGAACTTTTGTGTTACCGTCTGCGAGTTTGATCGTCACAGAATCTTTGTCTTGGGCTAAGATGGAACCTTCCCATTTTTCTCCCGACTTGAGTAGAATCGTTTCACTATGAAGAGATAAATTTGTGAAAAGAAAGATTGGAAATAGTAAAGGAACAATTTTTTTCATAACTTTTGCCAGTTCAAAACTAGTATCGGAGAATTTTAACAGGTCTCTTAAATTCTGCAATTCGATTAAACAAATTAGGGATGAATTTATAAAGAAAAAGATTTTTTCAAAGAAACAGAATGATTCTAGAAAATCAATGTTACAAAGCGGCAAGGAAAGTATGTAAGTAACAATTGATCAAAAAATAAAACAACAGTTTGCATAAAGATTCTTTCCTTCACAAAGTGCTTGCGAGAAACCATCCTCATCATAAAAATCAGCGAATGCGCAAGAAACTTTGGATTTTCGTATTTATTCTCAGCATTCTCTTTTCATTGGGAGCTGAAGTCATTGCAGGGCTTGGTGGGTTTGCCAGCGCCTTTTCTTCTATCGAATTGGGATCAGGCTCACTGCCTGCTGCGCGAGTCGGAGGTCCATTCATCCTGACAATCCTTCTTGTATTCCTCTTCCTTGTTGTGCTGTCATTTTTTTCCTTACTCACTGCCTCTGGAATATTGGGACTAATCAAAGGGTTATTTCTGGGAGTGACATTAGGCCTGTTAGTTGACTATATCGTCATCCGAGGGAAAATCGAACCAGGTAATCCTGCCATCATACGCCTTTGGGCAGGGAGAGGTGCCGCATTTATGTTCGTGTTTGTGCTCTGGGTTGGAATCCTCAATCCCTTAGTATCCCAATTCGGCAAAAATCCCATCGAAGTTTTCAGCGCAAAAGATATTGTTGGGATTTTTTCTACTACTGGGATTTTTGTCTGCGCTTTCTTTGCTTGTATCGGTGTCATTCGGTTTTACTGGACACGCGGGAAGAAGGCCAAGGTCTGATCATTCTAAATCCAACATATATAATTTGCAGATTCATAAGAAACCAAATGGTATTTTTACCTTTTTCACGTTGGAGATATAAAATGAAAAAATCAATCGTAGATGAAATTTTAATCTCGAGAGAGATGAAAAACGAAAAAACTGTAGCAGTCGTTAGATTTGTAATCTTCTCTATCGCCTCCCTTTTGGATTATTTATCATATTTCCAAGTGATCAACTATACGATTGTCACACCCACTCTCATCACTCTCTTATTGGACACTTTAGTTTTTGTATTCGCAGGGATTGTGCTTCTTTTCCTAAACTTATATTCATATAAACCTTATTTGAAATTTTTTACGATCACATTAGATTATTTCATTATTGGTCTAATGTTATTTTTTGATCCAACAATACAAAGAGGCCAAGGTGTTATCTATTTTATCGCGATGATTAGTGCGATTTTCGTTTACCAATTCAACCTACTCAGACATTCAAAAATAGGTACAATTTATGGTGCTTTTTTAGCCTTTGTTTTTCTTCTCGTGATTTCACTTGGATTAGGTGAAGGATATCCCGTCGATTTTTTTCCCATGATGATAGGACTCGGGATGATACTTGCCATTGGTTATGTAACAACAGTTTCTAATATTGAAATGGTCAAAGAGGCAAATGCAAAACAGATGATGGAAAGATACCTTCCCTCACAGTTAGTCAGCGAATTTTACAAAAACAAAGCACAATTAGAACCTGGTGGAGAAAGCAAAGAAGTAACAATTCTTTTTTCTGACATTCGGTCTTTTACCAAATTTTCAGAAAATCGATCAGCAGAAGAAGTTGTACAGTTTTTAAATGAATATCTATCTCGTATGACTGATGTCATATTTCAATTTAATGGTACAATTGATAAATTTATTGGTGATGCTATCATGACCATATTTGGTGCTCCATTCAAACAGGATGATGATGCACTACGGGCCGTTAAATCCGCGGTGGCAATGATTCATGAATTAGAAAAGTTAAACCAAAAGATGATGCATCCACAAGATAAATTACATATGGGAATTGGAATCCATACAGGAGACGCAATCGTTGGCAATATTGGCTCCGACCGTAGATTGGATTATACTGTCATCGGGGACAATGTAAACTTAGCATCTAGGATTGAAGGATTAACCAAACATTATAATTGCCCGATTTTAATATCAGAGACCACCTACAAACAAATAGAAGGCAAATATTCACTAGATGATGGTTTTGAAATTAGAGAAATTGATAAAGTCATCGTCAAAGGAAAATCCAAACCAATCACAGTGTATGAAGTGATTTGTTTGGATATGTAAGCATAATAGCTACTTAACAGCTCAAAATAGAACAATGTATACAAATTCTTCTTTTCCTAGTAGAGAAGAAGTAAACCACCACCGCCAAAACAACAAAACAATTGATATGTGAAAAGTATCCACCAAACATGACTTTAGAATAATCTCTGAGGCGTTTCAATCATCAACCTCTGCAAACCCTTTGAAAAAAAGAAGAAAGATTTCAATGTTAATCAAATTCTATCAGACCAACAGAAACAACTAAGACAAAAACCAAAACGTAATTCCGCACTATCAACTTTTCCAAATCTTAAGATCATTAGCGAGAAAGAAAAAGAGGATTTAATTCAAACAAGTGAATATACAAAAATCACCGCCTTCAAATCCCCTTTCACTCACCAGAGGCACAAAAAATATCATTGAACTTTTTGGAAGAAGTAAATCTATAACTAATTTAATGATCAACTTCTGGCAACACAAGACGAAAATTCGCATCCTAAAATTCTGGATTAAATTTTGCTATTTCGCATTTTTTTTTGGAGCTATACTACTAATCTCAAACCAAAAAGCACTACCTGTCATTTCATGGATGAATGTATATGGGGTGGAAGAATATAAGGACCTAGATTTTCCAAGTTATCTCAAATTTTTAAAGGAATTGATGATACCAATTCCAATCAATCTAACAATTTTAGAATATCTAAGCGTTAAGGTATTCGGTGATACTAGAATAGTTACAGAATGGATATACCAAGCAAGTTTTGTTACCTTATTTTCAATCCCCATTCTATTTCGCAGAAAAAACATTCTTAAACTTATTATCAGCTTCATATTCTCTGCCACTTTTTTTTACGCATCCTTAAGAATTCACAAGGGCAATCCTCAATCATACGATATAATATTCCCTTTACTTTTATGCATCACCATACTTATTTGCAAAAACTTAGAAACTCAAAAAGAAATATCCCATTTAAAATTACTACTATTGGGTTTCCTACTATCAATGTTGGATATGCTTAGACCATTTGGTATTTTAATAGCATTGTTAATTTGTCTTTTCGTAGTTTACATTCTAAAACAAAAAAAATATAAAATCTCAAGTTACGTAATTCCATTTTTACCATTAGTTTTTATCACCTTACCATTTCACTACCACCTATATACACACCATAAACAATTAACGATGACAAATCATTCTGGTTTCAATATTCAAAGAGCCTGGCCACAGGTAATGCCTAAACGAAACTTAGTTGAAGTAGATGCAAAACCAACAAGGGAAGGACGTTGGCCAAACATAAACACCGCCGAACACCGAGATAACAGCAATTACCTACTTTCCTGCATTATACATCATATAAAAAAACATCCACAGGACAGCATAAAACATATCATCAAAAATATTTATAACTTCATTACTTTTAAATATACTCTTTTAAATTATCAACCGGAAGGTTTTATAAAATATTGTTTCTATACGCTACGTTTTCTTTGTTTTATTTATTTATTCAGCCAATTGTTGAAACTTATAAAAAACCGATCGAAGCCACTAATCATAAATACAGAATTTCTTGTATTGTTTTTGATTTTATTTCAGTTATTCATATTTTCATTAACTGAAAGTGGAGAAACAATTCGGTTCACTATTGGTTTATTGCCTTTGCTTTCAATATTCCCTAGATTCAAATATAAAAAATAACGCCAACTTTTTTCTCTTATCAAAACCTACCCATGAGCAACTCCACGTTTGGCCTAACTCGGATGGGTGGGTTTGTAGATACATACGTGAATGAAGGCATATACGTTACGACTTCATTGCCAAAACAATTCCGACTCACTGACACGGTGGTTTTCCCTGGAACAATAGGGAATCACCTTTCCCTTGCCCAAACCACCTTTGAATTCACTTTCTTATACAAAGAAAAAAACACATAACTTTCTTCATGAATTTGATTCCTTTTTTTTTATATAAGTTTACATTTCTAGAAATTCATCTTATATCTTTCAAACATATGGCTATTAATGATAAATTATTGGATCGTGTTCGGAAGTTAATGGAAGGACAGACGGATGTGGTAGAGAAAAAAATGTTTGGCGGTTTATGTTTTATGGTAAACGGGAAAATGTGCGTCTGTATTAGAACTGATGAAATCATGTGCAGAATTGATCCTGAAGCCGTTGAATCAATTCTATCGAAGAAAAAAGCTCGCCCAATGATCCATAACGGACACCTGAT